>CASEPH010000497.1 GCA_949289625.1 uncultured Clostridia bacterium | reverse complement strand
GCCGCAGCGGCATCAGTCCCTTTCTTTCCGGTTTTTACGGATGTCGGATTGTTCCTTGCACCGGGGGGCCAGACCGACTTGTTCCCTTTCCTTTTCCCGCTTTTCATGTTATAATTGACAAAATTTTTACTTCAGCAGCCTGTTGCGGCATACAGTTTATCTCCTTTTTATTTATGTAAAACCCAAATTTTTCACATCTCTCTGGGAGGAACCTCTTTCATGACTTTACTGGAATTGCAGTACTTTGTTGCAGTTGCCCACGCGCTGAATTTCACCAAGGCGGCAGATGCTTGTTATGTAACCCAGCCTGCCCTAACCCGTTCCATTAACCGTCTGGAAAAAGAGCTGGGGTGTGCCTTGTTTGAACGCACGACTCGGAGCTTGAAACTGACCGGTGCCGGAAAAGTCTGCCTGCAGGAAGCGGAGAAAATCCTCCAGCAGTGCACCCAGCTCAAGCTGCTGGTGTCTGAGGAAAATTTCCGTCAGCGCTTGATGCTGCGGGTGGGTTATATCTCCTACTCTCACCTCCATCATTTTAAAAAGCGGCTGGCCCAGGAGGGAGAGCTGTTTGATCTAGACACTGTATACGACACCTTGAAAAACCTGGAGGACCAGCTTTCCCAGGGCAAGCTGGATATTATCCTCCATCCGCAGACTGGATACAAAGAGATTGCCGGGTCCCGCAGCTTTGAAATTGTCCGAAGCGGACTGTATGTCATGATGTCCCTGTCTCATCCACTGTCCTGTCAGCCGTCAGTTCGGATGGACCAGCTGCGCAATGAGCCTTTTATCGCCTGGGATACTGAGGATATGCCGGGTGTCTCCTGGGGCCACACTGAGATCTGCCGGGAATATGGCTTCACCCCCCGCTATGTCAGTTCAGGCAAAAAGATCGGCGATGTATTGACGCTCCTGGATCGCTATCGTGCTGTCAGCTTTGTAGCGCTGACTATTTCGGAAACTGTGCCGGAAGGCTACGTTTCGATTCCCATAGAAGATTCTCCCCAGTGTTTTGGAATTCTTTGCGTTTGGATGGCCTCCAATACTTCGGATGCCGTCCGCCGCTTTGAATCCCTGCTTATTTCCTGACAGTCTTCTTCATTTATTACAAAAAATCATAAATCGCAAAAAAGATACGTCGTTTTGGCATTTTTCTTCTGTGCCGAACCATGTTACAATAAGTTCAGCAAGATCAGCTTTCTACCTTCACGCTGCGGCCAGTCCTTGGCTTTGCCCCTGGATTGATGTGGAGGCTGCCCGAGGTCCAAGGCACATTGGAAAGCATCAAACTGCAGTTCCGGGGCAAGTTCTTCGCCTGGCGTAACCGGCTGCACGACAACAAGAAAAAGGAGAATGACTCGATGAAGTATCAAGCTTTAGCCAAGCAGATTCTCGAACTCGTGGGCGGCCCCGAGAATGTGAGTTCTGTGACCCATTGCATGACACGTTTGCGGTTTCATCTAAAAAACGACGCCAAGGCGGATATGGCCAAGATTAAAGCCCTGTCGGGTGTGGCAGGGTGTGTGAACAGCGGCGGACAGTTCCAGATCATCATCGGTACCCATGTGGAAGACGTTTTCAATGATGTGGTGGCCGAAGGCAAACTGGCCACCGAGCCTGTCATCAATGAGAATCTGGATACCAAAAAGGTTTCTCCTGTGGCGGCCTTCTTTGATACCATTGCCGGTATCTTTATGCCCATTGTGGGTGCGCTGGCCGGCTCCGGCATGGTCAAGGCGATCCTGACCATCTGCACCACCTTCAACTGGATCAGCACCGATTCCCAGACCTATACCCTGCTGTATATGATCTCGGATATCGTGTTCTATTACCTGCCTTTCTTCATCGCCGTTTCGGCCGCCAAGAAGCTGAAGTGCAGCGCTTTCCTGGCCCTGATCTTTGCGGGTATGCTGGTGCACCCCACCTTCCTGGATCTGAAGGCGGCTGGAGACCCTGTGGCTTTCCTGGGCATCCCTGTCAAAATGGCTACTTACACAACCAGCGTCATCCCCATCATCCTGATTGTGTTCTTCCAGTCCTATGTGGAGGCATTCGCCAAAAAGATCTCTCCCAAGGCTGTCAAGGTGTTCCTTGCCCCCTTGCTCACCATCCTGATTGTGGCACCCGTTGGACTGATCGTTTTGGGACCTCTGGGCAGCATTGTCGGCGGCTACCTGGCCAACTTCTTCAACTTCCTGAATGACTATGTCAGCTGGCTGGTTCCCACTCTGGTTGCCTTCTTCTATCCGCTGCTGGTCATGACCGGCATGCACTACAGCCTGGGTGCTGTTCAGGCCACCCAGCGCGCTGCTGTGGGCTATGCCACCATCCTGGCCCCCGGCGCCCTCTCCTCTAACATGGCCACTGCCGGTGCTGCTCTGGGAGTCGCTTTCCGCACCAAAAACACTGACCTTCGGTCCCTGGCTTCTTCCTGCGGCATTACCGCTCTGTGTGGCATCACTGAGCCGGCCCTTTACGGCGTCAACATGAAGTTGAAACGGCCCCTCTACGCCACCATGATCGGCGGCGGCCTGGCCGGCCTCTACGCCGGCATCACCGGCATCAAGGCCTGGTCTGCCGGCACCTCCAACATCTTCTCGTTGCCTATCTACATCGGCGGCGAGAACATGAGCTCTTTCTATAATGCCTGCATCACGGTGGCAATCGCCATTGTAGCCAGCTTTATCCTGTCGGTTCTCCTGTATAAAGAGCCGACACCCTCTGCTGATACTCAGTCAGCCCAATAACATCTGATCCGCCGCATCACCTTTTCGGAGGTGGTGCGGTGTTGTATAAGGAGGATTTTTATGGCCTTTCCCCAGCAGTTCTTGTGGGGCGGCGCTCTGGCCGCCAATCAGTGTGAAGGAGCTTACAACCTGGACGGCAAAGGACTGTCCATTCAGGATGTGATGCCCAAAGGTGTGCGGGGCTCTGTCACCCAGAAACCCACCCCTGACAACCTCAAGCTGGCCGGCATTGATTTCTATCACCGCTACCGGGAAGATATCGCCCTTCTGGCTCAAATGGGCATTAAGGTTCTGCGCCTTTCCATCGCCTGGTCCCGCATTTTTCCCACAGGGGAAGACGCTCAACCCAATGAGGCAGGCCTTGCTTTCTACGATTCGGTCTTTGATACCTGCCATCAATACGGGATCGAACCGCTGGTAACACTCTCCCACTATGAGCCGCCCCTGGCTCTGGCCCGCAAGTATGATGGCTGGCGCAGCCGGGAGATGATCGGCTGCTTTGCCCGGTATGCAGAAACTGTATTCCGCCGTTACCAGCACAAGGTCCGTTACTGGCTTACCTTCAATGAAATCAATGTAACCGTCCTTTCTCCACTGCTGGGCGGCGGCATCCTGACGCCCAAGTCACAGCTTACTGCTCAGGACATGTACCAGGCAGCCCACCATCAGCTGGTGGCCAGCGCCCTGGCCACCCAAATAGCCCGTCAGATCAACCCTGATTTTCAGATCGGCTGCATGGTTGCTGCCACCCCCCGCTATCCAATGACTTGCAATCCGGACGACATCATCGCCGCCATGGAAAGCCAGCAGGAAATGAACTATTTTCTTCATGTCCACTGTACCGGACGGTATCCTTTTTATGCCAAGCGAATCTTTGAAAAGCTGGGCGTCACCCTCTCCATCACAGAGGAAGACCGGGAAATTCTTAAAAACACCGTGGACTTCATCTCGTTCAGTTACTACAACAGCAAAACAGTGGCCAAAGATGAATCCCAATACCAGTCTTCTTCCGGCAACATTCTCAGAGGCCTGCGCAACCCTTATGTTCCCTACTCTGAGTACGATTATCCCATTGATCCGCAGGGCCTGCGGTATATCCTGAATGAGCTGTACGAGCGCTACCATCTGCCCCTTTTCATTGCAGAAAATGGGATCGGACGAAAGGAGAGTCTGGTGCCCGGTCCTGATGGGCTCCCCACCGTTCTGGATGACGAGCGAATCGCCTTCACCCGCGGCCATCTGCTGGAAGTGGAAAAGGCCATACAGGACGGCGTTCAAGTGATGGGCTATGCATCCTGGGGCATCATCGATTTGGTCAGTGCTGCTTCGGCCGAAATGACCAAGCGGTACGGCATGATCTATGTGGATCGCCAGCAGGACGGCAGCGGCAGTTTCCGGCGTTATAAAAAGAAATCCTTCGACTGGTACCGCCAGGTAATTGACAGCAACGGTGCTGCTCTCCATGATCCCGCTTGATGGATTTCTCTGCTCATCCCCCTCGCAAAGGAACTGGCTCCTGCGGTTTTTGTAAGGCCGAACCCCATCTGTCTGAACGGAACGTTTTAAAGGAATAACGAAAAAGAAAGGCTGACAGTTTGTGCCTAAAAGCGCAGGCTGCCAGCCTTTTGCTGTCTACGGAAAAAAGGTAAATGAAGCTCCGCCGTACTTGCCATGTACATACGTACATATCAAAATCCCCAGAACGCACGATATTTCATTGGCAGCAGCTGCATTCAGTCATCGAAATACACGCGTTTGGCATTGTTATAATAGACGTCCTCCAGCTCTTCTTCGGTGAAGGCGTCTCCCTTGGTCAGGTAGTCGGTCAGATGTTCGTAGCTGTCCTGGGTGGCAGCAAAGGGGGCGTCAGTGCCCCACAGCAGGCGGTCGGCACCCACAATGGATTTTGCCAGCTTGAGGACCTCGTGTACTGCCGGGTACGGATAAGTACCCGGCGCCACAATCTTGGGCAGGGCTGCAAGGTCAAACCAGACATTGGGCTTCTTCAAAAGTTCCAGACTCAGTGTCAGCTCTTTTTCCCTGCCGGGAATGGGGGCCAGCAGATGGCAGACCACAAGTTTCATCTGAGGGTGATCTTCGGCAATGCGGGCCAGGCTCCAGGGCTGGTGGCTGGGCATGGTCAGATCTCCCACATCCAGTGCCACCGGGGCATGGTGGGCCTCGATGATATCAAACAGGGGGCGCATGGTTGGGCCGGCCAAATCAAAGGGCTCATGGCAGCCCATCAGGCCGCCGCCGCTGCTTACCTCAAACTTGGCGGCGCGGAATCCCTTCTTCTCGAAGAAATACTCCATGGTCTGAACCGCGTCGGTCATATAGGGATCCACCGTACAGGTTGGGCAGAACCGGTCGGGATATTTCTGAATCAATTCACTGTGGTAGCGATTCTGAAAGCCGTACATGCTCCCCTGCATCAGCACTGCCCGCTCCACGCCGTTGCGGTCCATCAGGGCCAGGGCCTTTTCGGCGGTGAAGTTGGTCTCACCGTAGTCGCCATTCTGAGGGAACAAATCGAATTCCTCCCCATTGCCCCAGGCGGCCTTGCCGCCGCCGATGGCGCGCGGCTCGCCCCGCCGGCAATACCCGGCGACAATCTGTGCCACATGCAGATGTGCATCAATTTTTTTCATGGAAGTTACCTCTTTCTTTTTGGGAAACCGCAATGGATCCAGTTTATTCCCGTTTTGCAACGGACCATTGGTTTTATGATACTATAAATTCCTTCTTTTTTCCATCTTCGGAATTGCGCGGATCCAGTATCCTGCCGATGCAGCACAGACGCATTTCCAGCAGTTCCATTCCTGTTATTCTCTCCATGCTGCATCCAATTCATCAAAATGACACATCCCGATGGAGAAAGTTTAGAGACCTGCCATTCCTGGCAGCAGCGGCTTGTCTCTTGAGGCGGCTGGATCCGTGTGCTAAACTAAAAGCAGTATCTTTGACACGGTTTTCTGACAAAGGAGGACTCACCCATGTCTCGATCCAATTTCGCTCAAAACGATGCTGATCCTTTTGCTCCGAGGACAAACGCTGCCCAGCTGCGTATGATCCGGGGCGACATCACGCAAATCCGGAATGTGGATGCCATTGTGAATGCTGCCAACAACAGTTTGCTGGGGGGCGGCGGCGTAGACGGTGCCATTCATCGGGCTGCCGGCCCTGAGCTGCTGGCCGAGTGCCGCACCCTCCACGGCTGCCCCACCGGCCAGGCCAAAATCACCCGTGGTTATCGCCTCCCCTGCCCTTTTGTCATTCATACCGTGGGGCCCATCTGGTCCGGCGGGAACCACAACGAACCGCAGCTCCTGGCAGACTGCTACCGGAACTCCCTTCTGCTGGCTGTGGAG
>CASEPH010000496.1 GCA_949289625.1 uncultured Clostridia bacterium | reverse complement strand
GTTACCAGACCCTATCTCGATAAGCGGCATGGTGTAAAATGGACTGCGGAACGCCGAGAACGTCAGGTGCAGAGCATACGAGCCAGCTGGACAGAAGAACGCAGAAAGAGACATGGCGAAATCATACGAGAAATAAGGAGGAAAAAGCGTGGCGAAAGTAACGACGATACCGGCAACGATAACCCGGTTCACAGCAGCACCGATCAGTGAAAAGAAAAAGCGCCGCACAGCCGCCTACGCTCGTGTCTCCACGGACAGTGAGGAACAGCTGACCAGTTATACCGCCCAGGTGGATTATTACACCAATTATATCCGTGGCAGGGACGATTGGGAATTCGTTGAGGTCTACACCGATGAGGGCATTACCGGCACCAACACAAAGCACCGAGAGGGCTTCAAGCGCATGGTGGCGGATGCTCTTGCAGGTAAGATCGACCTTATTGTCACCAAGTCGGTCAGCCGGTTTGCCCGCAACACGGTCGACAGTTTGACTACCGTGCGTCAGCTCAAGGAAAAAGGTGTGGAAATCTACTTCGAGAAGGAGAATATCTGGACGCTTGACAGCAAAGGCGAACTCTTAATCACCATCATGTCCTCACTGGCGCAGGAGGAAAGCCGGAGCATTTCTGAGAACTGCACCTGGGGACAGAGAAAGCGGTTTGCAGATGGTAAGGTTACCGTTCCTTTCAAACGATTTCTCGGCTACGACCGCGGACCCGATGGAAACTTGGTTTTGAACAAAGATGAGGCAGTCATCATCCGGCGCATCTACAGTATGTTCCTACAGGGCATGACGCCCCACGGCATCGCATCAAGACTAACCAGTGACGGTATCAAGTCTCCAGGCGGCAAAGACAAGTGGAATGCCGGAGCAGTTCGGAGCATCTTGACCAACGAAAAGTATAAAGGCGATGCGCTCCTGCAGAAAAGCTACACGGTCGACTTTCTTACAAAGAAGAAAAAGGTCAACGAAGGCGAAATTCCGCAGTATTATGTGGAGGGAAACCATGAAGCCATCATTCAGCCGGAAGTCTTTGAACTGGTACAGCAGGAATTGGAGCGCCGGAAAAACAGTCGTGGCAGGCACAGCGGTGTCCACCTTTTTTCCGGCAAAATTAAATGCGGACAATGCGGCGAATGGTATGGATCTAAGGTCTGGCATTCCAACAGCAAGTACCGCAGGGTGATCTGGCAATGCAACCACAAGTATGACGGCGAGGATAAATGCTCCACGCCGCACTTGACAGAAGACGAGATCAAGACCATGTTCGTCTTAGCAGCAAATAAGCTGATCAGCAAGAAAGATGCAGTCATTGCTCCCTTGAGAGCTTCACTGGATATCGCCTTTGACACTTCTGCACTGGAAGCCGAAGCCGAGGAACTCCAGAGCGAGATCATGGTAGTCTCAGACCTTATCGAGAAATGTATCTATGAAAACGCTCATGTGGCGCTCGATCAAACGGAATACCAAAAACGCTACGACAGTCTCACCACCCGTTTCAATACCGCGAAGGCTCGTCTGGAGGAAATTGAAGCCGCCATTGCCGACAAGAAATCCAGACGGGCGGCAATTGAAGCCTTTCTGGACACGCTGGCGCAGGCTGACCTAATGGAGAAATTTGACCCTGCCCTCTGGTGCGGACTGGTGGATCATGTGACAATCTATACCAAGGACGATGTGCGGTTCACATTTAAGGATGGGCAGGAAATTAAAGCGTAAAGAAAAATCCTCACTGTTGATGAAAGTCTAAAGCGAGGATTTTTTCCAACTATTAAGATTATTTCTGACACGCCGGGCAGAATACGCTACTTCTGCCGCCAATCACGCTGCGGCAAAGAATCTCTCCGCAGACCGGGCAGGGCTCGCCGCCGTGCCCATAGACCTGCAAAAACGGCGTATTGCGATAGTCCTGCCCCTTTGTCTCCAGATATTCCTCCAGTGTGGTCTCATTCTTTTCGATGAAGAAGGCCAGCCGCTCCGGGATGACCGAAGCGAGACGATCCCACTCCTCTTTTGTCAGCGTGTTGGCTGGGCGTTCCGGGTGGATGCGGGCGGCAAACAAGATTTCGTCCGAATAGATATTGCCGATCCCGGCAACCACGCTCTGATCCAGCAGGCACTCCTTGATAACTTTTTTTCGTTTGACCAGGCGGGAGCAGAGATATTCCGCAGAAAAATCCGAATCAAAGGGTTCTCTGCCCAGCTTTTCCATTCCAGTATAGGTATCTGTTTCCCCCTGCCGCAGCAGCCAGAAGCGTCCGAACCGACGAGTGTCAGAGAAACGCAGCTCTCTGCCGCCGGACAAATGGAAAACAAGATGGGTATGTTTTTCTTCCGGATAATCTGCCAGCGTCACCAGCAGGCAGCCGGTCATACGCAGGTGTACGATGAGCCGATCGCCGCTTTCCAGGGAGAAGATCAGAAATTTTCCCCTGCGCTCCATACCGGCAAAACTCTGACCCGAAACCCGTCCGCAAAATTCAGCGGCATCAGGGTTGGCGATCACTTCCGGTCGGTTGACCGTGACCCTGTCTATGGCAAGTCCCTGTATCTGCGGCTCGATCACCCGTTTTATCGATTCTATTTCCGGTAATTCAGGCATGACTGCCACCACCTTTCCTTGCGGATTTTTTGATTTGTTCATGATAAAAGAAATTTACAATGACCGGCGGGGCGTCAAAGGGTCGCTTCATACTGTCGTCATTTGTCACATAGTCCAGACCGCTCTCCTTGGCATAAGTCCGCAGCTGGGCATCCAGTGCTTCCCAGTAAAGGCGGCTGCCGTGGGAATAGATTTCCTCATACAGCCCTGTCAGTACCGGATGCTTTTCCTTGATGTAGTTCAGAATCACCGTCTTATAGCTGCCCCGGAGGTTGAGGTTTTCCAGCCAGACCAGCTGGCACTGATTCCGTACCCTGCCGATGATCGCCGGAACGTCGGTGATGCCCGGAAAAATCGGGGAGATAAAGCAGGTGGTGCGGATGCCAGCCTCATGGAGGACTTTCATAGCGGCAAGCCGCCGCTCGATGGAAACTGCCCTGTCCATATCCGCTCGGAAGTCCTCGTCCAGGGTGTTGATGGAAAATCCAACCCGAGCCTCCGGGAAGGTGCGGATCAAGTCTACATCTCGAAGTACCAAGTCTGATTTTGTCTGGATACTCAGCTTGATCCCGCTGCCCTGAAGCTGCTCCAGCAGAGTACGGGTACGGCGGTATTGCTCCTCCTGGGGATTATATGGGTCAGTGACTGTGCCAAAGAACATCTCTTTCCCGGCATACTTCTCCGGCTTGCGCAGTTCCGGCCAGTATTTCACGTCCAGGAACTCGCCCCAAGGCTCGGGGTGATTTGTAAAACGCTTCATGAATGAGGCGTAGCAGTATTTACAGCCGTGGGTGCAGCCAACATAAGGATTGACGGCATAGTCGCACACGGGAATATCCGTCTTGGTGATGATGCTCTTTGCTTCAATCTCCCGGATGATGAGTTCTGACATCTTACCAGCCTCCCAGATGGATATGCCCTTCCGGGCTGGTGCTGTACTGCTCCGGGATGGCCTCATCCTCCTTCGGATAGCCGATGCCGATGAAGCAGGGCGTCATCCAGCCCTGGGGCACGCCCAGCTCCCGCAGCACCACATCATGTTCCCGGTTCAACGGGATCCGAAGGGAGTAGCCCAGCCCCTCGCTGATGGCGGCCAGCATGATGTTTTCCGCCACACACCACGCCGTTGTGAGTGGATTGAGCTTGCTGACCCACTCCCCATTCAGCCGGGCGCATTTGAACAGCGGCACGATCACATAGGAGCAGTCCACCAGCATGGTAAACTGCCGGGGCATGGCGTAGGCATACATCTTTGTGGCCAGATTGGGGCGAGTATAGGTGCGGTTCTCATCCACATAGCGCTTGGCCACCGCCTTGGCATAGGCAAAGGTCCGCTCTTTATCCGCCCGTTCGTGCAGGACGATAAACTGCCAGTTCCGGTAGTGGTCCCAGGAGGGGGCCTTCATACCTGCCTCCAAAATCTTTTTGATGGTATCGTAGGCGACCTCCCGGTCTGTCCACTCCCGGCTGGTCTTTCTGCGGTCAATTACTTCGTTAAAATCCA
>CASEPH010000495.1 GCA_949289625.1 uncultured Clostridia bacterium | reverse complement strand
ATTCACTAAAAACGACAATCTGGATGCAAGGAAACACCTAATGGCCACAAATTTATTCTAACAAGAAACCAGAAATGTAGCTTCTCCCCTCAAAACCCAAAAATACCGAACTTCGCAATAATAAAATGCATAAAAAAATTCACGGTATTCCAAGCGAATACCGGGAAAACTCTTGGCGCGGAAGGAGGGATTTGAACCCTCGCGCGTGGATTAGACGCCTACTCCCTTAGCAGGGGAGCCCCTTCGGCCTCTTGGGTACTTCCGCATAACCATATTCAGGAGAAAGTGGCGGAGAGAGTGGGATTCGAACCCACGGTTCCATTGCTGGAATCACCGGTTTTCAAGACCGGCTCCTTAAACCGCTCGGACATCTCTCCGAATTGACTTGTGATATTTTATCAGCAAAAGCCCCCTTTGTCAAGGGGCAGCAGCCAACTTTATACAGCATTCTTTTTGATCTTTTTTACATATTGGCAAGAATGCGCGCTTTCCCTGTTGACTTTTTCCCGAATTACCCAGTATAATTTCATTCTGTTTACAAAAAATTTTTCCATGTTTATATTCCGTTCATAATATACTGGTACACTACCTATAAGAACGTATTTCATCGTGAAAGGCAGGCGATTCTATGCAGCGGCGTAACGGCTTTTTCTCTGGGCGAAACGGCTCGGATGCCCTTTCTTTGGCCTCCAGCTTTGCCGCCTGCCTGCTTCTGATTCTATCTATGTTTATCGACGGTTTGGTTGGCAATCTTATGTGGGTGCTGGCGCTGATTTGTCTGCTGATCAGTTATTTTCGGATTTTTAGCAAAAACATTGTTCGGAGGCAACGGGAAAATCAAAAGTTTCTCTCGTTGATCTCCCCTATTACAAAACGCTGGCAGCAGTTCAAATGCCGGCGGCAACAGAAAAATCTGTTTTGCTTTTTCAAGTGCCCCCAATGCGGCATGGTCCTGCGTGTCCCTAAGGGCAAAGGCCATATCCGTATTACCTGCAAGGGCTGCGGACACATTTTTGAAAGGAACAGCTAATGTTTGGATATATCACCGCAGATCAGTCCCAGATGGATGAGGAGCAGTTCCTGCGCTACAGCGGCTGCTATTGCGGCCTGTGCCGCACCTTGCAGCATCGCCATGGCTTCACGGGTCGCATGACGCTGACCTATGATATGGCTTTTCTGGTCTTGGTACTCACCAGTCTTTACGAACCGGAGGAACAGGCCGGGGCTGCTCGCTGTCCGGTCCATCCGCTGAAGCAGCGGGGGTACTGGACCTCCCAGTTCACCGACTATGCTGCGGATCTCAACCTTCTGTTGGCATGGTGGAATTGTCTGGACGACTGGGAAGACGACAAGAAATTTTCCCGACTGATGTTGTATAAAACACTGTCGGGGCGCTGCCTGGTGTTAGAACAGCAATATCCCCGGCAATCTCAGGCCATTCGAGATAACCTGCAAAAACTTCACCGGTTTGAATCCGGTCCGGAAGTAAGTGCGGATGCCGCAGCGGACTGTTTCGGCGATCTGATGGGCGAATTGTTTGTGGTTCGGGAGTCAGATTACTGGTCCCCTACCCTGCGACAAATGGGCCAGGGACTGGGCCGTTTTATCTACATCATGGACGCCTGCATCGACGCAAAAAGCGACGCCCGGCGGGGTCGCCCCAATCCCCTGCTGGCCCTGGGCGGCCAACGCAGCCGAGAGGCCGACTACGCGCTTTTAAGTATGCTGCTCTCTGACTGCACCACAGCCTTTGAAAAGCTGCCGTTGGTTCAGGACATTACCCTGATGCGGAATATCCTGTACGCAGGCGTATGGCAAAAATATAACCAGGTATTTTACCGGCGAGATAAAAGAGAAGAAAGCAATGGAGAAGGAGACAGGCCCACATGAAAGATCCCTATGAGGTGCTTGGCGTATCCAGGAACGCCTCCGAGGACGAGATCAAATCCGCTTACCGGAAGCTGGCAAAGCGGTATCATCCCGATCTGCACCCCGGAGACGAGGAATGCGCAAAAAAAATGAACGAGATCAACGCCGCCTACGAGGCCATCAAGAATCCACAGGCCCAGCAGAGCTATGGCGGCGGATACAGCAGCACTGGCGGCAGCAACGGCTCCTCCTCCGGATGGAGTGACCCCTTTGGTTTTGGGTTCGATCCCTTCGGCTTTGGCTATCAGGAACGTCGGCAATACAACACCCAATACGAGGCCCGGGATTCCAGCGAAATCCAGGCCGCACTTCACTACATCAATGCCGGAGCCTATGCCGAAGCCCTCAATGTGCTCTCCTCCGTGCTGGAAGCGGATCGTGACGCCAAGTGGTACTACTGCAGCGCCCGAGCCAACTACGGTCAAGGCAATCGGGTCGCTGCCATGGAGCATATCCGCCGCGCCGTTCAGCTGGACCCGGACAACCCGGATTATCAGCGGTTCTATCAGATCGTTCAGTCCGGCGGCAGAGTGTACACCAATACAGGCGCCAGCCATGGGTTTTCCACCGGTTTTGGCAGCAATCTCTGCTATCCCATGTGTATGGCGTGGTGTCTGTGCAATTCCTGTTTGGGCGGCCGGTATTACTGGCTGTGCTGTTAGGAGGTTGCTTTATGTACTTTCCGTTGGTATCCCGGCAAGCCCTGGAGGACGCAGAGCTACAGCTTCAAGCCCTGAATCAGGAATATCAGAATTACCGTCGCAGAACATCCGATGCCCGGGAGTCTGCCTATCAATCCGGCCGGGCAGACGCGGCCCTGCAATTTCTCCCGGTTTATGACAATTTGCAGCGTGCCCTTGCCCTACCTTGTCAGGACGAAGCCTTTGTTGCCGGCATTCGTATGACAAGCAAGGCTTTGGTGGAGGTTTTGTCCTCCCTGGGAATTACGGAAATCCCTGCGTTGGGAGAGACTTTTGATCCTACGCTCCACGAAGCGCTGGAGCATATTACCGACCCAAATGTGGGAGAAAACATCATCACCAGTGTGGCCCTAGCCGGATTTCGGCAGGGAGATACCATTCTACGGCACGCCCTTGTAATCGTGGCAAACTGACTGTTTCAAATCGATCTCATATACTTTGGAGGTTTTCAATAATGGCAAAAATGATCGGTATCGATCTTGGTACAACAAATTCCTGTGTGGCTGTCATGGAAGGCGGCGACCCGGTGGTAATCCCCAACGCGGAAGGTGATCGGACGACGCCCTCCGTGGTGGGGTTTTCCAAAACCGGGGAACGGTTTGTGGGACAGGCCGCCAAACGGCAGGCCGTCACCAATCCTGACCGGACCGTGTCCTCCATTAAGCGGGAAATGGGTACCGACTATACGGTAAAAATTGACGGCAAAAAATATACGCCCCAGGAGATCTCCGCCATGATTCTGCAAAAGCTGAAAAAGGACGCGGAAGCCTATCTGGGCGAACAGGTGGACAGAGCGGTCATTACCGTGCCCGCCTACTTCACCGACTCTCAGCGGCAGGCCACCAAAGATGCCGGCAAGATCGCCGGCCTCCAGGTAGAACGCATTATCAACGAGCCCACTGCTGCTGCGCTGGCCTATGGGGTGGACAAGGAAGCGCCCCAAAAAATCATGGTTTACGATCTGGGCGGCGGCACCTTTGACGTGTCCATTTTGGACATCGACGGCGGTGTCATCGAAGTCCTGGCCACTGCCGGCAACAACCGTCTGGGGGGCGATGACTTCGACGCCTGTGTGGTGGACTATCTGCTCTCCCAGTTCAAGAAGGAGACCCATGTAGACCTCCGTAAGGATTCCGCCGCCATGCAGCGGGTTCGGGAAGCTGCAGAAAAGGCCAAAATCGAGCTTTCCGGCGTATCCTCCACCACGGTTAATCTTCCCTATTTGGCAGTAGGTCCCCAGGGCCCTGTGCATATGGAGATCACCCTCACCCGGGCCAAATTCAATGAGCTTACGGGGCATCTAGTGGATAAGACCATGGGCCCGGTCCAGCAAGCCCTGTCTGACGCAGGACTGAAAAGTGCAGATCTCAGCAAGGTCCTGATGGTAGGCGGTTCCAGCCGGATTCCGGCCATTCAGGAAGCCGTGCATCGTTATATAGGCAAGGAACCTTTTAAGGGCATCAATCCTGACGAATGCGTGGCCATGGGCGCAGCGCTGCAGGGCGGCGTCCTGTCCGGCCAGGTGACAGGACTTCTTCTGCTGGACGTGACTCCCCTGAGCCTGGGCATCGAAACCCTGGGAGGCGTGTGTACCCGGCTCATCGAGCGAAATACCACCCTGCCCATCACCAAGAGCCAGATTTTTTCCACCGCCCAAAATTTCCAGACCTCCGTGGAGATCAACGTACTCCAGGGCGAGCGGCAGATGGCCCGGGACAACAAGTCTCTGGGAAAATTCAAACTCACCGGCATCCGCCGGGCGCCTCGCGGCGTCCCGCAGATCGAGGTAACCTTTCACATCGACGCCAACGGCATCGTCAATGTCTCCGCCAAGGATCTTGGTACAGGCAAGCAGCAAGCCATCACCATCACTGCCTCCTCTAACCTATCCCAGGAGGACATCGATCGGGCGATTCGGGAGGCTCAGCAATATGCCGCCGCAGATCAGCAGCAGAAAGAGGAGGCCACCGCAAAGGATCAGCTGGAGCAGCTCATGTTCCAGGCACAATCCGCCAGAAAGCTCACCCGGGACCAAAAGCATGCCCGGACGGAAGCCCTGCGGAATGCCACCCGTGCCAAGCGTAGCAAGGATCCCGCCCAGATGCGCCAGAGCATTCAAGAGTTAGAATCTCTGCTGGCCTCCTTTGGAGGCGATGTGGAGTTTGACCCCAACGCCCCGGAGGATTCCGACGAGAACTGATTCTTCTCTCCCACTACAGCAAAAATCGGGCCTGAGATTCCAGGATGGAATCTCAGGCCCGCAGTATGTTTTCAGGCCAAATTCAGCCGTTTCTTCAGGTTCATCACCGTGATGATGTAGAACACTGCACAAAGCACCAACTCCAACCCGCAGTACAACAGCATGGTCAGATGCCAGGCCTGCATTTGCGTCAACCGGATTGTGATCTCCATGGAGGACTCCACCACCTGGGTGCTCAGCGTCAGCGTCATGAACAAGGTCGCCACAATTTGAAGCACTACGGACTGAATGAAGTAAAACACCACAGACCACAGGGCCTTATGATTGGTAAATCCATAGCCGATGGAGATGGCGCTATAGAACTGCATGCAGGTCAGGGCACAGCTCAGGAAGATCAGCACCAGCAGTTCGATTGCAACGGCGGTACCATTGAGGGCATATTTTACGGTCATTGCATCCACCAAAATCCGCAGGAACTCGACTGCATCCTGGAGAAATGCGCTCTGGAATACCGCGATCATCACACAAAGGATCGTCACCAAAATGCTGACCACAAACCAGACCGCCGCAACAATAATCTTGGACAGCACCAGATGATGGACAGAGCAAGGCAGCGTAAACATGAGATAGCCCTCATCCGTCAAAAGGTTTTTCTGGAATTGCCGTACCATCAGCACGATGGTGGCCACAATCCCCACCACAAGGGAAAGCACCCAAATCACCAGAATGACACCTGTCAGCGCCGACAAAATCTTGTTCTCTCCCCGATCCAAGTAGCGCATGGAAAAGTTTGCGCCGATACTCAGAATCGCCATGGCAGCATAGATTACCCACATCAGTCGGCCTGTGGCCTTAAATTCATGCTTTAATAATTTCGTCAGCATCTGAACACCTCCCGGAACAGCTGATCTACCGATCTGCCCTGTTCCTCCCGAATTTCATCCACGGATTTCTGCAATACGATCTGTCCCTGACTGATAAACACAACTTCGTCCAGAACCTGTTCCACATCCGCAATCAAATGGGTGGAAATAATCACGGTGGCCTCTGGATTATAGTTGCCAATGATTGTATTTAGGATGTAATCCCGGGTGGCCGGGTCAACACCACCGATGGGTTCATCCAGCAGATAGAGTTTTGCCTCCCGGCTCATGACCAGAATGAGCTGCACCTTTTCTCTGGTACCCTTGGACATCTGCCGGATCTTTTGATCCTGCCGAATATTCAGATGCTCCAGCATCTCCTCGGCCTTTCTCCGGCGGAAATCCGGATAAAAATCCTCAAAAAAGTCCAGAGTCTGCTTGGCGGACATCCAGTCAGAGAGATAGGTTCGCTCCGGCAAATAAGAAATGATTCCTTTGGTCTCTATCCCCGGTTCCATCCCGTCGATCAACAGCGTTCCGCTGTTCCAGGTCAAAAGTCCGTTGGCCATTTTGATCAGTGTGGTCTTTCCGCTGCCGTTGGGCCCCAGCAGACCCACGATCTTTCCAGGCTCAATAGACACGTTCACATGATCCAGAGCCTGCACGTTTCCATAGCTTTTGCAGAGATCTCTGCACTCAAGAATTGGCGACATTCTCTTTCTCCTCCTTCTCCTGCGCTGTTTTCACCAGCGCGATAATTTCTCCCGGCTGATAGCCAAGCTGATCCATGGCCCGCAGGAATGTCTGAATTTGTCTGGACGCCAACGTCCGCTTTGCATCTTCGATCATCTTGATATCCTCCGTCACAAATCTTCCGCTGGTCCTCTGGCTGAACACCAGCCCGTTTCGCTCCAGTTCTCCCAGGGCCCGCTGCATGGTATTGGGATTGACGCCAGCTTCCACCGCAAGATCCCGCACCGACGGCATACGCTGTCCAGGCATATACACCGCCGTTACGATCCGCAGCGTCATCTGTTCCACCAGCTGGGAATAGATGGGGGCGTCGTTGTTAAAATGCCACTCCATAAAGCACCTCCCGGTTTGTTCTGTTGTATTAGTCACTTAGTACAATACTACAATAATACAGATTTACTCTTTTGTCAAGCCCTTTTTTATAAAATTTGAAACAGGACAAATCCGCTCCGTCCGGGATATGCCTTGACATGGCAATCCTTCGGCTGATATAATTGGGAAGAATCTTTTGTTTTTGACAGGATTCTGATCGTTACATGATATTTCGGCATACTATGCCGCCGCTACAGGAGTATTTATTCTATGAAAAAACACCATTTACCGGCGCTGCTGCTGGCGCTGATCATCACCATACAGCCCCTTTGTGTGCAGGCCTCTGACGTCTCGATGCTGGAGGACTCCACCGTTACCGCCTCCTTTGACCTTACCGATTCCGTTACTGAGCTTTCCGACACAACGCCGTCGGCTGCAGGCCTGGACGCAGATTCCGCTCTGGCTGCCGTGGATGCACTGGATTTGGACGGCGAAGCCCTGCTATTGCTGGAACGCAATTCCGGCACCATGGTCTATGCAAAAAACATAGACGAGCAACGGGAACCTGCCAGCATTACAAAAATCATGACCTGTCTTCTGGCTTTGGAACATGGAGACCTTTCGGCAGAGGTCACAGTAACGGAATCTGCCCTAGAGACCATGGATCCAGACGGCAGTTCTGCGGATCTGCTGGCGGGAGAAACTTACACACTGGAGGAACTGCTCTACTGTCTCATGGTGAAATCCGCCAACGACGCTGCACTGGTGATTGCGGAATACATCGGCGGCAGTCAAGAGGGATTCGTCCAGATGATGAATGATCG
>CASEPH010000494.1 GCA_949289625.1 uncultured Clostridia bacterium | reverse complement strand
GCAACAGGTAGCAGCAGGAGAGATGGAAGTGGAAAAGGCACTGCTGCAGCTGAAAGAGGCGCCGTACCAAGATCTGGGTTTCGCCAAGCTGGATAGTCATCGAGGATTGCGGCAGGGTGCGGCGGAGGTGATCTATGGCGCTGGAAAGACGGCGGAGCAAATCGCCGGAATTGCGGAAGCCATGCTCCAGCAGGGAGAAAAGACCGTCCTCATCACCAGATTGGAGCCGGAAAAAGCCGATGCGGTGCAGCAAATGGTACCCCTTCAATATTTCCGCCAAGGACAGATTGCCGTGGCAGGTATATTTCCGGAGAAAACCGGAATAGGAACCATTCTGGTGGCCACCGGCGGTACCAGCGATATTCCGGTGGCGGAAGAGGCGGCAGTGACGGCAGAAGCCCTGGGCAATGAGGTGGTGCGGCTCTATGATGTAGGCGTGGCGGGGCTTCATCGCCTGCTGGCCCATATGGATGAGATCATGTCCGCTCGGGTCATCATTGCAATTGCAGGGATGGAAGGAGCACTGGCCAGCGTCATCGGCGGTCTGGCGGATTGCCCGGTGATCGCGGTGCCCACCTCTGTGGGCTATGGAGCGTCCTTCGGGGGCGTCAGCGCTCTGCTCAGTATGCTCAACTCTTGTGCCAGCGGTGTCAGCGTGGTGAATATCGACAATGGGTTTGGTGCGGGCTTCTTGGCCAGCCGAATCAATCATTTGGGAGGAACAATATGAAAACATTGTATTTGGAATGCAGTATGGGTGCAGCGGGAGATATGCTGATGGGAGCTCTTCTGGAGTTGCATCTGGACCCGGAGGATTTTTTGCATCGACTCAATGGCTTGGGAATTCCCGGCGTTACCGTCTCGGCAGAACGGGCGGAAACCCAGGGAATCTCGGGGACCCATATGCGGGTGCTGGTCCATGGCCAGGAGGAGCATACCCACGATCATGAACATGGCCACGGGCATACCCATGAACACAACCATAGCCATGGGCACCATCATGACCATGATGAGGATCATCATCATGAGCATGAGGGGGAGCATGCTGGGCATAGCCATCATCACGCGGACATGGGGGAAATCTCCGGCATCATTAACGGCCTGGAACTGCCCCAGCAGGTCAAGGAGAATGCCGTTGCGGTCTATGACGCCATTGCGCAGGCAGAAGCCCGGGCCCATGGAAAACCGGTGACGGAGGTCCATTTCCACGAGGTGGGCAGCTTGGATGCGGTGACGGATGTGGTGGGTGTCTGCATGCTGATCCGGGAACTGGAGGTGGAGGAGATTCTGGCGTCTCCGGTCCGTGTGGGTTCCGGTTATGTCCACTGTGCCCATGGGATCTTGCCGGTACCTGCACCAGCCACGGCGTATCTCCTGGAAGGGATCCCCAGCTATGGCGGTGAAATCGAAGGGGAGCTTTGTACGCCCACAGGGGCTGCGCTGCTCCGTCATTTCGTCAAAGCCTATGGCCCCCGGCCTGTTATGACGATAGAAAAAACGGGATACGGCATTGGAACCAAGTCTTTTCCCAGAGCCAACTGCCTGCGGGCCATGCTGGGCTGCCGCGGAGAAGCAGAACGGGAGGAGATCCTGGAGCTCTCCTGCAATATTGACGATATGACCGCTGAGGATATAGCCTACGGCATGGAGGTTCTGCGGGAGCATGGGGCGCTGGAGGTCTATACCACTGCAGCGAACATGAAAAAGGGCCGTCCCGGCACGGTGTTGACCTGTATATGTGATCTGCCGCACCGGGAAAAAATGGTGGAGTTAATCTTCCTGCATTTTTCCACATTGGGAATCCGGGAAGCGGTGCTGTCCCGGTATGTGCTCCAGCGGCAGGTGGAGACGGTGGAGACACCCTTGGGACCGGTCCGGTATAAGCGGGCCCAGGGCTGGGGCGTTGTGAAAGAGAAACCGGAGCTGGAGGATCTCAAACGGATCGCCCAGGAGACGGGGAAGAGTCTTAGGGAGATCCGCAGGGAACTGGAACGGAAATAAGCGCAATACACCGGGGTTTTGCCTGCGGCGGAAAGCTGTCGCGGCCAAAATGCCGGTGTTTTATGTTCGCATACAAAATTATTTATAAAAATGGTATGGCGAGTGGATTTCTGATACTTGAGCGGATGGATTGACCCATGGTAAGATGTATGTATGGTGCAAAGGTATGCCCGTGGGACGGGAACTACCGGCGCTGCCATGGAGCAGCTGCTCCATAAGACTATGAAAGATTTTAGGAAGGAACTGATGCCATGTTTGTAATCGACAGAACGATCTGCGCATGCTGCCACAACTGTGCCTGCGAATGTCCCGTACAGGCCATCGACTTTGTGGGAACCAAGTATCAGATCGATCAGGAAAAATGTGTGCAGTGCGGCCTTTGCGCGAAGGTCTGTCACACTGGCGCCTGCCATGAGGAACCGGTACATACCACGGAGATTCCCCGGCATGATCCCATCTACCTCAAGGCAGATGTGGTGGTGGTGGGCTCCGGCTCCGGTCTGGTGGCGGCAGTACGGGCGGCCCAAGCGGGGAAGAAGGTCGTTGTCCTGGAAAAGAGCGCCAAGACCGGCGGCAACACCGATTTTGCCCACGGCTATATGGTCACCTATTCCAAGTGGCACCAGCAGATGGGCATTCCCGACGAGCGGGAAGAGGCGGTCCAGCACATCTTCCAGAAGATGGCCAACGGCGAGGTGCCGGAGAATCTGATCCGGGCCGCGGTCTACGGAACCTGTGATTTCTTCGACTGGCTCTGCGGCCTCTGCGACATCAAAAAGACTTATGTGCTTAAAAGGGCGGAAGACACGGACTTCCATGGTCCCATGTTCGGCAAGGGCGTTCTGGAAATGCCTGACCGGCAGTTTGACAATCTGCTGTGCCGTGACGATGCCATCGGCCCCGGCTGGGGCGGCACCCATGTGAAATACACCATGATGGATACCATTGAGAGAGAGAATCTCCCTGTGTCCATCCTGCTCCGCACCGCTGCCAAGCATCTGAAGCTGGACGAGTCCGGGAAGATCTGCGGCATTGTTGCCCAGGATCCCGGCGGAGATGTAATCATCGAATGTCCCACAGTCCATCTGGCCTGCGGCGGCTTTGGCCGGAACGACGAGATGCTGAAGAAGTACAGCGATTTCGATTTCTTTGGCGGCGAAACGCCCATCCATCGGTTCTCGGTGCCCGGCGATACCGGCGACGGCATCACCATGCTCCAGGAGCTGGGGGTGGAGCCGGATCCCGAGCGGATGTTTATCTCCATGTTCGGACCCAAGCACCATCCCTTCAACAACTCCATCGCTGACTTTGCCTTGGAGCCGGAGTTCATTCAGGTGAACCTGAACGGCAAACGCTGGGTGGACGAGACCAAGGGCATCATGAACGGCATGAGCCAGCTGATCTCCGAGCAGCCCAAGGAGATTTCTTACGCGATTTTGCCCTATGACCAGATCAAGGCCTGTGCGGAGCGGTATGTGAAGAACCCTGCTGTGGCCAATAAAGCCCACTTCTATGCCACCTGGGAGGAGGATCTGGAAGAGGAGTCCAAGCTGGATACGCCGGTGAAGAAGGCAGATACCCTGGAAGAACTGGCACGGCTTATGGGCGCCGATCCCGCAGCCTTTGTGGCGGAAGTCAAGAAGTACAACGAGTTCTGTGAAAAGGGCGTGGATGAGGATTACGGGAAGGATAAGAAGTTCCTGGTGCCCATCCCGCTGGACAAGGGACCCTACTATGCGGTCTATGGTCAGAGATTCTCGGAGGCAGCCATGGGCGGCGTCCGGGTGAACCCCAAATGTCAGGTCACTCGGGAGGATGGCAGCATCATCCCCGGCCTCTATGCCGGCGGCGACTGCACCTCTGCCATGCATCGGAAGGGCAAGTTCGCTCCCATTTCGGAGCTGACCTGGGCCATGGCCTCCAGCTATATTGCCGGCGGCAACATGGTGGCTTATATCGATGGAAAACCCGAGAAATAAGGAGGTGCTGAATCATGCTTATGCCAGATAATACTGTATTTGTCCCTGTGGAAAACCCCAACATGGTGGGGGAACGCACGAAAAATCAGCGCCTGCCCATGGCGGAGCGGCTGACCACCTTCCAGGAGGTGGAGAAGACCTATACCGAGGAGGAGGCCCTGCTTGAGGCATCCCGCTGCCTGGGCTGTCCTTCCCGTTGGTGCTCCAAGGAATGTCCCGCCGGAATGCCGGTGCCGGAGTTTATCAAGAAGATCCGGGAAAAGGACTACGAGGGCGCCTATGAACTCATCACCACGGCGTCCACACTGCCGGAGTTCTGCTCCCGGCTTTGCCCCCAGGAGAAGCAGTGCCAGAGCAACTGCACCCGCAGCATCCGTACGGAGGCGGTGGGCATCGGCAGACTGGAGCGCTTCGTGGTGGAGCGGCACTATGAAAACGCCGAGCACGTCATGCCCAAGGCCTCCGGCAAGAAGGTGGCCGTGATCGGTTCCGGACCCAGCGGCCTGAGCGTGGCCCAGCGGCTGCGGGATAAGGGTCATGCTGTGGTGGTCTATGAAAAGGACGAAAAGCCCGGCGGCCTGCTGCGTTATGGTATCCCCAACATGAAGCTGGAGAAGGGTACCCTGGATCGGAAGCTGGACGCCATGCGGGCTCAGGGCATCGTATTCAAGACCGGCGTGGAGGCCGGGGCGGATCTGTCTGCTGAGGCTCTGGATGCCCAGTATGATGCAGTGGTGCTTTGCGTAGGCACCGGCAACGCTCGGAAGATCCAGATGTTCGGTGCAGAGGGCACTGCCGGGATCCACAAGGCGGTGGATTACCTCAGTGGAAAGACCGGGGATACTGCCGCAGGCAAGGACGTCATTATTCTAGGTGGCGGCGATACGGGCAATGACTGCGTGGGGACCGCCATTCGTCAGGGAGCTACGTCCATCACTCAGGTGGAGATGCTGCCCCAGGTGGTGGGGAAGCCGGTGATTTATGATCCTTTGCCCCAGAAGGCCAAGGAGAAGAAGTTCGATTCCTCTCAGGAGGAGTGCCTGAACCGGTTCCTGAAGGATCCTCATATCTATCAGGCAACCATCAAAGCAGTGGCAGCCGATGAACAGGGCAATATCCAGGCGGTGACGCTGGTCCATCTGGAACCCCAGTACGATGAGAACCGCCGGTTGGTGATGACGGAGATTCCTGGCAGCGAAGAGACGCTGCCCTGCGGTCTGCTGGTTATTGCGGCAGGCTTCCTGGGTCCCAAGGAGGAGGTTGCCAAGGCCTTCGGTGTGGAACGGAATGCCCGGAGCAACATCCAGGCCGGAACCGATTACAAGACCAGCGTGGATAAGATCTTCGCCTGCGGCGACTGCCGCACCGGACAGTCCCTGGTGGTCAAGGCTATGGTAGATGGCCGGGATTGCGCGGACGCAGTAGATCAGTTCCTGAACGCATAAATCCATTTTTGCCTGATGGGATACTCCCATTTGGTCAAATAACAGTCCCCCTGATGCAGAAGTATCACCTGCATCAGGGGGAAGCTGCTAACTGAGAGCCGGTGTAGCTCACAGAATCTGTTGGACTCAGAGATAATACCATCGGGATTCTACGCCGCAAACGGAGAACCCCAGCTTGTCGTACATGGAAAGCGCCGGCATATTGTCGGAAACCACGGTCAGTGTGATCTCCGGCCCGGGACAGAGGGACAGCAGAGTCAGCGTAAGATCTTTGCCTCGTCCGCGATATTCTGGCAAAAGCCCCACGGCGGCCAACTCGTTTCCGTGCAGTTCCCCAATGCCGCAGGGCTGTCCCGTCTCCGTCAATGCCAAAAAAGCCTGGTATTCCATCTGGTAGATTCGCTGAATCTGCTTTCGTTCATAGGTCATGGCGTGGGACACCTGACAGAAGCACTGGTTGTAGATGCGCTGATAAATGGCGTCGTTGTCCGGCTGAAGCGGTTTTAGCGAAAAGGGCTGGAAGATGTCTGGCAACGCAGCCTTATGGGTGCGCAGCCAATAGATATCATAGGCATGGGGCAGAGACAAAGCCAGCTCCGTATCCCCGGGGGACACCAGACAGGTTGTTGCGCCGCAACTTCGGCAAAAGGCGGCGCATTCCTGAAGAAGCTCTGACAGCTTTCCGGGAATAACGGTGCGGAGCACCACATAGGCAATACCACGATGGGGGATCTCTGTCAAAATCAGGGTGGCAGTTCCCCCTTGAGACATATAGACGGGAATGTTTTTCATGAAAGATCACCAAAATACAGTATAGCATGAAAGAAAAAATTCATCAACAAAAGTGAAAAAATCCTGTTGCGGAAAAAGAAAAATTGTGCTAGAATAAGCCGATTTAAAATATTATGGGAGGATGTAGCATTGAAACTCAGGAATCTCATTGATATTGAAGACCTCACGTTGGAGGAATGGAACGAGCTGTATGGGCTGGCCAGTCAAATCATCGCACATCCTAAGGATTTTGTGGATGCGCTTCATGGTGATGTGATGGCCAGCCTGTTTTACGAGCCCTCCACCCGGACGAATTTTTCCTTCCAGGCGGCTATGCTGCGGCTGGGGGGGAGCGTGTTCGGCTTTGCGGACCCCAAGTCGTCGTCCACATCCAAGGGCGAGACCCTGAAGGATACCATCAAAATGGTTTCTTCCTATGGAGATGTGGTGGTTATGCGTTCTCCCAAGGAGGGGGCGGCGAAAGCAGCGTCACTGTATTCCGATGTGCCCGTGGTCAATGCCGGCGACGGCGGACATATGCATCCTACCCAGACCCTGACGGACCTGACCACCATTGCCGCACTGCGGGGCAGCATCGGAAATCTCAATGTGGGACTCTGCGGTGACCTCAAGAATGGCCGGACGGTCCATTCGCTCATCAAGGCTTTGGCCAAGTTCCCCGGCATCCGGTTCTATCTCATTGCGCCCCGGGATCTGGCCATTCCCGGATATATGCTGGAATTCCTGAAAGAAAAAAATCTCCCCTTTATGGAGGTCACCAATCTGGAGGCCACCATGCCTCAGCTGGATGTACTGTATATGACCCGGATCCAACGGGAACGGTTCACCGACCCTCTGGAGTATGACCGGCTCAAGGGTGTCTACATACTGACCAAGGCCAAAATGAACCTGGCGAAAAAGGATCTGCTGGTGATGCATCCGCTGCCCCGAGTGGACGAGATCGCGCAAAATGTGGACGACGATCCTCGGGCAGTGTATTTTGACCAGGCCAGGTATGGAATGTATGCCCGGATGGCATTGCTGATGAAGCTGGTGGAGCAGGGGCGGAAAAAGCCGGAGCCTCAGCCCATTGGGGAAAAGCCCTTGTGCCACAACAAAAACTGCATTACCCAGACGGAGTTGTACCTGCCGCCACTGACAAAGCAGGTGGGAGGAAAAACCTACTGCGCCTTTTGTGACAAGGAGATATAAATGGAAGTTTGCCTGAAACGGGGAGAGGAACAGGATATTGCCCAGGGGTCCCTGTGGATCTACGACAACGAGATCGACTGGTATACCGATACCTGTGAAAACGGTGGCGTGGTAGATGTACTGGACAGCCGGCGGCGGTTTGTGGCCCGGGGCTTTTTCAATGCCAATTCCAAGATCGTGGTTCGTGTCCTGACCAGAGATGCCGAAGAACTGGTGGACCGGGCGTTTTTCCAGAGACGGATTACCGCAGCCTGGAACTATCGGAAATCCATTGGGCTCACCAACGCTTGCCGGGTGGTGTTCGGGGATTCCGATGGTCTGCCGGGACTGACGGTGGACAAGTTTGGGGATTATCTATCCTTTCAGATCGTATCCCTGGGGATGGAGCGCTGGAAGCAGGAAATTTTGGATATATTGGTGGAGCTGCTGAAACCCAAGGGCATCTATGAGCGGAACGATCTCCAGGTTCGGGCAAAGGAGGGACTTCCCCAGCAAACGGGCTGTGTTTACGGCAGTATCCCGCCAGAGGTGGAGATCCTGGAGCATGATGCGAAAATGCTGGTGAATATCCCGGAGGGACAGAAAACCGGGCATTTCCTGGATCAGCAGGAAAACCGGGGCATTCTGCGGGATTATGTGCAAGGCGGCACGGTGTTGGACCTCTGCTGCTGTACCGGAGGCTTTTCCATCCATGCGGGCCTCTATGGCGCGGAGCGAGTGGAGGCGGTGGATGTGTCGGAAAGTGCCCTGGAGCTGGTGCGTCGCAATGCGGCGCGCAATGGCCTGGACTGCATTGAAACGGTCTGCGGCAATGTTTTTGATGTGGTCCACCAATTGACAGACGCAGGCAAGACCTATGATGTGGTGATTTTGGATCCGCCAGCCTTTGCTAAGTCCCGTCGGGCATTGGAAGGGGCCTATAAGGGGTATAAGGAGCTTAACTACCGCTGCATGAAGCTCACAAAATCCGGCGGCTTTATGATTACCTGTTCTTGCAGCCAATTTATGACCCGGGAGCTGTTTCTCAAGATGCTGCGGGAGGCTGCGGCGGACAGCGGCAGGCAGGTGCGGCTGATCCGAGAGCTGATGCAGTCCAGGGATCACCCGGCTGCCATCGGAGAGCCTTCGGCGCTTTATTTAAAGGGATGGGTCCTCAGTATCTTCTGAGGACTTAGTCCAGGGATTTTACAAAAAAATCTTGACAAAATGAGAGGAACATGGTAATATCTAAAGGCTGACAATTTCAGCCCGATGCGGGTGTAGTTCAATGGCTAGAATCCCAGCCTTCCAAGCTGGTCGTGTGGGTTCGATTCCCATCACCCGCTCCATGATCTGCGCCAATAGCTCAGCTGGATAGAGCAACTGCCTTCTAAGCAGTAGGTCGGGGGTTCGAGTCCCTCTTGGCGTACCAGGGGCAGCCTCTTCCAGTTGCCGCAGATGAAGAAATGGTGGGTATAGCTTAGTTGGTTAAAGCGCCAGATTGTGGCTCTGGAGAGCGTCGGTTCGAGTCCGATTACTCACCCCACTTCTTCCTCTGAAAGGTGTTTGATGCTAGGCCGGTTCGCATCTAGGGATGTGGCCAAGTCGGTTAAGGCACCAGACTTTGACTCTGGAACCGTGGGTTCGAGTCCCGCCATCCCTGCCATCTGACCTGCTAGCTCAGTCGGTAGAGCACCTGCCTTTTAAGCAGGGTGTCCGGGGTTCGATTCCCCGGCAGGTCACCAAAACTCTTGAAATCGCTTTGATTTCAAGGGTTCTATTTTTTCTGTAAAAACGACGGCTTTGGGTTCCTCCAAGGCCGCCGTTTTTTGAACTGATTGATGTGGCGTAATTAGTTAAGACGGCAACGGCGACTGCATTGCCTGAAATTTTAGAGATTCTTCCAACAGGGTGAAAAAGGATTGAATCACCGGCGTGCGCTCCTTATACATTGCGCCGAAGGATAACGGCTCAAATTCGAACAGCGGAATATATTTTAAACCAGGTGTTCGAAGGTGCGGAAAATCTGTGGCTACGGCAAATGCATAACCAGTTTCCACCATGGTGTGGATTACCTCCTGACTGCCGCAGAACAGAATTTGATCGGAACTGCGTTCTCCAATAATGCGGATCTGGATATGAAAGAGGCTGGTAGGGCAGATGGGAGGCTGGCTGACTGCGATCCGGTCGGCTGTCTGAAGCTCCGCCACCGTAAGCTGATCGTGGGTGGCCAGGGGATGGGAAGGACTGCAGATGCATGCAACGCCGCAATGCGCCAGTTCGTGATAGCGCAGCTTTTTGGCGCGTTCTCTGCCAAAGGAGAACATGACATGGATGTCGCCCTCTTCCAGCAGGTTTTCCAGAGAATCAAAGGGGATCATGCGCAAGTCCGGCACGACGGCAGGATTGGTTTCCCGCAGCCGTTTTAACGCGGGACGGATTAGATGCAATTCAGCTGTGCTTCGGCATCCTATGGTCAGTCGTGTTGCCAGCACCCGCTTGGATTCCTTGAGCCTTGCTTTAGATTGGGCGGAGAGTTTTAAAATTTCTCCCGCATACTGCAAAAACAGGTAACCTTCCTGGGTGAGGCGAACGCTTTTGCTGGTGCGCTGAAATAGTTTTACATCCAGTTCGTCCTCCAGTGCGTTGATCTGATGACTGACGGCTGGCTGAGACAAACGCAGATGTTCTGCGGCCCGGGAGAAGTTCAAATAATTGGCAACCGCCATAAAACAGTCAAGCTGTGTGGTGTTCATTTGTGGAATTCCTCCTGTATTTTCAAGGCATTTACGTCGTTTTCATAAATAATATCTATAAAAGTTTTTTATAGATTATAGCATATTTGTATTTCACATACAAGCTGTTTTGTGTTATAAAAATATGGGCTGATAATATTTCGGCCTAAACAATTGGAAAGAGGTGGAACCATGAAAGACACTGGCAGCGAGCAATTACTGCGAAACAACCGAAGAATTTCCATTCAGGCGGAGCAGTATGCCAATGGTTTGCTGGCAAAACAGGGTGTAACGGCGGTACAGGCCAATGTGCTGCAATTCGTCCTTCGCCAAGCGGATGAACATGGGACCTCTCTGACGAGAGTCCAACGGGAGTTTGGGTATTCCAAGGCGGCCCTGTCCCATATATTAAAGGCCCTTCGGCGCAAGGGATATGTGCGCACGGAGAACTGTGCCGACGATGGCAGAGCGAAGCTGATTTTTCCCACGGAAGCCGGAGAGCAGCTCAGGGGATACCTGGAAAATACGTTCAGCGATATGCATCATCAACTTTATGGCGCCTTTTCCACGGCGGAATTGGAGGCCTTGGATGAGATGCAGAAGAAACTGCTGCGGAATTTGTCCGAACTTACAAAGCAATCGCAAAAGGAGGCATCAGAATTTTGAAAACCGTTCTGCGCCAATTGGGGCGCTATAAAAAAGACGCCCTATTTTGTATTGGGCTGACCACCCTGGAGGTGATCATGGAGATCTTGTTGCCGTTCATCACGGCCATGATCATCGATCAGGGGCTTGAGGCGGCAAATCTCGCCGCGGTATACCGTTACGGCATCGTAATGGTTGCGCTGGCGTTTCTCAGCCTGGCATTCGGCGCCTTGGCAGGTAAATTTGCCGCTAGTGCATCTTCGGGCTTTGCCGCAAATTTGCGGGAGGCACAGTACAATCGCATCCAAACATTTTCTTTTTCCAACATCGACAAATACAGCGTTCCCAGTCTGGTGACCCGTATGACCACCGACATCACGAATGTACAAAACGCCTTTATGATGGTGATCCGTATGGCGGTGCGTTCTCCGTTGACATTGATTTTCAGCTACATCATGTGCTTCATTATCAGCCCTAAGCTGAGCCTTACTTTCCTTCTGGCGCTGCTGTTCCTGGTGCTGGTGATCGGCGGTATTATGGTGACAACTATGAAGATTTTCAACGAGGTATTTCGCAAGTACGATGACCTCAATGCCAGCGTGCAGGAAAATGTTTCCGCCATTCGGGTGGTGAAAGCCTTTGTGCGGGAGGACTATGAGAATCAAAAGTTCTCCAGCGCCTCCGCCAATCTCTACCGCCTGTTCGTCAAGGCAGAGGGAATGCTGGCCCTGAACAACCCCGCCATGATGGTGGCCATTTACTTCTGTATCATTATGATTTCCTGGTTGGGCGCTCATTATATTGTTGGCGGAACCATGAGTTCCGGAGAGCTCACCAGTCTGTTCAGCTATGTGATGTCGCTGCTGATGAGCCTGATGATGCTGTCCATGGTGATCGTCATGATCAGCATGTCCATGGCAAGCGTCCGTCGAATCAGTCAGGTGCTGCGGGAGGAGCCCGATCTGAAGGAGCCGGAGAACCCTGTCTATCAGGTGGAGAACGGCGGTATTGATTTTGAGCATGTGACTTTTTCCTACAAGCACGGCAGCGGTAAAAATGCTCTGACCGATATTGATTTGCACATTCGCCCTGGAGAGACCATCGGCGTCATCGGCGGTACGGGGTCCGGAAAGAGCAGCTTGGTCAATTTGATCTGCCGGCTGTACGATGTGGACCAGGGTGTCGTACGGGTTGGCGGCTTGGACGTGCGCGACTACGATATGGAAACGCTGCGAAATCAGGTTTCAGTGGTGCTGCAGAAGAACACGCTGTTTTCCGGGACGATCCTGGAGAACCTCCGCTGGGGCAATCCTCAAGCCACGGAGGCCGAATGTATTGCGGCATGCCAGGCTGCCTGTGCCGATGAATTCATTGACCGCCTTCCTGACGGATATCAGACCCGCATTGAACGTGGGGGAGCAAATGTATCCGGCGGACAGAAGCAGCGGCTCTGTATTGCCCGAGCGCTGCTGAAAAAGCCCAAGGTGCTGATTCTGGACGATTCCACTTCGGCGGTGGATACTGCCACGGACGCCAAGATTCGCGCAGCCTTTGCCAGGACCATTCCCGGTACCACCAAGATCATCATTGCCCAGCGAATCTCCAGTGTGGAGCACGCAGACCGGATCCTGGTGCTGGAGGAAGGGCATGTCGACGGCTTCGACACCCATGAAAATCTGCTGAAGACCAACGCCATCTATCGGGAAATCTACGAATCCCAGATCAAGGGCGGCGGAGATTTCGACCAGCCGGCGTGAAAGGAGGTAATCACATGAAGCGGAAATCAGGTGTCGGAGCATCTCCTGCGGTATTGAAACGGGTCGTGGGCTATATGTTCCGGTTTTATAAAATCCCGTTCTTTTTTGTAGTGGTTTGTATCGTGGTGGCGGCAGTTGCCAGTGTAGTCAGCGCAAATTTCCCCAGATCCCTGGTGGACGATTATATCGTGCCCATGATAGAAAACGGTTCTACGGATTACAGCGCCCTGCTTTATGCGCTGCTTCGCCTGATCGGTGTGCTTGCGTTGGGCGTGGTCACGGCCTATGGCTATACCCGCATCATGGTCAGCGTCAGCCAGGGCACCATGCGGCGGCTCCGGGATGAATTGTTTCATAAGATGGAAAAGCTGCCCATCAAATACTTTGACACCCATGCCCATGGGGATATTATGTCGGTTTATACCAATGATGTGGATACCCTGCGGCAGCTCTTGAGCCAGAGCATTCCCCAAATCGTCAATTCCATCATCACCATGGCGGCGACCCTGGTGAGCATGTTGATTTTGAACCCAACCCTGACAATCATCTCTCTACTGACCGCACTGGTGATGATTGTGGTGAGCGTGTGTTTTTCCAGACTTTCCGGAAAATACTATGTGCGGCAGCAGAAAAACCTAGGCATTGTGGACGGTTTTATCGAGGAGATGCTGGACGGCCAGAAAGTGGTCAAGGTGTTCTGCCATGAGGAAGCGGCAAAGTCGGATTTTCGCAGAATCAATGAGGATCTGCGGGAAAGCATGGATAAGGCCAACCGATATGCCAACCTGCTGATGCCCATCAACGCCAATATCGGGTGGCTTAGCTATGCCCTGGTAGCCATCGTTGGAGCTATTTTGGGCATCAACGGACTGGCTGGCGTGACCCTGGGCACCGTGGTCACTTTTGTGGGCCTGAACAAAAACTTTACCCAGCCTATCACCCAGGTGAGTATGCAGATCAACTTTGTGGTCACAGCTGCCGCTGGTGCCCAGCGGGTTTTTGACCTGATGGATCAGGAACCGGAGCAGGATACCGGCTATGTGACCCTGGTCAACGCCCAGGAAAATGCCGACGGTGAGATCGAAGAAACCCAGGAGCGTACCAATGTCTGGGCTTGGAAGCATCCCCACCAGGCGGATCACACGGTCACTTATACCAAGCTCCAGGGCGGCGTGGTCTTTGACAACGTGGACTTTGGATATGATCCGGATAAACTGGTGCTGCACAACATCAGCCTGTGGGCAAAGCCGGGGCAGAAAATCGCCTTTGTGGGAGCCACCGGTGCTGGAAAAACCACCATCACCAACCTCATCAACCGGTTTTATGACATTGCCGATGGAAAGATCCGATATGACGGCATCAACATCAACAAGATTAAAAAGCCGGATCTCCGCCGGTCCCTGGGCATTGTGCTCCAGGATACCCACCTGTTTACAGGCACCGTGATGGAGAACATCCGATATGGCAACCTGGATGCCAATGATGACGAGTGCAGGGCGGCAGCTATGCTGGCCAACGCAGACGGATTTATCCGGAGATTGCCCGATGGCTATGACACCATGCTCACCGGCGACGGTGCCAATCTCAGCCAGGGACAGCGGCAGCTGCTGGCCATCGCCCGGGCTGCTGTGGCGGATCCTCCGGTGCTGATTCTGGATGAGGCCACCTCCTCCATTGATACCCGGACGGAAAAACTGGTCCAGGATGGCATGGACGCCTTAATGACCGGCCGTACCACCTTCGTGATCGCTCATCGACTGTCCACCATTCGGAATGCGGACTGTATTATTGTAATGGATCAGGGCCGCGTCATTGAGCGGGGCAACCACGAAGAGCTGATCGAGAAAAAAGGAAAGTATTATCAGCTTTATACCGGCAATCTGGCGGAGGAATCCGCATAAAATCTTCCGCATATACCATGAGACACCCCCACCGTACAGCGTTACGGTGGGGGCGTTTTTCATAACATGACCAAGGATTTTTATATGGGACAGAAAAACTGATGCGTAAAATAATATTTAGCGGAAGCGCATAGATACATTATGGTCCGCAAGAAAAAGCTTCATTTTTTTGGAATAGATCGGAATAATTTCTTTCAACAGGCAAACAATACCTTTGCAAATCAAATTGGAGGTATTGCAATGAAAACAAGCTTTTTTGCCACCCGTGGCCTGTTGGCGCTTAGCCTGACAGCGCTGCTTTTTACCCCTGCGCTGGCCGCAGAGCCATCTCTTACTTGGGATGATGTATACTGCTTTTCCCAGGCCGATTTTCAGGCGGAGGACTGCGCCGGTGTTATGCTGACGGAGGTGCCCGACCAGGCCCTGGGTACACTGATGCTGGGAAACCGGCAGGTCCGTTCCGGGGATGTGCTTACAGTGGAGCAGCTTTCCTCCCTGACCTTTGTGCCCGGAGGCGATCTTACCGGAGATGCTGTGATTACCTGCCTCAAGCTCACTGACAATGGCACCGAAGAGTTTCAGGCCACGTTGAAGATTGGCTCCAATCAAAATCAGGCTCCGGTGGCGGAGGGTTCGGAATTTACCACCTATAAGAATATCCCCGGCCAGGTGCCCTTGACCGTCTCCGATCCGGAGGGCGATCCGCTCACCGTTACCATTGTCAAAGCGCCCAAACGGGGCGACGTCAGTCTGAACGATGATGGAACCGTCACCTATACCCCCACGGAAAATAAGGTGGGAAAGGACTCCTTTGTCTATACCGTGACGGATTCTGCCGGAAACACCTCCCAGGAGGCTACGGTCCGAATTGAGATTGAAAAGCCCTCGGACAAGCAGACCTACGGGGATATGGACGGAGATCCTGCCCAGCTGGCTGCGGTATGGCTGCGGGAGGAGGGCATCTATTCCGGAAAAACCGTGGCTGGACAACTGCTGTTTTGCCCTGACGAAACCGTATCCCGAGGAGAATTTATCGCCATGTGCGTTGGCCTTGTGGGGATGGACGAGGATCAGGAGGTCCTGACCACTGGGTTTGTGGATGAAGCAGACACCCCGGACTGGCTGGGACGCTATGTATCTGAGGCACTGCGATGCGGATACCTTAGCGGCGTTCCCACCAGCAGCGGTCTTGCGCTGGATGCCAGCGGAGCCATTACCCAGGCCCAGGCGGTGAAGATGGTGAGCAGCATTCTGGGGCTGGAGGGATCGGATGCTGAGACTGTTATGGCTATGGAGGACAGCGTTCCCGCATGGGCCATGGAAACCGTATCTGCCATGGCTGGGATCTATGATGTGACCGATCCCAATGCTGCCCTGACACGCAGAGAAGCTGCTCAGCTGCTTTATCAGGCCTATCAGTATGGAAGCTTGGAGGAAGAGGAGTCCAGCCTGCTTTCCTGGGCCACAAAATAAAAACTAACCGCCGGAGGCATTGCGCCTCCGGCGGTTTTTTAGATCAGCCATACAATCAGAGCAGCCAGCAGGCTCATCAGCAGCAGGCTTCCGCCAATCAGCCAGGGCGTATATCGCCGCCGGAGCTCCACATTTTGGCGGATATAGCTGTCTGCCACCCGGCAGGCCTCCTCCAGTACCTGCTCCGGGGAACGGCCCTCCTCGGTGAGACTGTCGTCCCGCACCATAAAAATCGCCTGGTCAAAATACTTGGTGTCGGGGCAGCGAACTACCACGACCCGTTTTTGTACACCTTTTACCATGTTGCGCACCTCCTGATCCCATTTTCACCCAATTCAATGGGAATTATTCGGAGATGCTCATCCAACGTGGTAATTTTAGCATAACATCGCTGGGTCCACCACAATATCCTCTTTTCGGACCTGATCCCAGGCAAAGCCCGAGGCCAGTTCTCGGAGGGAAACTGCCTCCCACTGATCCAGCAGGCCGCAGGACCAGGCCAAGAACCCGATCAGCTGTTCCGGTTTCCAACGCTGCCGCAGCTGACTCAGGTCCAAATCTCTGTCCCGTTTGCTCAAACGGCGCCTATCGGGAGAGAGCAGCATGGGCACATGGTAAAACTTTGGCGGCTTTAGCTCCAGCAGGGTATAGAGCCACAGCTGGGCCGGTGTGGAGGACAGCAGATCTCGGCCCCGCACAACTTCTGTTACACCACTGGAACCATCGTCCACCACCACCGCCAGCTGATAGGCAGCCACCCTGTCAGCCCGGCGAATGATAAAATCGCCCCATTCTGTCTGTAGGTTCATGGATTGGGGCCCCTGCAGCCCGTCCGTAAAGGAGGTTTCCTGATCCGGTACGCAGATCCGAAGGCAGGGGGCTTTTGTCTTTTGGGCCCGCTGAGCATCGGTCAAGTACCGGCAGGTCCCGCTGTAGATGGTCCGGCCATCGGAGGCGTGGGGGGCTGACGCCGCATGAAGCTGATCCCGTGTGCAGTAACAGGGGTAGATCCGTGCCTTTTGCGCAAGTGTTTCTATGGCTGCGGAATAATCGTCACTGCGGCAGCTTTGATTTTTGCTTTGCCGATCCCATAACAGTCCCAGCCAGCGAAAATCCTCCATAATGGCTTCCGCGTATTCCCTGCGGCTTCGGGCTGGGTCCAGATCCTCGATCCGAAGCAGTACCTCTCCGCCTTGGGACTTGGCAGACAGCCACGCCAGCATGGCGGAAAATACATTGCCCAAATGCATCCTGCCGCTGGGGCTGGGGGCAAACCGTCCCAATTCCATGCCTTCACCTCCCATTCACCGCTTGATTCTAGCACAGTTTCCGGCTATAATCAACGATATCAACACAAAGGATGATCTACTTTGATTTCTGAGCTTGCTGACAATCTATATTCCATCGCCGTACCTCTACCCAATAATCCTCTGAAAAACCTCAATACCTATGTGCTGGTGGGCAGTCGTAACCTGCTTATTGACACCGGCTTTCGCCAGGATGCCTGCCGGGAGGCCCTCCTGGCAGGACTGGCAGAGCTGGGGATTTCCATGGACCATACGGATATATTTCTGACCCATCTGCATTCTGACCACACAGGGTTGGCGCCAGAGCTGGCAAAACAGGATACCCAAATTTTTATCGGCGCCCAGGACCTGAGCCGGATGCCCGGCAGGCAGAACACATTTTCCTGGTCTGAATCCAACCGCCGCTTTGCCCAGGAGGGCTTTCCCTGGCCCCTGCTGGAGGTACTAAAGCAGAAGAACCCTGCCCGGGCTCTTTCTCCCGTGGCCTACGACAGCTATATCCCCGTGCAGGATGGAGAAATCTTTTCCTACGGCGGTCACAGCTTTCAGGCCATATGGACCCCGGGGCATACCCCGGGACATCTGTGCCTGTGGGAAGAGGCCACCGGTATCTGCATCCTGGGGGATCATGTGCTGTTCGATATTACCCCCAACATCACCCGATGGCAGGGAATTCCTGATTCTCTGGGGGACTATCTCCGGTCTCTGAGACGGATTCGGCAGCTTCCGGTGAAGCTGCCCTTGCCGGCCCATCGCGCGGTCCATACGATATTTTCGGAACGTGTGGAGGTCCTGCTGGATCACCACCGGCGCCGCTGCGAAGAGGTGCTGCGGATTCTCTCCGACGGTACTGCCATGACCGCCTGGGACATTGCCGCCGCAATGACCTGGAATATTCGGTGCAGCGGATGGGCCGATTTCCCCACACCGCAGAAATGGTTTGCCGTGGGAGAAGCACTGTCCCATCTGGACCATTTGATGGCTCTGGGCCTGGTGGAGCGAAAATTGCGAGACAGCCTATACCGCTACAGACGTCTGTCCGGAAAGGAGTTTGTATGGCACTGATCCATTGCCCGGAATGCGGCCGGGAAATCTCCGATCAAGCCGCAGCCTGTCCCGGATGCGGGTATCCTCTTTCCAAACAGAACACCCGTACCAAAGATGACACATTTTTGGAAGCTTCCCGACAACGGGATCGGCGTTTTCTGTGCATTGCCGGGCCGCTGTTGCTGGTAGGCATTGCCCTGCTGCTCCTGTTTGCGTTCTTATGCGGTCGTCAACTGCTGTAGCGTAGGACTCATAGATTTTCCCGATTTGGGCAGACTAGGGGCGAGGTGATCCTATGGCAAAGCAAGGTATGAAGCGGCCGGAGATTACGGACCGCAAACAGAAAAACAGTGTTCCTCCTGTCCCGGAGCTACAGGGAAAGGCCAAGCACACCAAAACGCCTGCAGCCCCTATCATTGCCGGAACTGCATCCCCGGCCCTGAAGGTCTATCACGGTGTTCCCCACAGCACCAAGCCATTTCCCAATGAGTATGTGGCAACCGATGCCGTACTGGATGGGGACAATGATATTCTTCCCTAAGACAAGCTGTACTGAAAATGCCCCCATCGCGGATTTTCGCGGTGGGGGCATTGCGTGTCCATCGTTCAAAAGGCTAGACGGGGAGCTGTATGTATCGCTGTTGGGAATCCGGCGATGGATGCATTTTTACGCTGGATATGACGCCCATGGTGATAAACAGGGACAGCATGGAGGAGCCGCCGTAGCTGAAGAAGGGCAGGGTCAGACCAATAACGGGCATCAGACCCAGGCACATTCCGATATTGACGAGAATCTGAAACAGCAGCATGCCGGAGATCCCAATACAGATCTGCCGATAAAAATAGCTCTGGGTGTGGGTGCCGATGTAGATGATGCGCAGAATGATGGCAGTGAGCAGGGCAATACACAGGAAACAGCCCAAGAAGCCCAGTTCCTCGCCAATCACAGCGAATATAAAGTCCGTGTGCTGGGCAGGAATGGCGTCGGCTTGGGTCTGTGTGCCCTGGTAGAGGCCTTGCCCGGTAAGTCCACCGCCGGAGATGGCGTTGATGGAGCGCTGGGCCTGATAGCGGACGCCAATTCCGGAGGGATCGATGGTTTCGTCAAAGAGAACCAGAATTCGGTTCCGCTGATAGTCCTGGATTAAAGAACTGGTCCACACAATGGGGACAATGACTGCCAGACCGGCACCAGCCGCCAAAAACCACAAAAAGCTGAATCCACCGGCCAGGGCCATGATAATAAAGGTGAATACATAGATCAGCGCTACGCCTGCATCCTTGGAGATTACAACGATCAATCCTAAAAACAGGGCGGAAATAAAGGCCAGTCGAAATACGCAGGGAATGGAGTTGATACGCTCCTGATAGATGGAAGTAATACGAGCCACCACGATAATATAGACAATTTTACAGTATTCCGCTGGCTGGACCATGAATGGAAGCCCAGGAATGGACATCCAGCTCTTGTTGCCAGTGCCGTCGTCCTGACCAAAGGGATACAGCAGGGCCAAAAACAGGGCGGCAAAGATCACAATAATGGTGGTGTGCTCCGCCAAAATTTCCATATCAATGAAGGAGATGATCACATATAGTACCAGTCCCATCACCAGGGCAATGATCTGCTTGGTAACATAGTCCGCAGAGCCGTCAAGGTTGGTGGCACTGGAAATCATAATAATACCGAACACCGAAGCTGCCATACAAAGGGCCAGCAGAATCCAGTCGGTGCGGGAAAAAAACTTTTTGATTGCGTTTAGCATAACGGTTCCTTTCCAGGCGTTTCGCGTTTTTTCTCATTTTAGCATTTTGGCGGGCAGAAGTAAACAAGAAAAGGATTTTTATTTGCAGGATAATATGCTATAATATCCGGAAGAAACCAAAACAGGAGCCGCAGCTATGAAATTTTTGACACATTCAGAACAGGAAACGGAGCAGCTGGGGGAGCGATTGGCAAAAAAACTCACTCCAGGAACGGTTATTGCCTATGAAGGGGATCTGGGGGCTGGAAAAACAGCCTTTACCCGGGGGCTGGCCCGGGGGTTGGGAATCACGGAACGGGTCACCAGTCCCACCTATACCATCGTCAATGAATACCCGGGTAAGATTCCGCTGTTCCATTTTGATATGTACCGGTTGTCCTCCTCGGAGGAGCTGTTTGATATTGGCTGGGAAGACTATTTGGAGCGGGGCGGCATTCTGGCGGTAGAGTGGAGCGAACGGGTGGCGGACGCCATGGAAAATCCGCTGCGGATTTCTATTCGCCGGAATCCGGAGGAGGAGAACGGACGAATCATCACCTTGGAAGGGGGAGAGCAATTTGCGGATCTTAGCCTTTGAGTCCTCGGCGAAGGCGGCATCTGTGGCGCTGCTGGAAGATGGCGTGCTGCTGGCGGAGAGCTTTGTCAACAATGGGAAAACCCATTCGGCCACGCTGATGCCCATGGCAGAGCGGATACTTCTGGACTGCGACATGACAGCCCGGGATCTCGACTGCATCGCGGTGGCAAAAGGTCCCGGCAGCTTTACCGGGGTCCGTATCGGTGTCGCAGCGGCGAAAGGATTGGCATGGGCGGCAGAGAAACCCTGCTGCGGTGTCAGCACCCTGGAGGGAATGGCCTACCAACTTCGGCATCTGCGCGGTACCATTTGCCCGGTGATGGATGCCCGGCGTAGTCAGGTATACAACGCGCTTTTCGCGTCCGATGGGCAGCATCTGCGCCGGATCACAGAGGATCGGGCTATTTCGATAGAGGAATTAAAAAAAGATTTGGAAAAGTCCGAAAAACCGATTTTTTTGGTTGGAGACGGCAGCAGATTGTGCTATAATACCCTTGACCAAGGGCTGACGCTGGTCTACCCCCCGATGCATCTGGAGATGCAGCGGGCCAGCGGTGTGGCGATGGCGGCGGAGGTTCTGGTGGCCCAGGGACATACTGTGACGCCAGAGCAGCTGACGCCTAACTATCTGCGTCTGAGCCAGGCGGAACGGGAACGGTTGGCTCGTCTACAGACGTCAGACCAGTTTAAATTGAAAGGAGATTCTTGAAATGGGAGAACTGCATGTTTTAGATCATCCGTTGATCCAGCACAAGGTGTCCATTCTGCGGGACAAGAATACTGGGGTAAAAGAGTTTCGTGAGGTTGTGGGAGAGATCGCAGCGCTGATGTGCTATGAGGCGACCAGAGATCTGCCTCTGGAGAATGTGACCATCGAGACCCCCATTGCTACCGGAACCTTTAAACGGCTGTCCGGTAAGAAGCTGGCCATTGTGCCGATTTTGCGAGCCGGTCTGGGTATGGTGGATACCATCATTGATCTGATTCCTTCCGCCAAGGTGGGCCATATCGGCCTGTATCGTGACCCGGAGACCCATAATCCGGTGGAGTATTATTGCAAGATGCCCCCTGATATTTCCGAGCGGGAAGTGCTGATTGTGGATCCCATGCTTGCTACCGGTGGCAGTGCGGCTGCGGCTATCACCTTCCTGAAGGGCTATGGCTGCAAGAACATCAAGCTCATGAACATCATTGGCTGCCCTGAGGGTATTGCATTGATTCGTAAGGAGCATCCGGACGTGGACCTGTATGTGGCCAGCGTGGATGAGAAGCTCAATGACGATAAATATATTGTGCCGGGACTGGGCGACGCTGGCGATCGTATCTTTGGCACCAAGTAAGGATTAAACTTTCCTTGCAGGAAAAGGGCCGGAAATCGTAACATCTACGATTTCCGGCCCTTTGTGTGCGGATAAAGGGATAGAAGCGACATCTTTTGATGTGCTTGCGGTTTTAGTGAAACGAAATTATTCTTCACAGTCCTTGCAGCAGGAAAATAGGCTGTCCCAAAATCCGATGAGCAGGCAGATTGCGCCGGCCAGAGTCAGGGAAGCTCCTACGATCTTCAAAACAAAACGTGCAACCTTCATAGTGTTTCCTCCTTTGTTGATTATGAAAAACGTTTGATACGGAACCAATACTCATAGGTTTCGCGATACCCAAGTTTGCGATACATCTCTCTGGCACCAAAATTATCTGATAGCACCTGGAGATAAGCGGTATGGCAGCCCTGTTCTTTTCCGGCCTGCATAATGGCGGTGCAGATGTCGGCCCCCAGACCACGACGGCGGCAGGATGCGTCCACAAAAATGTCATAAAGCCCTACATGGCCCCGCTCTATGACGCCCAGCCCACAGGCCACCATTTTTCCGTTTTCCCAGATGGCGGAGGCGGCAATGGGACAGGGTATGTTTTTGAGCATTTTGATTGCGGCCTCTCGTTGGGCGTCGGCGGTGCCATTCATAATCAAAAAGCCGTCCAGCCAATCGTCGCTCATCGTGGAGAGCGTAACCACAGGAACCTTGGGCTGCCGGTCGAAGGCAGCAAGGTCACAGACAAAAATATTCCCGTCTCGTTCTGTTCCATAGTTCATCCGATCCAGGATGGTCTGGCACGCCTCCAGTCGATCTCGGTCCATGCCCTCGTGCATTTTGAAGATGGCCATGGAGAGGCCGGAGTTCCGGTAAAGCTCCTCCACATAGGGGATTTTTTCCTCCGGGCTGAGATGTTCGGGATACATGGGGTTGGCGCAATTGACCCGGTAGGTAAAGCCGCCGCCGAAGCGTACGCTCCAACCGTCGTACATTATGGTTTGGAGTGCAGGGAAAGCATTGCTCTGCAGCTCCTCAAAAAAGGAGATTTCTTGCTGATCCATTGGAATCACGTCCTCGTATATTTCCTAAAGTAGTCCTATTGTACAGCGTTGCCCGGGTTTTTGCAATGAAATTTTAGCGGGAAAGGGCCGGTTCCAGCAAAAATGCTTCCAATTGAGAAATGGCAGTGACGACCGGTACGCCGGTGGCTCGAAGATCTGCCTCTGCCTGATGCCCGAAAGCACAGAGAATGCAGTCGGTACCGATTGCTTGGGCAACGTCATAGTCGTGGAGGGTGTCGCCAATCAGTACCATATTTTCCGGCGGGATAGGCTGCTGAGCAATCCATGCCTTGGCCCGTTCAATCTTGCCGTTGGCTAGCTGGTCCTCGGCGGCGATGATCTCGTCGAAATACTGCCGGATGCTAAACCGGGCGGTATTTTCCTCCACGGGCTTTCGATGGGACGCGCTGAGAATGACCTGGTGTATGCCTTTTGTTTGCAGCCGCTGCAGCAGCAGCGGAACGCCGTCATGGAGATGGTGGAAGTACTTCGGGTAGTATTGGGAAAACTCTCGGCCGATCTCCAACATGGTTACCTGGCGAAGATCAAACAAATGCTCGTAAAACCGGCTAATGGGCGAGTCCATGTAGGCATAGTATTGCTCCAGGGTGATGGGCGGTTTTCCGCGGTGCCGCAGAATATCGTTGGTGGCCTGGAGGGAGGCCTGGAGATCGTCGGCCAGCGTGCCGTTCCAGTCCCAAATGACGCATTGATAGGGGTTCATGAGGGCTCCTTTCCCAAAAGACAATTAAATAGCTTTGTAAATAAAAACTGCGCCCGGTGCCATGATTCTACCCGGGCGCAGTTCATTTTTTACATCCGCTCCGGTGCCTCAAAACCCAGAAGATCAATGCAGGTCTCCAGGACTCGCTTCACCAGGGTGATCAGGGCGATATAGCCCTGCTGCTTTTTCTCGTCAGGCTCTGTGAGGATCCGAGTCTCATGGTAGAACCGGTTTACAGCTCCCGACAGTTCATAGATATAGGAGCAGACCACGTTGGGCTGGGTATCCCGGTAGGCCAGATACAGATTGTCCGCGAACCGGCTCAGCTGCAGCATCAGGTCCTTTTCGATCTGGTTTTCCGGCGGAAGAATCGAAAGATCGACGGGAATCGTTCCCTGTTTCTCCGCGTACTTTGCCAGAATGGATTTGATCCGCACGATGGTGTAGAGGATATAGGGGCCGGTGTTGCCCTCGAAGGCGGAGAATCGGTCCATGTCGAAAGCGTAATCCTTAGTGGCCAGGTTGGAGAGGTCTCCGTATTTCAGGGCTGCTACGGCGATGATACCTGCAATTTCATCCACAGCATCGCCAGTGATGATGTTGTTTTCCAAAATACGCTGCTTGACGGTGTCGGTGATTTCCGAAATCAGATATTCCAGCCGCATGACGCCGCCGCTGCGGGTCTTGAAGGGCTTGCCGTCCTTGCCGTTCATGGTGCCGAAGCCCAGGAACTGCAGCTCGGTTTCCGGACGAATGATGCCGGATTTTTTGGCGGTACGGAACACCTGCTCAAAATGGAGGGCCTGCCGCTTGTCCACCACATACAGGATCTTGTCCGGGTGATAGTCCTGCTCCCGCTGTACCAGGGTGGCCAGATCCGTGGTGGCGTACAGGGTAGCACCGTCGGATTTCAAAATAATGCAGGGCGGAACCTCCTTTTTGTCGTCAGGTTCCTGCACATTCACCACCAGGGCGCCCTGGCTCTCTACCGCGTAGCCGCCGTCCTTGAGGTACTGAACCATATCCGCAATATAGGGCTCTGCGTCACTTTCGCCCTTCCAGAGATCAAATTCTACGTTGAGGTTGTGATAATTCTTTTTCAGATCCGCCACGGACACGTTCATCACATGACGCCAGATTGCCATATAGCCCTTGTCGCCTTGCTGGAGTTTCAGTGTGGCCTCGTGGGCTCTGGCGGAAAAATCCGGGTCCTCCTTGCTGCGGGCGGAGGCGGCGGGGTAAATCTGCTCCAACTCGGAAATGGTAAAGGGCGGCTCTGTGGGATACTCTCCCTGAAAATCCGGGTCGAAATAGGGAAGGTCAGGATTTTTGTCTCGAATGCCTTCAATAATAAGTCCCATCTGGAGACCCCAGTCTCCCAAATGGACATCGCCAATGACCCGGTTGCCAAAATAACGGGCAATGCGTTTCACAGCCTCGCCGATAATGGCGGGACGAATATGGCCCACATGAAGGGGTTTTGCCACATTGGCGCCGCCGTAGTCGATGATGATGGTTTTCGGCTGGGCCTCTCTCTGAAGCCCAAAGTGATCTGCCTGAGCCATTTGGTTTACATAATTAGAAACCATCTCCGGTGCCAGACGCAGGTTGATAAATCCGGGCTTCACCGCTTCCACCGATGAAAAGGACGGGTTGTTTTGCAGCTCCGCCACCACCGCTTCCGCGATGGCAATGGGGGCTTTATGGTACTGTTTGGCGGCGGGCATACTGCCGTTGCACTGATATTCGCACAGGTCCGGCCGTCCCGACAGGGAGACCCGGCCGTAGGACGCCTCAAAACCGGCCTTCTGGAAGGCATCGGATACCTGCCCTGAGATCAGGTCAATGAGTTTT
>CASEPH010000493.1 GCA_949289625.1 uncultured Clostridia bacterium | reverse complement strand
CCACGTGACAGGGAGCCGGAGGCGCCAAAGTGCAAGTGCCGGACCTGCAAAGTAAAGGATTGTCGCAGCCGTGGAAAGGAGAACTGCTGTGCTTGAGGCATACGATGATCTGCTGACTGCCGAGGAGGCCTGCGAGGCCCTGAAGGTGGGCAAAAACACCCTCTATGCGCTGCTGGGCAGTGGCCAGCTGAAAGGCTACCGAAATGGCCGCGTATGGCGGATTCCCAAAGACGCCATGATTGAGTATATCCGCGCCCAAGCCAAGCTGAACTGAAAAATTCCCTGGACACACAGTCCAGGGAATTACTTTTTCTCGGGCTCCGCATCTTGCCGGTCTGCCAGCCCCCGCATATAGGTCGCCGCCAGCTCCTTACCGGTGCCGTCCAGCCTGTCCCAGATGCCAAGGCATTGCTTTTGATCTGCGGTGAGCTTTGCCGTCTCATCCTGGTCGGAGAAGAACTGGGCCAGGGTAATACCGAGCCCGTCACAGATCTTCATGAGGGATGGCACCGAGGGCACATTGGTCTTGTGGAGCATGGTGCTCAGGGTAGAGTAGGGAATCCCGGACGCTTTTGCCAGACGGTAATACGTCCATGAGCGGGAGCGGCATAGCTCCTGGATTCTGCCCACCACGTCAAATTCCTGCATACCGCACCCCCTGGGTTTGATGTCTCTATTCTACCCGGCAGTGCGAAATTCCGTTAGATTATATTTTATGGCATAAATATATTGAAAATATGTCGTATTAACGCTATAATTTCAGATGGACTTATCGAGAAATATGCGAGGGGATTGGATGATGCTTCTGTTTTTGACCTGCTTCTTGATCAGTGCTGCCATTGTCAATCTTGCTGCGCGCATTTTTATGAAAATCATCGGCGCGGATATGATGTTCTTTAAGCTCAAAACCAGGCTTCTGGTGATTATCGTACTGGCGGTTGTCCTCATGCAGATCATTTCGTGAGGGGAAACCGCCATAAGGAGAGGAACCTATGAAAGCAATTCGGAATATTGTGTGCGTTGTGCTTATTCTGGCCATATGTGTCAGAGTATACGAGCGGACCGGCGGCGAAACCTCAGAGGAAGCTGAAACGCCTCAGGCTCCGGTGGAAAATGTGCTGACTGAGAGCTATCTGTTCTATCCGTACCAGTACGCCAGTAAAAACGGCATCCCCCTCAGGGAAAACACCGCCCAGGTGGAGCTTGCGGGCTGGCTCTCAGAGCAGGCCATCCTGGAACAGAGTCCGATGGCGGCAGAGACTGAATTCGGTCTGTTTTCCGGGACAAGCTATCATTTGACCAGTTCCGACGGCGAGTATTATTACCGGGGGGAGACAAAGGATAACGAGCCGGATGGCTTTGGCATGTTATCGGTGCCCTCCGGGAGTCTTTCCGGAATGGAACGGATCCTGTACATAGGCACATTCCGTGAGGGAAAGTATCACGGTTATGGCCTGCTCTTTGCAGAACCGACCTCGGAGGACGAAAATGTGGTGCTCAATCTGTCGTACCGGGGAATCGGGGAAGAAGAGCTCCGGACAATCTATCATTCCTTTGCTAATTATGTGTGCTATGAGGGCGAGTTCAAAGACGGAGCCCCAAATGGGCAGGGGAATCGCTTTTCCTGCAGCCTGTATTACTCGGTGCTGGCAAGCCAGATGAGCGGGGCGGACAGTCTGCGGTTGGACGATATCGGTTTTACAGTCACCGTGGGAAAATTTCGGGACGGCAGCGCCAACGGTCAGGTGAAACAATACCGCTCCGGCATGCTCTCTTATGAGGGAGAAATGAAAAACGATAAGCGGGACGGCAGAGGTGTTCAATACCAGAGCGGGAGTACGGCAGTTCTGTATGAGGGGGAATTCAAAAATGATGCGTACCATGGCAGGGGCACCCTATATGACGAAAACGGACAGGTGGTGTACAGCGGCAAGTGGAAGAACGGCGATTATGCCTGAGGCTGTACGGTTACCATCCCCGGGTGGGGAGTGTGCGAGGCATTGAAAGACTACTATGCCGTTCTGGGGATCAGGTACGGGGCATCCGCCAAAGAAATCAAGGATGCCTATCGGGCCATGATCCTGCAGTATCACCCCGATGTCTATCAGGGTGATCCACAGGAGGGGACCCGCATCACCCAGCAACTCAACGAGGCCTTTGAGATTTTGGGAGACGAACAAAAAAGGACGGAACATGTGAACAGCCAGGGGGTCTTTGCGTTCTATGATAACTCTTCTAACAGCATCGGCGTCATCTACGAGCAAAACGGAGGCTGAGACCAAACAGAACGCTCCACCTACAAATGGACTCCGGCCTGTTAAAAGGGTCCCAGCTGCAACAAACGGCAGCTGGGACCCTAATCTATACAGAGGAAAAAGATAT
>CASEPH010000492.1 GCA_949289625.1 uncultured Clostridia bacterium | reverse complement strand
AGGATCTTGTCCGCCACGATGACGGACAAGATCGGCTGCGTGCGAATCATGGATACGATGATGACACACTCGGTATCTTCATCTTTGTGGATGGCCACATAGGTGTCGCCGCGCTCCTCTACTGTATTGAGGCAGGCTCGGATGACCTCGCGACAATGCTGAAGATTTCTGTTATTGGATCCCTGCATTGCACTCACCTCAATCTGGAATGTTTCTTGATGATTCGGGTCACCAAGCCGAATGCCATACCTGCTTCCAGATCTACACTGCGGACAAGGAAACTGACGGTATCCAGTTTGGCCGGAATCTCCCTGGTGCGGTATGTCATGGTTTTGGCATTGGCGCCTGTCTGGAGCCGGATGAAAATGACCCGGTCACGAACGCCCGTCACCACGCCGTAGTAGTTGCTGCCGGGCACCAATTTCTTCAGAGACGGGAGATCCGGATTTTCGCTGGCTGCCTTGACGGAAAGCACCGCAGAATAGCCGCCGGTTTCTTCGTCTTTCCCAATTTCCATGACTTTGGCAACAACCAGGTCGCCGGTGGCATACAGATCGCTGACATCGGAAAACCACTGCCAAGACAGGTTGCTTGCCGGGATCTCCACATCAACTCCAATGGCCTCTACCGTAATTCGGTTGTTGCCCACGCCAATCACACGGCATGCAACGCGGCTTCCAACCTTGACGCGTTCGGTCGCATAGTATCGGGCCTGGCGCTGCACCAGTGCTGCCCGCCGGCTGCCAACTGCAGCGCGATTCACGAAGTCAACACCGGCAAGCATGAAATCAATGGTGGCGCCAAGGATCCGATTCAGGCGGATTTGGTAACGGATGGGAGGTGATGTTCCTTCCGGCCAGCTGTCCATGAACATTTCATTGCCAGGGATCAGTACACGGATTCCCTCGAAATCAATGGCACAGAAGATATTTCCGTTTTCCTGGGGCTCAATGCCGCTGACTACACCGGTAAGGATCTTGCGAGTATGGAGTGCGCCGGAAAGATAATTCCATTTGACGTCTTCACTGTCTTCCGGCGTAATGCCGCGTTCCAGATCGTTCAGTTCCAGGATGTCAAAGGAACCAGCGCGGGATGATGCGGTAGTGGCTGCGTTAGGGGTGGCAGTGCCGCCTTCCAGTTCGGTGGTCTGTTCGCTCTCAGTGGCCTTCTTTCTGGGGGACATAGGCTATCCCTTCCTTTCTTTGAATACTTCATTTAAGTTGACACTGCGGCCAATTGGCAGTTCGCTAGGCGCACATACAGAGGGGGGCGGTGTACAGTCGCCGGCGGGATCTGCGCTCGGTGCAGAGTCAGCGGAAATGACTGGTTCGGGCTGCTCCCAAGAAGAAACCCGCCCGGATGTTTTCCAGGCGGGTTCATGCAAAATTGCTTTGGAGCTCCTCAGTTGTTTATAGAATGGGTGCTTGGAATAATCAAAGCGGTGAGCACACATGACTTTTTGCCCACGGACAAAAATCAGTTCTTCATCCGGCTGCAGGCGGAGTACTTCATCCGGCATCAGCAGCGGGCGCTTACCCAGCGAGTTGGTCTTACGATACCGAGGCGTATAGTCAGTAATACGCATGCTGTTGAGTTCCCGCGCTTCACTCTCGACTTCTACTGAGGCCACACCGATTCTCTCGCTGAAATAGGTGGCAGTCAGCATATCGGTACAGCCAAGGAACACCGTTGTATCGCATGCACCCAGGATTTCCTGCCATTGATCATTGGGATAGCGGTTTCGCATCTGCCCAATGTTTTGGAAAAATACTGCTACCGATGCACCTCTCGACCTGATCGTACTGCATTTTTTGGTGAAGTCCAAAATCGTGCACGCGTTTGGGAATTCATCCAGAATGAACTTGACTTTAACCTTCAGGTGTCCGCCCTCACAGTGAGCGTCGGCATATCGGATAAGCCGGATAAACAGGAAACTGAAGAAAAGCGAGCTCAGGAACTCGAAGGTATTGTCCTGGTCAGACACAATGCAGAAGTATGCGCACTTCTCTTTCCCGGGCAGTTCCAAATCGATTTCATCATAGGAGGTGATGTTGCGGACCAGTTGTGCCTGCATAACCTGCAGTTTGCTGCCGAGACCAATGATGACACTGGTGCGAACTGTTTCACTGGACTGCATGAAAATGGAAAAAGGCGCAAAGGCCGGTGAGGGTGGCATGACTTCGCCGGTGAACTTGTTTATATGCTCCCGGCGGATGCTGTTCATAATGCGTGTGAGGCTCCGCTCATTTTCTGTGGTCAGCATCTCATATACCTGGCCGAGATTTCTTTTTTCCGAAGGCATCTCCAGCGAGACATACAGGACCAGAGCCTTCAATAGATTGAGCTCAGCGTTGAACCAAAATGCATCCCTGGAGTCGCCGCTGGTATTGCTCAATACAATGTCACAGAAGGTCTGTGCCATAATCTCGCTGCCACCCACCTCGCTGAGGCAATTCCATGAGTCGCTGTGCTCCATCTCGATGAGATTGAATACCCGGACGGTATAGCCTTGGTCTCGGAGAAACTCACTTGTGGACTCATAGAGTTCGGACTTGGTATCTGTAATGATGACCGACTCGCCGCGTTTTGCTGCCTGCAGAATCAGATTTCTGGAGATGCTTCTGGACTTTCCTGTGCCAGATGCACCGCAGATGGCCAGATTCTCATTAAGCCTGGTTTTCTTTGGCAATGTAATAACTTGTCCTCCATCAACCATGCCCAGGATATCCCTGTCTGTACTGCCAGGTGATGTGATATCAAAACAGGATTTTGCCTCCCTGAGTGTCATAAACGCTGCTGTTCCATAGCTTCCGAATTCCGAAATCGTCAGGTTCCTGTCGCGGTCTGTGGCACCTCTTCCGCCGCGCCCAAGGCGCAGTCCGAACAGGCACAGGATTGCGATGCCAACTGAAACAGCGAGAACGGAGATGGGGCCTTCAGGGAAGTGCACCAATGCGGCACCAACTGCCCCAAGTGAAAACGATGGGAGCGCAGGTGACGTCCTATAGTCACTTCCTGCTGCTTCCCATGCCTTGATATTGATCATGAACTGAGCGACTATGCCGGAAACATAGAGCAGAATCAGGATAAGAATGACCAGGCTGATTGCGCTGGCCACTTTCTTTTTCATATGGTATCACCGCCTTTCATCACGCGGACTTCTATGGGAGTTTCCACAATGGACTGGATCGCGTTGAGCTGGTAGTCATAGCAAAGGACGATTGCCGGCTCTTCAAACCCGTCCAGATACGC
>CASEPH010000491.1 GCA_949289625.1 uncultured Clostridia bacterium | reverse complement strand
TGACATTTACACCAATCAGCCCATTGTTGCCGCAGAGCATCAGCGCCCGAACGGGATAGGGCTTCCCAGTTCGCATGGCCTCAAATACAGAGGGAATGTGGGCCGAAGAAAAGGGCTTATGGGCGCCGGCGAGCATTTTATGGTGCTCACCCAAGCGCTTTTTCCGCTGAGTGTCCCCCAGATGATCCTCCAATAACTCCGGCTCATCCAGAACGTGCATGCTCTCAATGAAGGTGCCCTTTTTGTCGATGTTCCCGGTTACAGCCAAAATCAAGGCGATGGCCCGAACAGTTTGAAAACAGTTGGGTGTGTGCTCGATGGCACAGCCCCACTCCATGGACACGGTATCAGCCTTGGCAATATACCGGGCGGTCTCCCGGATCTCTGCGGCCTCCAGACCACAGATGGTTGCCACCCGTTCTGGAGGATAATTCCGAACCCGTTCCTTCAGCGGTTCAAATCCGTAGCACCAGTTTTCCACAAATTCATGGTCATAGAAATTCTCAAAAATTAGGACATGGAGCAGCCCCAGGGCCAGGGCGTCGTCGGTGCCGGGTCGAAGCTGCAAAAAATGGTCCGCATAGGGAGATAGATTGTTTTTGCAGGGGTCAACTACCACCAAGCGGGTGCCTTTTTTCAGGGCGTCGAGAAAGCAGTACCGGCTTTCCCCGTCGGCCCCGGAAACGCTGGGATTGCAGCCCCAAACCAGCATGACCTGTGGATTGACGTCGCTGTAGTAATCGGCTGCCGGCGCGTAGCCGAAGGTGACGGCACCGGCGTGGATCCGGGGGAAGAAACACTGGGCGGAGCCTGGCTCAAACCAGTTGGGGGTGCCGATGGCGTTGGCAAAGCGGGCGGTGTAGGGCAGATGGTGTCGGCCGGTGCCCTGGGCAATGGCCACGGCTTCCATGCCGTATTTCTTTTCTATGCGGAGCAAATTTTCCGCAATGATGTCATAGGCCTCGTCCCAGGTAATTTGCTCAAACTGTCCGCTGCCCCGGGGACCAGTGCGCTTCATGGGATGGGTCAGCCGGTCCGGATGATAGATCAGCTCCTTGCTGAAAATACCCTTGGGGCACATACGCCCGGTATTGAAAACACCCTCCGGGTCAGGACGAATTTTTGTGACCTTTCCGTCCTCCACGGTGACCTGGGCAATGCAGGACCCATGGCAGATATGACAGGCAGTGCGATAGACCTTGGTTTCCATGACGAGTGCCTCCTTGCGGAAATGAAGTTTCTTACCCTGCCATTATAGCACAGGAACAGAAGGAGAAATAGGCCTGCCTTCCCAAAAGCCACATATTTTCTGCCGCCAGCATAGAAACAATTCGTGGGTCAGGACTGTTCGGACAGATAGATCATGACCCGATTCTGGATGATGGCAATGGTATCGTCGATGGATTTGTCCCCAGCCAGCAGAGCCTGGCATTCCTCCGCAACAATGTCCACAATGGCATAGGACATGGATTCATGAGCCGTTGCCCCCAGGTAGTAATCCCGGGTCAGGGCTGCTTCCGCCTCCGTCAGATTGCCGTAGTTCTCAACCTGCTTGTTCAGCTCGTCATCCATGGCCTCCAGCAGCGCAGGACAGGAAAAGTTGGTCTGGCTTTGGGCCGTGGGGCTCCAGAGAAACTTTAAAAATTCCCATGCGCCTTCCTGATTGGACGAAACGGAGAGCATGGCAAAGGTATCAAAACCACGCCGAACCACGCCGCCGTTGCCACCTGCTCCCGGGAAGCCGGCCAAAATCAGATCCTCAGTGCCCCTGGCCGCCAGATCCGGGGCCAAAAGGGTAAAAATGGGGGATGTCTGAGCACGTTCCAGCAGTGCCGTGCCGTCCAGAATGGACCCGGAACGGGGCTGATCTGGGAAACTGTCCCGGCACAATTCCAGAAGCAGCCGGAACTCTTCAGAGTCAAATTGACAGGTCCCGTTGGTTTCGTCCACAAAATGATCGTAGCAGTACAACATGTACTGGTATAGGAATGAGGCGCCGGTGGTGTCGGCAATGGGGGTGACCTCCTCGGGATTGACCGATCGGACAGCCTGGGCAAACGCCCAAAGATCCCAGCCCTGAACGTGCCCCAGCTGGGAGCGAAGGCCCACATAGCTGATGACGTTGTAGGCGGTGGCGCAGAAATACAGTTTCCCGTCCAGATCCATGGCCTCCAGCAGAGACGGGGACAGGTCTGTCCGGTCCAGATCGGGATCGGCGTCCAGCCAGGGGTACAGATCCTCCAGCAAACCCTGGGCCAGGAAGGGATAGACGTCATAGTTGACCGTCAGCAGCAGGTCGATCTGTTTTCCCGTCAGGATGTCCAGTTTGAGCTGTTGGAGCTGAGCATCCATTTCCAGGGCGGAGCTTCCGCTGTAATAGACCACGGAAACATGGTACAGGTCGCTGCGCTGATTGAAATATTGAATGGCCGCATAGGTTGTGCTATCCGCGAAGGTATATTCATTCTCTAGGGTGGCCAGTACCACCTCGGTTTTCTGCACGGCCTCTTCTGGAGAAAGGGGTTCGATGGACAAAATCTCATAATCCAGGGAGAAGGGATTGGTCTGCAGAATCCGATAGCTGCCGTCCTCCTGGCCCAGGAAAAGGTCGGGATTTGTCAGATTGGCGTTTTCCCAGTACAGCAGCTCCCGGGCTTCCCCTGTGGACAGGTCTACACTGTATAGCCCCTCTGCGCCCGTGAGGAACAGGTCATGATCCCCGGCGCCGGAATACACGGAATAGAGGGAAGAGATGGTGTACTGGGCCTGCAGAGACAGTGGCTTCCACGCAATGGCGCTGAGCAGTCCATTCCGATAGCAGTAGACTGTGCCCTCCGGACTGATCGCCAGGGTGCCAAAGGTGTCAAGATCAGAAAAATCCTGCTGATCCACCAGCTCCAGATTGTCATTCAGCTGCAAAAGGGTGGTGTCGGTGAGCAGTAGAAGGCTTTCCTCTGTGACCATAATATCACAGGGCTGACTGTCATCTAAAAGTGTGCCCAAGGGCTGGGACAGCACCTGGGTCCCGTCCCAGTTCCACAAGCACAGCGTGGGTTCTGGGTCATCCGAGAAAGTCTGTGTACAGACGGCCCAGCAGCCCTGATCCTCTGCCCAAAATAAGCTGGAGACCAGCTGGAAATCGGAGGGGACCTGACAGCTTTCCCCGTTCCAAAAGATCTGGTAGGAAAAGGATTCCTGGGCTGGATCGTATTGCCGATACAGCTCTGCCAGGGTATCGCCGCAGCGTCGTGCGGTGAAAAGCTCTGCTGCTTCTGATTGCCTTGGCAAGTCCGTCAAACGATAAGCGGCTGATTCCAGGGTGGGGTCTGCAATTAAGGAGAGCTCTGCGGCGTCTGCCGCCTCTTCTGCCGGCGGTGTGGCGACGATGGGGACGGAGGGGTCCGGCAGGGTGGCGACAGATGTACTGCTGCTTACGCTGGGGCGATCCGTGACACAGGCGCCCAGACTCAAGAGTAGGGCAAAGATCATGAGCAGGGATCCTGCTTGGCGAAACAGCTTCATGGGATCACTCCTTTCCAAAAGAGCGCACAGTGTGTATTTTGAAACCTAAGAAATATTGAGGAAATTGCCAATTTTAGTTTACCATTAAACACCTATTTTTGTCAATATTGCTTAATCCGGGCCGAAAGTTACCGATGCTTCTATGGGTACGGATCTGCTGAAGAAATAGCAGGGAAGCCCCCGAAACCTGTTCATTGACAAGGTATACCGGCTGTGCTATACTAACTTGACATAGGGGAATGCCCCATTACAGTACGAAAGGAGCCAGCCATGGGGGAACAGTCAAAACGAAACGATCATATTAGGACCGTGGGCCTGATTATGGTCATCACCCTGGCGGGCAAGGTACTGGGGCTTGTGCGGGACATGATGCTGGGGCACAATTTTGCCACCGGTATGGAAAGCACGGCCTTTCAGGTGGCAAGCCGGATCCCCAGAACCTTTTTTGACGCCATATTTGCGTCGTCCATTTCCGCCAGCTTCATTCCAGTATTTTCGGACCGAATGGAGCGAAACGGCAGGGACGATGCTTTTCGCCTAACTCACAGCTTTTTTACCTGGGCCGGCTTACTGACGGCGCTGTTTTCCCTGCTGGGGATTGTCTTTGCAGAGCCAATTGTGGGGCTTTTGGCGGACGGATTCGATCAGGAAACTGCGGCCCTTTGCGCGTCCCTGCTTCGGATCTTGTTCCCCACGGTATTTTTCACCGGTATAGCCTTTTCCATGGTGGGCCTGCTGCAGTCCATGGGAGAGTTTTATATTCCGGCGGCCATGAGTGTGGCCTCCAACGGAATTATCATTTTATACTATCTGTTTTTCTGCAGACGGTTTGGCATCTATGGCCTGGCATGGGCTTTCCTGATCGGATGGGCTGCCCAGGTCCTGATCCAAATACCCTGGCTGCGGAAAAACGGCCTTCGGTACCGGCCTCGCTTTTGGCATCCCGGCCTGAAACAGATTGGCCTTTTGATGCTGCCGGTGATGGTGGCCACCTGGATCCAGCCAGTGAACCAGCTGATTTCCACCAGATTTGCCACCCATCTGTTTTCCGGTGCCGGGGCCAGCGCCATGGATTATGCCAACACCCTGTACACGATGATTTCCGGGATTCTGGTGTTATCTATTACTAACGTGATCTTCCCGGAGATGAGCCGGCTCAGCACCGGCGGCAAAAATGCAGAACTGGGGGCGCTGATCGGCAGTTCTCTCCGGGGCATGCTGTTTTTGCTGCTGCCCATGATGGCCGGGCTGGTGCTTTTGGCAGAGCCTCTGGTACGGCTGCTGTATGAATGGAAGAGCTGGGATAGCTTTTCCACGGAGATCACCTCCAGAGCCCTGATATTTATGAGCCTGGGTATGGTGGGCTACGGCGTGCAGAATGTGCTGTCCAGAGCCTTCTATGCGGAACAGGACGGAAAAACGCCACTGATTTCTGGTGCAATTTCCATTGGCGTGAATCTGGTGCTGTGCCTGCTGCTAACGGACCGGCTGGATGTGGCAGGGTTGGGCCTGGCCACTGCGGTTTCCGCTACGGTTTCCGCTATCGTATTGCTGATTCCCACCATTCGTCGGTATCCCCAGGCTCTGGACAAGGCCTTTTGGAGCGGGGTGCTGCGGATGGTGGTGGCTACCGCCGTGATGTCGGGGGCGGTATATGCCGTGTACCGGCTGCTCTCTGGCTGGCTTTCCGACGGGCTTGTGGGCAGAATGCTGGTGTTGGGCATTCCCACAGCAGTGGGAATAGGCGTGTATTTTTTGATGGCATTGGCGCTGCGGCTGCCGGAGATGGATCTTGTCCGGCGTCGCTCGCGTAAAAAATAAGCGATTTTGGAGTAGAAACGAACAGGTAAAGAAGAGAGGGTATGTATGAATATCATCATCGTGGGCTGCGGTAAAGTGGGCTTGACTTTGGCGCAGCAGCTCAGACAGGAGGAGCACTCGATTACCCTGGTGGACACGGACCGGGAACGATTGGAAGAAGCGGTGGGTACCATGGATATCCAGGGGATCCTGGGCAATGGAACGTCCCATCGCGTGCTGCAGGAGGCCGGTATCGAGCAGACGGATCTGCTCATTGCGGTGACGGACCATGACGAGCTCAATATGCTCTCCTGCCTGATCGGCAGGAAGGCGGGCCACTGCCAGACCATTGCTCGGGTGCGGGATCCCAGCTATTATGAGGACATACGCCTTATCAAGGATGAACTGGGGCTTTCTATGGCCATCAATCCGGAATGGCAGGCGGCCCAGGATATTTACCGGCTGTTGCAGATTCCGTCGGCCCTGGACGTGGACACCTTTGTCAAAGGCAAGGTCAATATGATCCGATTCCAGATCAAAGAGGGCTCTCCCCTGGATGGGAAAAATATGATGGCAGTCAACAGCATGCTGGGCGGAAAAATGCTGGTCTGTATCCGGGAACGAGGCGGGGAAATTGTGATTCCCAGCGGCAGCACAGACCTGAAGGCCGGAGACAAGATCTCTGTAGTGATCCCCATGAGCCAGATCGCTTCGGTGCTCCATCGGCTGAATCTGCGCAAAAAGCCCATTCATGCTGTAACCATCGCCGGTGGCGGCAGTACGGCGGTATATCTTGCCATGATGTTGGAAAAGACCGGAATACAGGTGAAGATCATCGAGACAAATCGTGCCCGCTGCGAGCTGCTGGCGGATCTTCTGCCCAAGGCCCGAATCGTCCATGGAGACTGCAGCGACAAGCAACTGCTGCAGGAGGAAGGACTGCCCAGCGCAGAGGCCTTTGTATGCCTGACAGGGATGGATGAAGAGAATATCATGCTGGCCCTGTATGCCGGGAAGGTTTCGGACGCCAAAGTGGTCACCAAGATCAGCCGGATCGAGTTTGAGGAAGTGGTGGAAGAACTGAACCTGGGCTCCGTGGTCTATCCCAAGAACATCACGGCGGAAACCATTGTCCGCTATGTCCGTGCCCTGGAAAATGCCAGCGGCAACAACGTAGAAACGCTGTATCGGCTGCTGGATGGCCGAGTGGAGGCCATGGAGTTTGTGGTGGAGTCCGGCGCAGACGAGATCATCGGGACCAAGCTTCAGGAGTTAAATCTGAAAAATAATCTGCTGGTGTGCAGCATCAATCGCCATGGTAAGATCATTACACCCACCGGTCAGGATACCATTGAGGTTGGAGATATTGTGGTTGTGGTCACGACCCGCCTTGGCATCCGGGATCTCGGCGATATTGTGAGGTAACGCCATGAATCTCTGGATGATCGTTTATATTTTGGGCTGCGTCATGGAAATTGAAGCGGGGCTGATGCTGCTTCCCGCGTTGATCGGATTGGGCTATGGGGAGCAGACCGGATGGAGCTTTGTCCTCTGCGCTGTGGTTACGGCACTCATTGGACTGATTTTTGTCATCCGGAAGCCAAAAAATACCACCTTTTATGCCCGGGAGGGTCTGGTGGCCACCGCTCTGAGCTGGCTGGTGATGTCCGCCATCGGTGCCGTGCCCTTTTTTATTACCGGACAGATTCCGCATTATCTGGATGCGCTGTTTGAGATGGTGTCCGGTTTTACCACCACCGGTGCCAGTATCTTGGTTCGAGTGGAGGAGCTGGATCGGTGTATGTTGTTTTGGCGCAGCTTTTCCCACTGGATCGGCGGTATGGGCATTTTGGTGTTTATGCTGGCCATTTTGCCTCTGGCGTCAGCTGGTGGACAAAAACTGTTTCTGATGCGGGCGGAGAGCCCCGGTCCCACGGTGGACAAGCTTTCTCCGAAAATGCGGTCCTCTGCGGCTTGGCTCTATGGGATTTATCTGGGGCTGAGTATCCTGTGCTTTGTGCTGCTACTGGTTGGGGGAATGACGGCCTTTGATGCAGCATGCCTGACCTTTGGCGCTGCCGGTACCGGTGGATTTAGCACGCTGACCTCCAGCTTTGCTGAATACAGCCTGTTCTGCAAGACTACCGCCACTGTGTTCATGCTGCTGTTCGGAATGAACTTCAACTTTTATTTTCTACTGCTTTTCCGCCGGTTTCGGGACGCCTTCCGTATGGAGGAGATCCGCTGGTATCTGGTGGTGTTTTTCTTCTCCTCCCTGTCCATTTTGGTGAATCTGAAGGCGGCTGGCCTTCTGGGAACAGAGGCCCATGCCATCGATGCGTTTTTCAGCGTCTCTTCTGTCATGACTACCACCGGCTATGCCACTGTGGATTTTAACACATGGCCCTCCTACAGCCGGATGATTTTGGTGCTGATCATGTTTACTGGCGCCTGTGCCGGTTCCACCGGCGGTGGCATCAAAATCAGCCGTCTTGTGATTTACTTTAAAGCTATGAGCAAGGAACTGCGGCGGCTGACCCATCCCAGGTCTGTCCGGCATCTGCGGATGGACGGAAAGACGGTGGAGGATGGGACTTTGCAGAATACCTTTGTTTACCTGGCCATCTTTTTGGTCATCTATTCTGTCAGCGTTCTGATTGTGGCCTGGGATGGCTTTGATCCCATTACCACCTTCACAGCGGTGGCTGCCACGATCAACAATATTGGACCCGGCTTGGAGCTGGTGGGTCCGGCAGGGAATTATTCCGGATTTTCCTTCCTGTCCAAAGTGGTGCTAATCTTCGATATGCTGGCGGGACGGCTGGAGGTATATCCACTGATGATCTTTTTCATGCCGTCCACCTGGCGGAAACATACATAATCAAACGCCCGGAGCGCAGTTCAGTTGCTGCGCTCCGGGCGATAATATTTTGAATCATTGTTGGGCGGGAGGCGCCATGCCGGGACCGCCCCCAAAGCCGCCCATCCCTCCAGGACCGCCCCCAAAGCCACCTGAGGTACCCAGAGTGGTGATGGTATCGGTGAGGGTGAGCTCTACGGTTTGGTTGCCGCAGGTGAGCGTGTAGGTTTCGCCCACGGTCAGCTCCGGCAAACTGATCACCACATTGTTAAAGCTTTTGGCCAGGGTGGTTTCTACCAAAACCGTGCCTGTGGCATCGGCAAGGGTCACCTGACTGCCGGCCTCGATGGTGGAATCAAAGGTATACATGACGCTGGCTTGGGCGGAAGTGGCATCAAAATTCTGAGCCATGCCAGAAGCTCCGGTCACCACCACGATACCGCCGTTGATCTGGCCGGTGGTGGTGTAGTCCAGACCGCCGTTCATGGAGTCCGAGGGACCGGATACATAGACTTCGCCGCCGTCAATGAACAGGGCACCGTTGGAGTCCAGACCATCGCCGCTGGCATCCACCCAGAGGATTCCGCCGGTAATGTGGACATAGTAGGTGGCGTCCTCCAAAGTTTCCGCAGTGCCCGTGCCTCCCGGCGGGCCCATAAAGTCGAAATCGGTGTCAGCGGAGCTGCCGCCGGCGGCGTTGAGCCCGTCGTCGGAGGATACCAGCGTGATTTCTCCGCCGAAAATTTCAATGAAAACGGCCTCCAGGCCCTCATAGCTGGTGGATATATCAATCTTGCCGCCGGTGATGGTGAGGGTATCGTCCGAATGAAGTCCGTCGTCACCGGTGGCGATGGTCAGGTCTGCGGCATCCGATACAGTCAAAGCACCGGCGCAGTGCAGCGCATCGTCCATGCAGTCCAGTGTGATGGTGCCACCGGAGACCGTGAGATCTCCGTCGGATTTGAGGCCCTTGGCGCTGGCAGAATTCTCCGTATCACTGGAAGCGGTGTCAAACCAGCCCGGGAACCCCCGATCCTCGGTGTGCTCCGGTGCATTGGTCGCACCACCACCAGTCAATATGTTCATGGTGCCGCCGGAAATATTCAGCAGAGTACCAGCCTGAATGCCGTCTTCCTGGGTGTCGATGGAGATGGTGCCTCCCGACAAATCAATGGCTTGGGAAACATGGATGCCGTCTGCCTGTGCGTTGATGGAAAGGGTACCGTCCAGCATGGATAGGCTGCTTTCTCCGCGGATTCCGTCCTTGCCGGCAGTAATGGCAATGGTGCCTGATTCGATGGAAACCACGCCCATGCCTTCGTCGGTGTCATTGTTGGACTGGATCCCATCTTCTCCTGCACTGACCGCAATGGTGGCGTCGATGATGCGGACCTCGTCCTTTCCTTTGATGCCGTCACCCACAGCCGTAATATTGATTTCAAGATGGGCGATGGTCACCGTATCCTTGCCGTGGACGGCCATGTTGTAGTTGCCGTTGATCGTCAATGTTCCCATACCGCAAAGAGCCAAATCATCCTTGGAAAAGATGGTGGCATCCGGCTCGTCCTCATCTTTGGCAAGAACGTAGTTGGCGGTGTCGGTGAGGGTATTTTCTGTGCCCTGATCCAATTCTATATAGGCCATGTTGGCCTGCTTCACATAGATGGGAGGACCGCTTAGACAGGTGATGTCGACCCCGGACAGCAGCAGGACCACATCGTCCTCTTTACCGGCATCTACGATGATCTGCCCATCCTCCAGAGTGCCGCGGAATTGGTAGCGGCCAGCTGCAGTAATGGTGATCACTGTGCCATCAGCTTGGGCGCCGGTTCCCTGGATCGAGACGCTGTCGCCCTCCAGAGTTATGCTGGCTTGTGTCGTTTCCACGTCCGATGCTTCCACGGACAGTACAGAAAGGCCATCTGTTTTTTGGGCCTCTGTGGCGGAGACGTCCGTTTCTGCCGAGGGGCTGTCTACTATCCCAAATAGGACCAGACAGACGATGGCAGCCAGCAGAAGCGAGGCTGCCAGCAAAAGAATCAAGGCTTGTTTTTTCATGGATACACTTCCCTTCTCCCGGGACGATAGAGCTGGCAAACTATTGGGAATGCCGTTCTAAATCCAGGTTAGTTTCATTTGCAACTAGAAACTAACTAGCATTATAGCATGAATCCCTGGAAAGAAAAGGTCGTTCGCAGGAAATCCGCGCAAATTTAACCGCTTTAAAACAAAATGAAACAGAAAGCCACCAGGAATAGTAAAAAAGGGCGTACCGCCATGGTTGCGGTACGCCCAAAAGAGCTCTTATTCCACAATCAGTGTGCCGCCGGAGGACAGGGTATAGGTGCCCTGGCCAGCAGAGGCCTTCATGGTAATGGTAACGCCTGCGGGAGCATCCACCTGGGCGGATTCCAGATCGCTGGCCAGCGTCACGGTGGAGTCGCTGGTGGCGAACCAGCGGCTGCCCTGATCCATGATAAGGGCGGCGTTCTGAATGGCGCCGGTGAGACTGGTGGAGGTCAGATAGACCCGGCAGTCTCGCTCGGGATCCTCGTGGAGGATGTCGCCGGTGACGGACATATCCTTGAGCCGCAGCTCGTCGCCGGGGGTGGGACGGCCGTTGACCCGGGCGGCGTTGGCGTCCTGGTTTTTGCAGGTCCGCATCAGCGCGCCGCCGGTTTCAATGTTGCAGTTCTCCAGGGAAACCACCACGTTCTGACCATGGACTTCGATGGCGGTCTTGCCAGTCTTCACGTCGCAGTCTGTCAGAGTCAGTTCCCCCACTTCGGTGTGGCGGCCCATGACGCAGTGCATCAGCGCCAGATAGGTGCCGCATTTGAGCTCGGAACCGGTGAATTTCACGCTGGCTTCGCCGGCAATAATAGCAGCCTGGCAGGCCACATCGAATTTGCAGTCGTTGAATACGTCATGGCAGCCCCAGTCGGCATAAGCGCCGTAGCCGGATTTTGTGGATACCACCTTGCAGTCGTTGGCTTCCAGATAGACAAAGCCGTTGGAGGCATCGGTGGACAGCGCGGCCCAGCCATCACAGGTAATCAGGGAGTTATAGAAGTAGCTGTAGGAGTTCTGCACGGTGCAGTGGGTCCGGTTGTTGCCCTGAATCTCCAGCGGAGCCGGAGGATTCATCTTGGGTGCTTCCCCAGGAGCGTCCTCGCCATAGGGAGCGCCGTGGCTGGCGATGATGGAGTCGTAGACCCGCAGAACGCTGCCGCCGCTGGCGGAGGTGGAGGTGCGGGAAAGGCCCCAGGTGTCAATCAGGCAGTCCTTCAGGGTCAGGGTTGCATGATCAGATACGCCTGCACCGGCGGATTTCTCTCCCAGGCCCTGTCCGTCGCCGGACAGGCAGATCACAGCACCTTCCACGGTATAGTCCGTGTCTTTGCCCTCGGCATAGATGCCGCCGATGGCACCATCATAGGCCACGATCCGCACATCGGAAGCGGTTTCGTCGGTGATGTCGCCACCGTAGACAGTGGCGGCAGGAACGGAAACCAGTTTGCCGTCCTTGATATGGATGGATGGGGTCATGACGGGGCCGGCACCCATGGGGGGAGGCCCACCCTGCTTATCTTCGATGCCATTTTCTTTAAACCAATCCCAGGGTTCGATGGGAACATAGGGAATTCTGGGAACGATGGTAATTTCCTTACCGGTCAATTGCGCCATAAAAAAGACCTTCTTTCCAAAGCAAAATGAGTGTGGCATTGCTGCCACACTCATTATAGCGGGGAAATGGTACGAATTGCAAGTATCATTCTGTGCGGAGGTTGTCATTCTGTAGAAAGTGGCCATACTGACCAGGACTCGATCAGAGGTCAATGGCAAAGGACTCCGGACCCAGTTCCAGGACTCTGGCGGAGAAGCAGGCCTCCATGGCCCGGATCAGGGATTCCGTATCGGCAGTTCCGGCGGTTTCGCAGGCGGAGTGCATGGCCAACTGGGCCAGGCCGATGTCCACGGTGTGCATGCTGACCTGGGTGCCGGAGATGTTGCCCAGGGTTCCCCCACCGGGGACGTTGGAATGGTTAAAATAGGCCTGCTCCGGAATCTCTGTCTGCCGGAGGATATGCCGCAGCAGTGCGGCGGAAGGGCCGTCGGTGGCGTAGCGGGCGCCATATTTGATGACTACGCCTTCCCCTAGTTTTGGCCGATTGGTGAGGGCAGCCTTTTCCGGATGATTGGGATGGAGGCCGTGGGCGTTGTCGGCTGATACCATGAGGCTCTGGGATACGCAGCGGAGATAGGCGGCTTCGTCCATGGTCTGGGCCAGGCAGATTCGCCGCAGGGTGTCCAGCAGGAAGGTGGACATAGCACCCTGACGGGTTTCGCTGCCCACTTCTTCGTTGTCAAAGAGGGCCAGCACCGGCATGGATTTGGGCTGCTGGGCTCGGAGAAAGCCCTGCAAAAGGCCAAATACACACTGTAGATCATCCAGCCGGGGACAGAGGATCCATTCCTCATTGGGCCCAAGGACGGTACCGCGATCCCGATTATAGACGAACAGGTCGAAGGCGAGAATATCCTCCGGGGAAATCCCAGCTTGCTGGGCTACCAGCGGCAGCAGCTTCTGACTGTCTTTTCCCAGCAGGGGCAGAAGATCCGTCTGGGCGTCCCATTTCTTGGCTTCGTTGGCGCTGCGGTCCATGTGGATGGCCAGACTGGGGATCACCAGCAGATCCCGGTCCAGATTGACCAGCCGGGAAACCACCCCTTGGGCAGAACGGACCATCAGCCGACCGGCCACGCTGAGGGGCCGATCCAGCCAAGGATAGACCAGCATACCGCCGTACTTTTCCACGTCCAGTTTCGTATAGCCCTCGAGATGAAGCTCCATATTTTCCTTCAGCTTCAGGCAGGGGGAGTCGGTGTGGGCGGCACCCACCATAAAGCCGGTGATGGTTTCCGGCAGCCGGAAGGCAATAAGACTGGATTGGTTGCGGACCACATAGTAGCCTTGGCCGGGGGTCAGGGACCAGGGGCGGGATTCCAGCAGAGGCTTGAAGCCCGCCTCATCCAGGGCTTGCCGGGCATTTTCCACCGCGTGAAAGCTGGTGGGGCTTTTTTCAATAAAGGAAAAGAGTTCACGGGTAATTGGATTCATAAGTGTATTGCCTCGATTTCGTATCTAAAATATTATTCTGAGACTGCCGGGGCCTTTTTGGGAAGTATGCGGCGCAGCCAATCCATAACCCTTTGAAAGCCATGGGCCACCGGCGGGCTGCCCAGCAGGACCGTGGCCAGCAGGGACCACAGGGTCCACCACACCATGGAAAAGGGGATGTTATGGGGCAGTGGATTGAGGGCGTACAGCCCGTCCCGCAGATGGGGGATGGAGTGGAGGAACATGATGGTCAGGGTGTTTTTGCCCAGCCGGGTCAAAAAGCTGGTGCGGCTGGGGACCAGATTGAGAACGCACACGCTCATCACGGCGGCCACACCATAGCGAAGGATGTCCACTCCCAGATAGATCAGGCTTTCCGGGGCCAGCACATAGTTCCGGCAGAAGAAGCAAACGTTCAAAAAGCTTTGATGGAGCGGGCCCAGAACAATGGCCGAGCAGGCCATTGCGCAGACCAGCACACCGATGCAGAGCCAATGGGGCAGCTTCCGGATCTTTTGGATGGTTTCCGGCCCGGTCTCCAGACCCAGCATAAAGCAGGGGAAAAAGGTGATGGCGTCGTTCAGGGACACATAGTTTTTACCCGGCATCAGGACGGAGGAGATCAGAGCAAAGGCCAGGGCCCAGAGCCAGCTGTACTTCAGTTTGCCCACATCCTTGGCCACCATACGCCACAAAAACAGGGCCAGGGGGTACCACATGGGTCCATAGGGTGAGAACAGGGGATTCACGGTTTCCCGATCCAGCAGCACACAAATGGTATTGACCACCAGATAGGGAAGCAGCAGCTGGGAAAAGGCCTGCCGCCGGCATTTCTCCGTATTTTTGGAGAAATAGCCGGAGATGAAGGCAAACAGGGGCATGTGGAACAGATAGATGAACGTGTAGATGGATACGGGGACCAGCAGCGCCCCGGTGTGTTCCGTTCCATAGACCATGCCGGTGCCGTAATAATGGGCCAGCACCACCAGAAAAATCAGGATGCCCTTGACATTGTCCCAGTATCCGATGCGATTTGTTTCCATCGTTTCAACTTCCTCCGTTTCCCCGCCAGACCGGTTACAGTGTTTCCAGCAGCTCCGTCAGTTCCGCCAGGGTGTCGGCAAAGACCTTCAGCGCCCGATCCACCACATCCGGTTTGGTGATATCCACCCCGGCGATCTTCAGCTCTTCCAAGGGATAATCGCTGCCGCCAGTGGAAAGGAAACGCAGATAATTGCTGGGGTCTCCGGTTTCGTAGATGCTGTCGGCAATGGCCACAGCGGAGCAGAAGCCGGTGGCGTACTGGTATACATAGAAGGAGCTGTAAAAATGGGGGATTCGGGCCCATTCGGCGTCCTGAAGGGGATTGACCTCCGCACCCTGATAGTAGAGTTCGTTGAGCTCATGATATAGCTTGGACAGGGTTTCGGCGGTGAGGGGTTCTCCGGCCTGGTACATCTCGTGGGCTTTCCGCTCGAATTCGGCAAAGAGCGTCTGACGGAACACGGTGGTACGGAAGCTCTCCAGCAAATGATTCAGGAGATAGGCCCGCTTTTTCCGGTCCGTCTCCACCCGCAGCAGATGCTTGGTGAGAAGCACCTCGTTGACGGTGGAAGCCACCTCGGCCACCAGCAGCCGGTAGTCATGGTTGGCGTAGGAGTTTTTCTCGGAGGACAGATAGGAGTGCATGGCGTGGCCCAGTTCGTGGGCCATGGTGAACACGTCCTCCAGAGAGTTGGTGAAGTTCAGCAGCACATAGGGATGCACTCCGTAGACCCCGCAGGAGAAGGCACCGGTGGTTTTTCCTTTGTTCTCATAGACGTCCATCCAGTGCTCGTGATAGGCCTTGTCCAGCAGTTTCTGATAATCCGCGCCCAGGGGCAGCAGGGCCTCCTTCACCATGGCCTTGGAGGTTTCGTAGTCGATCTCATAGTGGACGTCCTCCACCATGGGGCAGTACAGGTCATACATATTCAGGGTGTCCAGCCCCAGGACTTTTTTCCGGAGCGCAAGATACTGCTTCATGGTACCCAGACCGCCGTGGACCGCCTCCATCAGGCTGTCATAGACGGACAACGGCACGTTATTGGCATACAGGCTCTTTTCCGCAGCGGAGCTGTAACCCCGCACATCGGAAAAATAGGTATCCAGTTTGACCTGGCCCGCATACATGGCCGCAAAGGTATTGATATACCGCTGAAATTCCCCGTGATAGACCTCAAAGGCCTCCTTCCGGACGGACTGGACCCGGCTTTCCCGATAGAGGCCGTAGTTGCCGTGGGTCAGAGGCGCAGGTGCCCCATCCTCTCCGGTGATGTCCGGGAAGGTCATATCCACGCTTTCCAGCATGGTAAATACGTTGTCTGGTGTGGAGGCGGCGTCGGAGAGCTGGGAGAGCATCTTCTCCTGGACGGCGGACAGGGTATAGGGCCGCATCCGGTCTGTGTCCTCCAGAATGTGGCGGTAGTCCGCCAGCAGGGGATCTGCCATCCAGGCGGACAGGGTTTCCTCCGGGATAGACAGAATTTCCGGGTCCACAAAGCTAATGGCGGTGGACAGGGACACATAGAGATTCATGGCCCGGCCTTCCAGCCGCTGGGCCTGCGGATCTCCGTTGTCACCGCTTTTATAAAGGGAGGCGTAGAGGTACAGCAGCTCCACGGGCTGCAGTGTGGCGTAGATCTGATCCAGACCTGCCTTTAACGCTTCCTTTGACACCTTCAGTGTGCCGGGCAGGGAGGAAAGCGCCTCCACATCGGCCTGAGCCTTGGTATAGGCTGCCTCCCAGGCCTCCAGGGAGGGGAAAATATCCTCCAGTTTCCACTGAAAATTGGGATCCATATCCTTTCGGGACAGAAGTGCCATAATGCCATGCTTCCTTTCCTAATTGTTCTTTTCTGTATTGTATCAGATTTCTTCCGCTTCCTCAACCGTTTCCCGGTGGAGAAAGGAGGCCCAGGGGCCAGAATGTGCTGGTTCTGCCTGCTGCCAGTACAGCAGTCGGTCCAGATAGCGGTCTGCCTGGCGTTGAATTTGGGAGGCGCACTGGGGCCAGCCTTCCCGGCGGACCAGGGCGGTCAGCGCATAGATGGGATAACCCATGGCGTGGTCGGGGGTGTGAACCACACTGGCAGCCTGTCCCACGGCGTGGCACAGGGCTTGATCTGCCGGGTCGTCCAGTTCTTTTGCCAGACCGTGACAGGATAGGATTGCCTGCCGCGCAAGAGGCATTTTGATATAGCCGGCAGACCAGGCCCGGGCAGCATCCACGGCCTCCTGGGGGCGAAGTTCTCTGGGGTACTTTCTGGCGAGCAAGGCCGCGGAGGCTTCCGCTTGCTCCAACGCCCAAAGAACCACGGTTCGCCGGTTCTGACGGGAAAGGGCCTGCGTCAGCGGCTGCAAAAGGGGATCTTCTTTGGAGAAAAGAATCTGCCTGCGGGCTTTGATGCGGGTATTAACAAGTTCTGTCCAGTACATACAGCACCTCCTGGAATCGAGAAAGGGCCGGTATTGCGATCACGGGAGAGGTCCCGGCCCAGAATACAGAACCATGGTAGCACACAGCAGCAGGCTTTGCAAGGGAGATCTGTCCGTCCCAGGCTCCAAGAAAAAGGAGAAAATTCCAACTGAACCATTGACAGATTACAATACCCATGGTATGATAATGTTGTAATAAACGTATGTAACAAGTGGTATGACTTGGGCTCCGTTGAGAATAAAATTCAGGGAGCGGTCCATACTGTGTTCGGCAGTGTGTTTTTTTACGGACACTACTTGTATGGAACATGTCGTACAATAAGCACATATAACAGCGTATGGAGGTAAATGATTATGGCAATTAAAGTTGGCATCAATGGATTTGGCCGTATTGGTCGGATGGCATTCCGGGCCAGTGTGAATTTTCCGGAAATTGAAATCGTAGGGATTAACGATCTGTGTGCTCCGGAGTATCTGGCATACATGCTCAAGTATGACACCATGCACGGCAAGTTCCCCGGCGAGGTTGGGCATACGGATACCGGTCTGGTGGTCAACGGAAAAGAGATCCCTGTATTTGCGGAGCGGGAGCCTGCCAATATTCCCTGGGCAAAGGTGGGCGCGGATTATGTGCTGGAATCCACGGGCCTGTTCCTGACCAAGGAAAAAGCCAAGGGCCATCTGGCAGCGGGAGCCAAGCACGTTGTGATGAGTGCTCCCTCCAAGGACGATACTCCCATGTTTGTTATGGGTGTCAACCATGACCGCTATACCAAGGATATGGAGTTTGTCTCCGGTGCCTCCTGTACCACCAACTGCCTGGCGCCTATGGTAAAGGTGCTGCAGGATCGGTTTGGGGTCGAGGAGGGACTGATGACCACGGTGCATTCCGTCACTGCCACTCAGAAAACGGTGGACGGTCCTTCCATGAAGGATTGGAGAGGCGGTCGGGCTGCCACCGGTAATATCATTCCTTCTTCCACCGGCGCGGCAAAGGCTGTGGGCAAGGTGATCCCCGAGCTCAACGGCAAGCTCACCGGTATGAGCCTGCGTGTTCCCACGCTGGATGTCTCTGTGGTGGATCTGACGGTACGGCTTGCCAAGGCGGTCACCTACGAGGAGATCTGCCAGGCCATGAAGGAGGCCTCTGAGGGTGAACTGAAGGGAATCCTGGGCTATACCGACGAGGATGTGGTGTCCTCCGATTTCTTGGGAGATCCCAGAACCTCCATTTTCGACGCCAAGGCAGGCATTGCGCTCAGCGACCGCTTTGTGAAGCTGATGGCCTGGTACGATAACGAAGTGGGCTATTCCCACAAGATCATGGAGCTCATCTGCCACATGGCTAAGGTGGATGCACAGTAATGGCTGAAAAAGGGCGCTGCGGCGCCCTTTTTTTCTTGAGGGGAGACACAAAATCTGTTATGATGGAACAAATGACTACGGAGGCGAATAGGATGCGAAAGACGAAAATCATTTGCACATTGGGCCCTGCCACCGACGATAAGGAGGTCCTGCGGGAGCTGTGCCTTGGGGGCATGAATGTAGCCCGGATGAATTTTTCCCATGGGGATCATGATAGCCACCTTGCCCGGCTGAATATGCTTCAGGAGCTGCGGGAGGAGCTGGGCTTGCCCATTGCGGCCATGTGCGATACCAAGGGGCCGGAGATCCGGACCGGTCTGTTTGCAGGGGGTAGCGCAGAACTCCATGCGGGGGATACCTTTACCTTGTATAGTCAGGAGCGGATGGGAGATGCCACCGGATGCAGTACCACTTATCCCAATTTGGCCAATGTGGTGCAGCCTGGCAGCAAGATCTGTATTGACGATGGTTTGATTGAGCTGGTCGTTCATGAAATCCAGGGGCAGGATGTGGTGTGTACCGTCAACAACGGCGGTGAGGTACGGGACCGCAAAGGGGTCAACCTGCCGGGAACGCCGGTGGATCTACCCTTCCTGTCTAAGAAGGATCGCAGCGATATCCTCTTTGCGGTGGAAAACGGCTTTGATTTTATTGCAGCGTCCTTCACTCGTTCCGCCCAGGATATTTTGGACATTCGCGCTCTGCTCAGCCAGATCGGTGCCAATAATATGGAGATCATTGCGAAGATCGAGAATCAGCAGGGAATTGACAATATCGACGAGATCATCGCTGTGGCCGACGGCGTTATGGTGGCCCGGGGAGATCTCGGGGTGGAGGTGCCCTCCTACCAAGTACCGCTGCTGCAAAAGGAGATCGTCAGCAAGTGCCGGCAGTCTGGAAAAAACGTGATCATTGCCACCCAGATGCTGGACTCCATGATCCGGAATCCCCGGCCCACCCGAGCAGAGGTCAACGATGTGGCCCAGGCGGTGTTTGATGGAGCCAGTGCTATTATGCTCTCGGGAGAGACGGCTTCTGGAAAATATCCCTTGGAGGCCCTGCGGAATATGGCGGAAATTGCCACCCATGTGGAGGAGAGCATAGACTATTGGAAAGCGTTTCGGGAATTGGAATTCCGCCACAGCAGAAATGTGGGGGCGGCCATATCCAGAGCCTGCTGTACCACGGCCATGGAATTGGAGGCCAAAGCCATTGTCACTGTCACACAGCGGGGAATCACCGCCAAAGCAGTGGCTCGTTTCCAGCCCGGCTGCCCGGTGCTGGCGCTGACGGTGGACGAAAAGACCAGACGGCTGTTGGCGCTGGTATGGGGCGTGGAAACGGCGCTGGTGCCGGTGGTGGACTCCACCGACAAGCTGCTGAATTTGGCCCGCAGCATGGCCTGGGACCTGGGCTATGTGGAGGAGGAGGATCTGGCTGTGGTGACGGCAGGCATTCCCGTCGGGATCAGCGGTTCCACCAACCTTATCAAGGTGCTGCGATTCTAAAACCACAAAAGAACGACTTGCGGTTGTGCAATATAAATAATTTTCCTGTGAGATATATTTTTAACTTGTTATTTTCCACAAAATGTGGTATGCTGAATATGAAGATGGGGAGTTTCCCTAAATTTAAAGTAAGGCGGTGTTCCTATGATTATTACAATTGGAAGACAGTTTGGTTCCGGCGGCAAAGAGATTGGCGAAAAGGTCGCACAGCGTTTGGGATACGCCTTTTACGACAAGGAAATTTTGACGATGGCTGCGGAAAACAGCGGCTTTTCTCCCGCAGCCATGCAGCACTATGATGAAAAGCCTAGCGGCAGCCTCATCTATAGTCTTTATATGACCGGTGCTGCCACCAGTGAAAATCTTCCCCTGAATCAGCAGCTGGCCTTTGCCCAGTTCAATGTAATTCGGAAAGTGGCCCAGGCAGATAACTGCGTCATTGTGGGCCGGTGTGCGGACTATGTGCTCCGGGAGAAAAAGAATCTTCTGACGGTGTATCTCCACGCCCCCATGACATATCGTGTAGGCAGAATTATGGCAGAACAGTCCATTGAAAACACCACGCTGGCGGAAAAGACCATCAAGAAGCAGGATAAGGCCCGGGCGGATTACTACAACTTCTTCACCCACAAAAAATGGGGAGACGCGGGAAGCGCTATGCTTTCCATTGATACATCCACCCTGCCTTCCGATCAGGTGGCAGAAGCCATTGCAAGTTATGCCCTGATGATGCAGGAAAATCTGAAATAAACCAAGAATCCGGCGGCAGCTTTATTTCTGCCGCCGGATTATATGTATATAGAGCGCATAACCTTCCCTCGGGCTAATGCGGAAGGAAACCGACAGGAAAACGGATGATCCGAATTCCTGCCGGTTTTTGTTTGCTTTCAGAGAAAGGAAGCGGGGAATGTTATTTGCGCTTTTTCTTTACTACAACTGCAGCCGCGATGGCAATCACAACGATCACTGCAGCCAGGATGCCCACCACGACGCCGGTGCTTGCGGTGTTTTCTGCTGCTTCCTGGGTGGAGGCATCAGAGGAAGCGTCGGAAGAATCGGCGGTCTCAGCAGGTGCTTCGGAAACCGCAGGGGCCTCCGAGGGAGCAGCTTCTTCCACGATGGAGGACTCCACGACGGAATCCGCTTCGGCTGGAGCATTTTCTGTGTACGTCAACCGGATCTCACCTTCGTAGGTACCTGGGGCGATTTCTGTTTCAGTTCCATCCACGGTCATGACCAGGGTGCCGTTTTCGCCCTGCAGGGTGGCATTCTCACCAATGGTCAGGGAAGAGAGCAGGCAGTCGCCGGTGACGTTCCAGACGGCGTTGTCGGAAAGATTCATGGTCAAGGTATTGTCGCCGTTGCTGTAGAACCGGTTGGCCACATGGCCGATGTTATAGTATTCCGCAATGGTAAAGGAGGTGATCTGTCCGGCGTCTTCCGCAGAGGTACCTTCCTCCAAAACCTGGGAGGTGTAGTTGATGGCGTCGGTATGGATGGTTTCCGTCTGGGCCACGGCACCGTGATAGATGGCGTCCTGCCCCAAATTGACCTCCACGCCTACGGCACTCTGGCCATAATAGCCGGAGCCGTTATAGATGTCGCCGGAAATTTCGCTGGATTCCACATTGAGATAGTTGACCACAGGACCTGCGGAAGCGCCGCCTCCGCCTGGGCCGCCCATGCCGCCATCGGGAGGCGCCATGCCGTCAGGAGGTGCCATGCCGCCCATATCTCCACCCATGCCGTCAGGAGGCATCATGCCGCCCATATCGCCGCCGCCCATGTCGCCAGCGGCGGTATCGGTGGTCATCTCAGAGGAGACGTTTCCGTTTTCAGAGGGCCAGCCTGCGGGCTCCTCGTGGGTGGTGTTGAAACTAAAGGTAGCAGTATCCATGCCGGTGGTGGAATCGTCGTTGTCCATGACCTGCAGCAGCACGCCGTTGCCGTTGTTCAGCTGTACGCCATTGGTGACGTTGATGACGGTATCGCCCTGGGTATTCTTAATCAGGAAAGAAGCATAGTTGGAATTCACAATGGTGCCGTTTTCCAGATTAATGGTGTCGGTGCCCTGGTGGGACATAAAGCCAAAGGTGTCGGAATTGATAGTGGTCACCTTATCCTCGGTGGCCTCGTAGACCTCGGTGACTTCTCCGTTGGCATCCAGCAGTTCGTAGGTCTGGCCGGCTTCCAGGTTGGTGTAAGTACCGGAGCCACCGGTGAAGATGGAACCGTAGGTGCCCACGTTCATGGTGACGCCCAGGAACTGCTCATCCGCGTTGCCGATCACGTAGGTGCCGTAGCCGGAACGGGTGGTGTAGGGGTTGGGATCCCCATTCTCGTCCTGATAGGTACCGTCTGCCTGCATGATCTTATCGCTGCCGGTGAGATCCATGGTGGTGTTGACCACATTGAGCTTCATGTTGGAGCCGGAGTCCGTGGACAGCACTGCCCATTTGGCGGCGGAGGTCTCCGAGTCAATAACGTTCATGGTGGTGTTGTTGCCCTCCAGATTGGTACAGCGGGAGGACCCCATGATACCCAGGATCCAGGGGGGTGCCACCATGGTGTTCTGGGAGGGAGAGTTCAGATACCCGGCATGGAGGGTGCCACCGTCGGAATGCAGCGTGGAATTCCGAACGGTTAAGGTAGAACCGGAATCTGCGAAAAGGGTCATATTGGCTACGCCGGAAACAGAGATATTGGAATCCTCCACGGTGAGCTTGGTGCCTTCTCCAAAGGCAGTGATGGCAGTGCCCTTTCCGGAGAAGTCACAGGCCTGAAGGCCGTCGCCGTCGGTGTTGAAGGTGATGGTGGCTTTGGAGATGGTGTATTCGATGCCGCCGGCCACAATGATCCCGTTAAAGCTGGGATCGGTGCCCTCGATGGTCACGTTTTCCGCATGGGTTCCGTCGAAGGTGGCTCCATCGCCTATGGCCTCGGTGACGGATTTTGCGTCTACGACGCCGGTTTCGTCCACAAACAGGGCGGTGTGATAGGCGTAGTCGTTGTCGGTCTCGTCCGCACCGCCAGCAGTGAATGAGGACAGACGGCTACTGGGATCGTCCAGATTATCGGTATAGACCACCAGCGCATTGTCGGCTTCGGAATAGGTGGCGTCACTGCCGTCAAAGCGAGTCACGACCCCGTTTACCAAGAGGGTGGCAACCTGACCATCCGGTGCGGTGATGTCCGCAGCTGCGCCGGTGTACGGGGAGCCTGTGGCTGCCAGCGTCGCTGTTGTCAGAAGCGATACGCACAGTCCCAGGCCCAGGGAACGGGCCAAGAGTTTTTTGCGTTTCATACAAATCTCCTTCCACACAGGAACAGTCTGTTCGCTTTGGAAATATGGTCCTGTGCAGAAAATATTATAGCATATCGCCCGAAAAATTACAGATTTAAGCGCCGGATTCCAGCAAAATCACGAAGGTCAGTTTTTGAACCAGGCAACCAGTTGTATTATTGACATGCGTCAATATGTAAAGAAGCCCAAAAATGTGCCTTAGATCCAGAACGGTTCCGCTGCATCCCGCAGCGGAAGCTCCCTCAAAATATGAGCGGTAATGGCTTGATACTCTGTCAGGGAGGTGGTCTTTCGCAGAAGCTTCTGATATTTCTCCCGCTGATCGAACAGCAAAATGAAATAGCTCCAGAGTTCCTTCATGCGAAACATGGTGTATTTGGGGGTGCCAAGCCGTGCAGCAGTTTCCTGAAATAGCTCTTCATAAAAGGCGCGCAGCGTCTCCCGGGAAGGTGCAGGAGAACCTTGCAGTTTTCCTGCCAGCCCAGGGTCTGCCACCAGCCCCCGACCCAGCATAATGACTTGGGGCGGTGAGGTCTTGGAAAAGACCCGATGAAAATCGGCGGCGGTGGAGATGCCGCCGCTGAGGCACAGGGGATTTGCGCTGTGCTCCATGGCCCAAAAGAACCACTCCATGCGGACGGGTTTTCGGTAAAAGTCCTGCTGCACCCGAGGATGCAGGATCAGATGCTTGATGGGATAACGATTGTAGAGTTCCAGCAGCACAGGGAATTCCTCCGGGTCGGATTTCCCCAGGCGGGTTTTGATGGAGATGGCCAAGGGACAGCGGGCAAAAATCTCATCCAGAAATTTCTCCAGCTGTTCCCGTCGTTCCGGGAACAGAAAACCGGAGCCCTTTCCCTTGGCGGTAACGGTGCCGGAGGGGCAACCCAGATTCAAATTGACCTCCTCATATCCCAGATCCTTCAGGATTTTTGCCCCCTCCAAAAACAGCTCACAGCGATTGGTGAGGAGCTGCGGTACCAAGGGGACCCCTTCGTTGTGCTCCGGCAGAACCTCCCGCAGCTCTTTTTTGGAAAAGGTGCGTCCTTCAGAAGGGGACAGAAACGGCGTATAGTACCGGCTTACGCCGGGGAAATATTTATGATGGAGCCGGCGGAAAATGTCGTCGGTGATTCCCTCCATGGGGGCAAATTCGTACTGCATAGCCATTCATCCTGTCTGTTTTTTTATCATTATAGTGACTTGCTGGGGCCCCGTCAAGGAGATGAAAACGTTCCCTTGACAATTAAACTGTTTTTGTTATACTGGTAGGGACGCACTTCCAGGTAAGGAGATTTCTATGGAAAAGCCTTTGACTTTTGCACAGATCAAGCTGTGGTTTGCCCGTATGGTCTACAGCATCTCATTTCCCTAACCTCTTTCCTACGCGGGAGAATTAGAGGAAATCAACATATGGAAAGAGGTACTTATGGATAATCAAATTGCAAAAGATATGACCCAGGGGCCGGTATTGAAGCAGCTTGCTATTTTTGCCATTCCCGTGGCGCTGGCCAATGCTCTGCAGGCGGTCTACAGTATGGTGGACATGGTGGTGGTGGGCCAGTTTGTGGGGTCCACTGGCCTGTCCGCCGTGGGAATTGGCGGGCAGTTGCTCAATATGTTTCTGGCTATTGGTATGGGATTCAGCTTTGGCGCCCAGGTGCTGCTGAGCCAGCAGGTGGGCGCAAAGGATCGGGATCTGCAGCCCACCATCGGGACCCTGTTTACCACGGAACTCATTGCGGGGATCGTGTTTGGCATCTTGGGCGTTTTATTTTGCCCCCAGCTATTGTCTCTGATGAATACGCCGGAGGCTGCGGTGGCCGATGCCCGGGCCTATACCATCATCTGCTGCTGCGGCATGGTGTTTATCTACGGCTATAACGCAGTCTGCGGCATCTTGCGGGGCATGGGAGAGAGTAAACTGCCCATGATCTTTATTGCCATTGCTGCTGTGGTGAATCTGGTGCTGGATCTGATCTTTGTGGCGGTATTTCATATGTCCGCTGCCGGAGCGGCTCTGGCTACGGTCATCGCCCAGGGGGTGAGCTTCCTGATCTCCCTGGTCTACCTCTACAAAAACCGGGACAGATTTGGCTTTGACTTCAAGCTCAGAAGCTTTCGGCCCAGCGTGGAACGGCTGATCCCCATTTGCAAGCTGGGCATTCCGTATATCGCCCAATGTCTGCTCATTACCTGCTCTATGATGTATGTCAATGCCCAGGTCAATACCTTTGGGGTCACGGCCTCGGCGGTGGATTCCATCGGCAATAAGCTCAACTCTATTGTCAATATTGTGGTGGGTGCGCTGTCGGTGTCCAGCGCCACCATGGTGGGGCAGTGCTTCGGGGCCAGAAAATTTGATCGAGTTAAGCAGTGCTACCGGGCCTGCATGGCGGTTTGCATGATCGCCTGTGTCGTGATCGGATGCAGCTATGTATTGTTCTCCAAGCAGATTTTTGGATTGTTCAGCAAGGACCCGGAGGTCATAGCCATGGCACCCCGGTATATGTGGATTGCTGTGGTGTGGGTGCTTTCCATCTGCTCCATGACGGCGCCCTATTCTGTGGTGGACGGCGTTGGCCATGCCATGCTGGGCCTGGTGATCTGCATTATGGATGGTGTGGTGGCCAGAATCGGCCTGTGCATTCTGCTGGGCCATGTGATGGGTCTGGAGGGCTTTTGGCTGGGCAACGCCTTGGCGGGATTTGTCTCCACCATTATGGCGGGGGGATACTACTATTCCGGACGATGGAGCAAACGGCAGCCGCTGCTGCATGCCCGGGAAGAATCACAATAAGCAATGCAGGCAGGAAACCGAACCGGTTTCCTGCCTGTAATTTTATTTGCCGAAAAATCAGGGGTCGTATATTTCAAAGGGATTGCCATCCGGGTTCTCCGTATCATCAATGGCCTGGGCAGCGGAAGAGAGGATCTGAAATTCCGCCTGCTGGGTAGCGTCGCTGGGATCGTAGCGGACGTCTGTGGGGAAGATGGCAATGTACTTTTTATAGGGATCCATACCAGCCATGGTCCAGTGGGGGAAATCCGCATAGGTATTGTCGGACCAGTCGAAGGCCTGGATGGTCACAAAATTGCCGCCATACCCGGCGTCCCGTGCGGGAGGATAGTAGAAGACAATGGTGTTGGCGTCAGTGACCTCTACATCCCAGCTGGGGGATGCGGGAAGCGCTACGGAGAAATAGTCGTTGGACAGGATCTGTTTGTCGCCGGATATATCTATCTTCAGCCCGGAGGAGATGTCAAAATCAGCCGGGTCTCGGGATTCCACAGGTGCAGCAGTCTCGCTGGGCTCGGCGTCGGCAAACTCACTGAAGGAGACGCCGTCACTGTCACCGGTGACCAGGTTGTCCCAGTAAGCGCTGGTGGAATAGGAGTAGTAGAGCATATTTCCCGATAAAAAGCCCTTTTCCTTTTCCGGCAGGGTATAGAGTTCATCCCGCAGAACGTCGGCGCCAGTGGTGAGGGAATACTCATGGACGTCGCCGTTGGTGTCTGTGTAAATTAAAATATCATCTGCGGGCCAAACGCACTCCGAGGGATCCACAGCATTTGCCAGAGGCAGTTCCTGGGAATCAGAACCGGAGGTCCAGGAATAGACCAGGCCGCTGGGGGTCCAGTAATAGACGGTGCTGCCATGGAGCATGAAACGAGTTTCAGCAGGCGTGTTCGTCAGCAGTTCCTGCTGGCCATCCCCGAAGGGCTTACGGTACAGGCCGCCGTTTTCGTCGGTAAAGTAGACGCCCTGGTTGGTAATGCTGTAGTCCAGTACGTTGGATGCGATCTGCGTAGTGGAGCCGCCAGATTGGGGCATGGCATACAGGGTGTTGCCGGAGAGATAGTAAATCTGCCCGTCATAGATGGAGAAACCGTCGTACAGGGCTGTTTCGTTGAGAAGTTCCATCTCTGCGGAGCCCTGTTCAAATTCCGACAGGCTGAATCGGAACAGGCCGTCGGAGGTGCCCAGGAAGCCGTCGTCGTCCACGATGGCCACGCACCACAGATCCGAGGACAGGGTTCCTTCCACCACATAGTCGTATAGCATGCCGGAGTCATCGGTCAGCGCGGAACAGAGAGCGGTGTCGGCGCCCCAGAAGGCTACGCCAGAGGGGTGCAGGAATACGCTGCGTCCCAAAACTACGCCATCGGTCAGATCACCGTTCACCATTTCTGTCGGCGTGGGTGTAGGCTCCGCCGTTGGGGAGGAAGCAGGGGGAATTGCCTGGCTGGCAGAGGGAGCCGGTGTGACCTCAGAGGGAGAGGGGGATGGCTCCGCTGCTGGGGAAACGGTGAGGGATGGTTCTGTGGTGGAGGAGGGAAGCGGAACAACTGGGTTGCTTCCGGAACAGCCGGTAAACAGAGCAAACAAAAAAAGTATGGTCAGCGCAAGGATCTTTCGTTTCATAGAAATACCTCCCGGTTGTGGTGAAAACCACCCAAGTAATGTAATTTTAGTATATCAGCCAGGGACATAAAAAGCAAGCCATCTGAAAAAGGAAATGGGGACAAAGGAAAAACAAAAATCTTGAAAATTTAGCCGTAACAGGCTATGATAATTAAGAAGGAGGGACGCATATGGATGAGGAACTGGAGGCGCTGCGCAGAGAAAACGCAGCGCTGAAGAAGGAACTGGAGCAGCAGACCATGAACGCAGCCAATCTTGCTCGTGAGGCCTTTCTTGCGGATTTGGTGGGCAGCAACCGGCTGTCCCCGGAGGAATTTCAGGCAAACTGTCGGGAATTTCATGTGGATTTGCCATCCGATCGGTTTGCTCTGATGGCCATTGTAATCCATTCCGATGTGCCCTTCAGTGTGGGAGAGGAGATCCCGGACAATCAGGAGAGCCTGCGGTATGTCCGCTTTTTGGTCCGAAATGTGATGGAGGATCTGGTGCGGGAAAAAAATATCTGCCATGTCCTGACGGTGCAGGGGGAGCTGATGGGGCTGCTGAACCTGCTGGAGCCGGATGAGGTTGCACTGGAATCTGTGGCCAAGGCGGCGGAACAGGCAGCCAAGGTGTTTGAAGCGCACTATGACACGGTGGTAAGCTTTTCTGTTTCCGGAATTCATCGGGGCTATACCTCCATTCCCACAGCATTTACTCAGGTCAAGGCACTGCTGGACTATCGTGCCATGGCGGGAGATGATGCCCGGGTGCTGCTCTATGACCAGCAGACGGAGAACCATATTGCCAAGGAACGGGTAGAGCATTTTGAATTTGAGCGGGCCCTGGGTAACCATATCCGCAGCGGCAATTATGAGGCGGCGCGGGAACTGGTACACCGGATGCTGGACGCAGAATTTGGCCATACCAGGCCCACGGTTCAGGTTTATATGATCCGGGCCTATGGGATCATCAACGATATTCTGCATGTATTCGATTCTTTGGAGGAGGAGTTTTCTCCAGAGTTTTTGGTGGAGCTTCAGGCGGGACCTCGAATCGTCCATGCCGGGTCCCTTCAGGAGATTTCCCGGGAGGTGGACGCCATTTTCGACGCCATCATTGCCCGGAAGCAGGAGGAGGAACAGGAGCCTCTGTGGATCCAGCGGGCGGTGGAATATATGGATGCGCACTTCACGGATCAAAACCTCAATGTGGCAAGCGTTGCGGATGCGGTGAGCATCAACCCGGTATACCTGAGCCGGATGCTGAAAAAGTACCGGAGTATCCGCCCCCTGGAATATATTCACCAAAAACGGATTGCTTTGTCCAAAGAGCTGTTGTCACAAGGGGTGACGGTGAAGGAAACCCTGTCTCAGGTGGGCTACAGCAGCGCGTTGACCATGAATCGGGCCTTTCGAAAATTTGAAGATACCACCCCTGGGACCTTTTATCGGGAACCAAAGACAAAGTCCTAAAAAGAACCCCCTGCTTCCGATACGGCGACGTATGTTGGAAAGCAGGGGGTGTTTTACGGCTGCCAAGCTTTGGCGGGGGCAAAAAAACGAAGGGCAGAGGGCAATACCTCGATGGCCAGGTCGTTGCTGAAAATCAGCTCTCCATCCAAATTGACCGGCTCGGGCTGTGGCGTAGTAATACGAAGGGAACGGACACGGTGGTGGGAAATCAGCTCGGGATAGTCGGCATATTGGCCCTTTTGATAGGCCCGAATCACACGGGCCACAGTGAGTCGGGAGACCTGTTTGACCACCAAAACATCCAAAAGCCCATCGGAGATGCTGGCCTCGGGAACGGGGTGAAAGGAGCCGCCATACCAGCTGCCGTTGCAGACGCAGACCATGGTGAGATCCCCGTCGGCAACGGTGCCGTCCTCCAGCTCCACCCGGCAGGGCTTGGCAATTCCCTTAATGAGATTGACCACTACGCTAGCCTGATAGGCTCTTGGTCCGGAAAGCAGCGGCAGATGCCGAAATGCGTTGATAGAGGTGCCGATTCGGGCATCAAAGCCCACGGAGCAGACGTTGACGGCATAATGGGTTCCGGCGGAAATGAGATCTACCTGCCGGGTTTCGGGCGCTGCAAAGCCGTTCCAATCACAAAAGGCCTCCGGATGGGGAAACTGCTTGATATAGTCGTTGCCGGAACCGCAGGGGATACAGGTGACGGAGAGATTCTCCCAGCCTACGGCACCGGAAACTACTTCGTTGAGGGTGCCGTCTCCGCCGCAGGCATAGAGCCGCAGGGGACGGCCGGATTGCCCTGCCTTGCGAGCCACTTCCGTCAGATGACCAGGGTGCTGGGAAACGATCAGGTCAAAGGGCTCCTTTAGCTTGCTGCACAAGGCTTTCGCCGCGGCAGTGATTCCGGCGGTGGGATTGGTTCTGCCGGCCTGAGGATTGATGAGAAACAGATGTTCCATAGGGAGCCCTTCTTTCCGTATAAATTAAGGAGTGGGCAGATCATCCCGGCCCAGGGGCCGGTAGACCGTCAGCAGCATGGTGCCAAAGCAGGTAACGCCGCCAATGACGTTGGAAATGCCTTCCGCCCAAAATACGCCCGAAGCGCCTAAGTCACCAACATAGGGCAGCCAAAGGGTCAGGGGAACCACGATAATGACCTTTCGGAAAATGGAGAAAAAGACAGCCTGCTTGCTTTTTCCCAGAGCCACAAAGGTGCTCTGCCCGGCAAATTGCATGGCCATCATAAAGAAGGCGCAAAAATACAGATGCAGAGCAGGAATGGCTGCGTCAATCAGCTCCGGATCTTCGTTAAAGATGCGAATGAGAAATTCGGGGAAACAGCGGATCAGCAGCCAGACCAGGACAGAATAGCACACGGCGCAGATAGAGATAAATACGATTCCTTGACGGACACGCTTGGCCTTTCCTGCGCCATAGTTAAAGCCCAGCACCGGCTCCGATGCGTTTGTGATACCCTGTACGGGCATGGAGACCACTTCGCGAATGGAGTTGATGACGGTCATTACGCCCACATAGAGGTCTCCGCCAAATACGGAAAGCACCGAGTTGCAGGCCACTTGGACCACGGAGTTGGTCAGAGCCATAACAAAGCCGGAGAAGCCCAGTCCCAGAATACGCCGGACCCGGTCCCAGTGGAGCCGGAGGTAGGAAAGCCGCAGCCGCAAAATGGCCCGTTTACTCGTGAGAAATTTTATGACCCAAATGGCAGAAAGCGCCTGAGAGATTACAGTGGCCAATGCGGCCCCTTGAACGCCCCAATGGAACACAAAGATGAACAGCGGGTCCAGCAGAATATTGGCCACAGCTCCCAAAAGGGTGGTGAGCATGCCCATCCGGGCAAAGCCTTGGGCGTTGATAAAGTTGTTCATACCCAGGGAAATGAGCACAAAAATGTTGCCTGCCAGATAAATTCTGGCGTAGTCCATCGCATATTCGATGGTATCAGAACTGGCGCCAAAGGCGAATAAAAGGGGTTGCAGGAAGATTTCGCCCAGTATGGTCAGAACTACGGCAAAGATGATCAGAAGCGTGAAGGAATTGCCCATAATGCGTTCTGCTTCCTCCAGGTTGCCCTTGCCCCGTTCAATGGAGCACAGGGGACCGCCGCCCATGCCGGAGAGCCGGGCAAAAGCCATGACTGCCGAAATAATGGGCAGGCAAAGGCCAAGGCCTGTCAGTGCCAGCGCACCGGCACCATCAATATGGCCGATGTACATACGGTCTACGATGTTATAGAGAATGTTGATGAGCTGTGCCAGCGTGATGGGTACAGCCATACGGACAATGATCCGCCATACGCTGCCCACGGAAAAATCATTGGAGGTTGGGGTGGAGTGCGGCAAACGATCCCTTCTTTTCTGAAAAACGGCAAAGCCCCCGAGGGGCCTGTAAATGATGTGCTTACCATATTGAACTAACTATTATTATAATGCCTGTGAACCAGAAAAGCAACCGGGGATCGGGAGAGAAAAACCGGACGCCGCAGCAGCGGCGTCCGGAAATCGTTTTTTAAGGATTAATACATACCCTGGCCAGCGGCAGAAGCCTGGGCAGCAGCAATGGCAGCATCCTGCTGGGGATTGGGCTTTTCAGCCACAAGGGATTCGGTGGTCAGGACGCAGGAAGCGATGGAAGCGGCGTTCTCCAGGGCGGTACGAGTCACCTTGGTGGGATCCACAATACCGGTGAGGATCATGTCGCAGTACTCCTCGTCGTAGGCGTTGTAACCAAAGCCAACCTTACCGGAATTCATGATCCGATCAAAGATCACAGAGCCGTCTACGCCAGCATTGTAGGCGATCTGACGGACAGGAGCCTCCAGAGCCTTGGCAACAATGGCTGCGCCGGTCTTTTCATCACCCTCCAGGGTGGCAACCAGCTCGGTGACTGCGGGAATAGCGTTGACATAGGCGGTACCGCCGCCGGCAACAATGCCCTCTTCCACAGCGGCACGGGTAGCATTCAGAGCGTCCTCAATGCGGAGCTTCATCTCATGCATCTCAGTCTCGGTCTGTGCGCCTACCTTAATGACAGCTACGCCGCCGGAGAGCTTTGCCAGACGCTCGTTGTACTTTTCTTTGTCGTATTCGGACTCAGTGTTGCCGATGAGGGCATGGATCTCAGCGATCCGGGCCTGGATGGCAGCAGGATCACCAGCGCCGTCCACGATGGTGGTGTCGTCCTTGGTGATGCGGACCTGATGGGCACGGCCCAGCTGATCCATGGTGGTATCCTTCAGATCCATATCCAGATCGGAGGAAATCACTTCACCGCCGGTGAGAATGGCAATATCCTTGAGCATTTCCTTCCGACGGTCGCCATAGCCGGGGGCCTTGACGCAGGCCACATTCAGCACGCCGCGGATCTTGTTGAGCAGCAGGGTGGTCAGGGCCTCGCCCTCCACATCCTCAGCCACAATCAGCAGCTTCTGGCCGGACTTCATGACCTGCTCCAAAATGGGCAGCAGATCCTGAATGCTGGAGATCTTCTTGTCGGTGATCAGCAGCAGGGCATCATCCATAACGCACTCCATGGTCTCGCTGTCGGTGGCCATGTAGGGGGAGATATAGCCCCGGTCAAACTGCATGCCTTCTACCACATCCAGCTGAGTCTCTGCGGTCTTGCCCTCTTCAATGGTGATGACACCGTTGGAGGTGACCTTTTCCATGGCCTCGGCAATCAGTGCGCCGATGGTGTCGTCCCCGGAGGAGACGGTGCCGACACGAGCAATGTCGGAGGAGCCGGAAACCATCTGGGAGTTGCCCTTGATGGCCTTTACGGCAGCAGCCACAGCCTTGGAAATGCCCTTCCGCATGACCATGGGATTGGCACCAGCGGTGACGTTCTTGAGGCCTTCATTTACGATGGCCTGGGCCAGAACGGTGGCGGTGGTGGTACCGTCGCCAGCCACGTCGTTGGTCTTGGTGGCGACTTCGCGAACCAGCATAGCGCCCATGTTCTCAAAGGCGTCCTCCAGTTCCACTTCCTTGGCGATGGTCACGCCATCGTTGGTGATGAGGGGATTGCCGTACTTCTTATCCAGCACCACATTGCGGCCCTTGGGGCCCAGGGTGACACGGACGGTATTGGCCAGCTGGTCAATGCCAGACTGGAGCTTTTTGCGAGCTTCCTCGCCGAAAATGATCTGTTTCGCCATAATCAATTACCTCCAAATTATTCCACAACTGCGAGAATATCGCTCTGACGAACGATGGTGTATTCTTCTTTGTTCAGCTTGACTTCGGTGCCGGCATACTTGGCGATGATGACCTTCTGGCCTACCTGAACCGTCATCTTAACTTCGTTTCCGTCCACCATGCCGCCGGGGCCTACGGCCACGATCTCGGCCACAGAGGGCTTTTCTTTGGCGCTGGAAGCCAGGATAATACCGGAAGCGGTGGTTTCCTCCACCTCTACCATCTTGACAATGACTCTGTCAGACAGGGGTACGAGTTTCATAATGGTTCCTCCTTAATTGTGTTATATGACGGCCCGACAGGGCCTGTCATGGTTCTACAAGCGTTGCGTTAGCACTCTTTCGCCTTGAGTGCTAACGGATATATAATAGCCCAATGGCAAGGATTCTACAAGTGTCAATTTGCACAATTTAACAAGTATTTTCTTATGAACTTTTTCTAAACAAAACGGAATTCGAGGAAAAGAAGTTTCTGCTACAAAACATCTTTCCATTTCGACAAAAGTGCGTTATAATGAAAGGGCTCGGAGGCGAACCTCTGGGTCAATTTTTTGAAATACGGAGGATGACCATGGCACAGGAAAACAAATTGGGAACCATGCCGATCGGCCGGCTGCTAATGGTGATGAGTATCCCCATGATGATCTCATTCTTCATTCAGGCTTTATATAATGTGGTGGACTCCATTTTTGTGGCCCAGATTAGTGAAAATGCGCTGACTGCGGTATCCATCGCATTTCCCATGCAGAATATCATCACGGCCATCGGCGTAGGCACCGGGGTGGGCGTCAATGCGCTGGTGCCTCGCTATCTGGGACAGCAGCGGCAGCGGGATGCAGAAAAGATTGCCAACGTGGCGGTGTTCCTGTCTGTGTGCTACTGTGTCATATTTGTGCTGGTAGGACTCTTTGTGGTGGGCCCATATTACCGGATGCAGACAAATGTGGCGGAGATCGTGGAGGATGGCGTCGCCTATCTTTCCGTGGTGTGCGTGGTGTCCTTTGGTGCATTTTTTGGTCAAAACTTTGAAAAACTGCTGGTGGCCACGGGACACACGGTGTGTTCCATGATTTCCCAGGCCACAGGCGCTGTTTTCAACATTATTTTTGATCCGCTGCTGATCTTTGGCATTGGACCCTTTCCGGAAATGGGTGTCACCGGTGCCGCCGTGGCTACGGTACTGGGGCAGATTGTGGCGGCAATTGTCGCTTTCCTCATGGCCATGAAAAAGCAGAATTCTGTTCGCCTTCATCTTCAGGCTATGCTTCCGGATGGACGTTCGCTGAAGGAGATCTATTCCGTGGGGATTCCCTCCATCATTACCGTGGGACTGGGTTCTGCCATGAGCTTCTGCATGAATCAGATCCTGTTGGGCTTTTCCACCACGGCTACGGCTGCCTTTGGTATCTGGCTTAAACTGCAGAATTTTGCCTTTATGCCGGTCTTTGGACTGAACAACGGGACGATCCCCATGATCTCCTACAACTACGGTGCTGGGAAAATGGATCGGGTCCATAAGACCATCCACCTGGCCCTGGCGGTGGCATTGATTCTCATGTGCCTGCTGCTGGTGATCTTTGAACTCTGCCCCACCCAACTGCTGGAGCTGTTTTCCGCCACGGAAAATATGTTTGCCATCGGCACGGTGGCTTTGCGGCTGACCTGTCTCAGTTTGCCTTTTGGCGCTACGGCTGTGATTTTGTCTTCCTCCTTCCAGTCCCTTGGGCGTAGCCGGTATACCCTGGTGGTGAATCTCTGCCGGCAGCTGATCTTTATGGTGCCCATTGCCTGGCTTTTGAGTCTGACGGAACGGCTGGAAATGGTTTGGGCTTCCGTAGCAGTGGCGGAGTTTTTGAGCATGATCCTGGCCATTGTGCTGCGGCGGAAGATGGTCCGGGATTTTGCGGGCATGGCGTAATGCTGAGGTGTTTCCAAGAAAGAAGAATAAGCCGGTGGGAAATTGGATTGCAATTTCCCACCGGCTTTTGCGCTGTCCCTTTGTCAGGTGTTCCTGGAGGGCAGAATCACCGTGGCGGCAATGACCTGGGCGATACCGCCGTCGGGCCAGTTCTCGGCCCAGCAGATCAGGTCAATGCAGTGTTCCTGCTGGTCGTTGATGTATTTTTTCGTCACATAGCCTTTGCCGATGATGCAGTCGGAGCACATGCCGTGATGATCCACGCACCGTCCGGCGGTTTCAGGGACCTGGGCCAAGAAGCTGTCCGGGGTGCCATCGTCGCTCATAAAGTGCCAGTCGATATAGCGTAGCCAACCGTCGTCACCCATATAATTGGTCAGCAGCCGAATCAGCATATTCCTGCCAGTGGTGTTGTAGAACATGGCTCGGCCGCCGGGCTGATTCCGGTGGCAGTAGTGGGCAGCGGTGTCGAAATAATAGATGCCATAGGCGTCGGCGAAGGGCTGCATCCGCTGCCGGCCTTCCTTGGTTTTGATAATGTCCCGGAGGGGCTGCTGGCCCATGATCTGAAGCCCGTGGCCCTTAATCATATCCATTTCCGTCCAGGGGCCGGAACAGATGGGAGTGGGGTGATCTCCTACGGAGACATCCTCCCAGTAGAGGGGCTCTGCACCGCGGATCTTCTCCTGGGCCCAGAGTTCGGAGATGTATTCCCAATCCTCCTCGGTATAATGATGGACCTCCGGCATATGCATTCGAGGACCTTTTCCGCCCGGACCACCCGGGCCGCCGGGACCACCGCCCAAAAGGGGGCCCTTGGGGCCGGTGTAGTCGTCCCGATAGAAGGAAAAGACGTTGTGGCCCCGGGTGACGCCGGTCATGACCAGTTCGCCCCGCTGATTGTACAAACTGCCGCGACCCTCCAGACGCATATAACGACCGGTGCTGCCTTCGGGAGGCGTGAGATCTTCAATAATCATATCGTCGCAAACGGTGGTGAAGGTATCTCCGGGCAAAATGGGGGCGTACATGGTGAAGGCACCGCCGTCATTGGCCCGCTGAAGCTTGTCGCCGTAGTTCATGGGCAGCATGGGGAACATGGCTCCAGGCTCCTTCCAGCAGGGGATAGCAATGATGGAGCCATACTTTGTGTTTTTGGCGTAGGCTTCGTCGTTGAACAGGGGGTTCCAGGGGTCCCAGGCGTTGGCATAGAGCTTCATCAGCGTGGGATCGGCGGGGGTAACGGGGAATAGGGTGGGCTTTCCGATTTGGGCATCTAGTTGTTTGCGGGTGGCGTCCAGGATCTCCTGTTCCCGGGGACTGTACTGACCGGGATATACGGTTTTAAAATCGCTCATGGTTACCTGCTTCCTTTCTTGATGTGGGAATTGCAGTGGGCGGCGCGGAATATTTTCCGCGCCGCCTGTACTATGGTTGGAGGATTTATCTCTGCTCATAACGAGCATACGCTGCTTCATAGAAGCCCTGGAGTTCGCTGAGGCCCATGCTCTCGACCTCTGCGCAGTAGTTAGCCCAGGTCTCGTCAGTCAGTTCGGTCTGGCAGGTCATAAACTTGGAGATCTCCGTGGCCACATAGGTGTAAATGTCGGAGTTGACAGCAGCCATATCCTCGGCTTCCTCGGCGGTAAAGGTCAGGGTAGGCGTGGAGGAATAGATGGCCTTGGAGGTGTCATAGCCCAGCCAGGTGTCCTTGGCAGCGATGACGTAGTCCTCGTTGATGGGATTGTTCTTGTTGACAATCTGCAGGCCGGGACCCTCATCCAGAGAGTAGATCACCTGATAGCTCACCAGATTCTCGTCCCGATCCAGCATGAAGGGCAGCAGCTGCTTGACACCGTTCACCACTTCATAGCTCTCGCCCTCTTCAAAACCGAAGTTGACGGCGGAAGCGCCATCGGTGCTGTAGAACCAATCCAGGAACTGCAGAGCGCCTTCCACGTCCTCGCAGGCGGTGGTGATAACAATGTTCTTCATACCGGAGGTACGCTGTTTGGCGTACTCATAGTTGATCTGCTTGGGAGCTTCCGCACCCTCGGGATAGGTCATGGGAACGGCCTTCAGGTCCAGACCGTAGTTGGTCTTCATGTTGGTGAGGTCGCGGTCCATACCGCCAAACAGAGCGGTGGCACCGGAGGTCTGCAGGGAGTCGTCAAACATCTGCATATTCATGTAGTCGGGGGTAACCAGATTCTTTTCCCACAGCTCCCGGAAATATGTAATGAAATCCCGGAGCTCATCGGAGGTGCCATCGTATACCAGCGTATCAGAGGCAAGATCCACCTTAAAGGCGTGGCCGCCGGAGGTGCCGAATGCGGTGCAGAAGAAGCCGCCGCGAATGTCGCCGCTGTTGCTGATGCCGGCGGGATACTGAACGCCGTTGGCCTTCATAGCCTCAAAGACCGCCATCCAGTCCTCGGTGGTGACGGGATCCTCCAGACCAGTGTCAGCCAAATAGTCTGCACGGACCAGAGGGCCTTCACGGACGCCCTGGGGCTGGTCATAGATCATGGCGATGGAATAGAGCTTACCGGTATCGGTGGACAGATCCCGCAGGACGTTGGGGTCCTTCTGAAGGATATCATAGTAGTTGGGGGCATACTCGGGGATCAGCTCAGTGAGATCCACATAGACCTCGTCCTCGATGGCCTTGTCATAGCCGCCGTTATAGACAGAGGATGCGCCCATGGCGCCACAGTTGGACTCATAGATCAGGTCGGTCATATCGCCGGAGGCGATCATCAGATTGTACTGCTCATTGCAGACGGCCTCGCTGTTCTGAACAAAGTCCAGGGTGACACCCAGCTTCTCCTGAACGCGCTGCCAGAACAGAAGATCCTTCTTCAGGGGCTGCTCTGCGCCGCCCATGGCGCCCAGCTGGACCCAGAAGATGGAGAGCTCTAGTGGCTCAGAGAAGATGGGAAGTTCGTAGTCATATACACCAATGTGCTCAGAGTAGTATTCATTGGTGGGGGCTTCCACAGCGGGCTCCTGAGCGGAACCAGGCTCCTGAACGGAGCTAGGAACTTCTTCAGGGGCTTCGGATGCCTCGGGGACTTCATCCGCAGGCGTCTCCTCTACAGAAGCGGTCGACTCTTCCTTAGAAGTGGATGCCGAAGCAGAAGTGTCGCCGCCACAGCCGGCCAGCAGGCAAAGCAGCATGCTGAGAGCCAACAACATGGCGATCAATTTCTTTGACATGGTTCTTTCTCCTTTCTTCTGAATTGCTCCCTGCGTCATCAGCAGTTTACAATTCCTTAATAAATACAACATAATTGTATAAATGGAACCTCCATTTGTCTACTCGGAATAACGCATAATCTTTGCTGTCTATTTTTGGCTACATTATACAGATGGCAAAGAAAGGAACACTAGAAAATTGTCTGAAATGCGAAAAAAAGTCCCGGCAGGATCTGCCGGGACTTTCAACTATAATCTGAGCATCATTACTCTGAGAGACGCTTGAGAAAGCAGATAATCCTGCCGGCTTCCGCAAAGCCTACCTTTTTGTGAAATTGGTAGCTATCTGTATTTTGAAGCTCGCAGTCGCTGGCAAATTCGGAACAACCTTTTTGAACCGCCCAATGCTCACAGGCACGGCAGAGCCGGGCGGCAATTCCCTGCCGGCGATATTCTGGCGTCACATAGATTCCCTCCAAGAAACCAACGGGGGAGGTTTTTGAACCTTCCACATAGTCGTGCCGCAAACCACATTGCGCCACCGCCACAGGCGTGCCGTTATCTCGTGCAAGAAAAAGGACGGTATCTCCGGAGGAAACCTGGGTGGATAGTTCTTCGGCCAGCTGCGGCGGGGTTGAATCCTGCCACATCTGACAAAGCAACTCGGCTCCAAGCAGACACTCTTGGGGAGATGCGGGGCTAATCTGGATCATTTGAATGCTCCTTTCCGGGCGGTGACAGCTGCAGCGCTTTTTGACAGCGAGAGACTAAGATGCCGCCCGCGACGCCAATGGCGCATCCGGCCCCCAAGCCGCAGAGCAGCAGCACTGGCAAGTAGGAAAGTAGTCCCATGGTCTCCAGGATCACGGCAGCCACCAAAAGCTGCCCCAGATTGTGAAACATGCCGCCAATGATAGAGACAAATACGGCGGAACAATGGGAGCGCAACAACACCATCGCGACATAGCTCAAAATGCCGCCTGCCAGGGAGTAGAAAAGGGAATAGGCGTTGCCAAAGAGGAAGGTGGACAACAAGATTTTCAGCAGGCACAGAATGGCGCCAGGAACGGGACCAAGCAGATACAGTCCGGCAAAAACCGACAAATTAGCCAGTCCCAGTTTTGCACCGGGCAGAGCAGCGGATACGGGGATCAGGCTGTCGATCCAGGACAGAACCACTGCTACGGCGGCCAGCAGGGCCAGCGTGGTCAGCTGTTTTGTCTTATTGTGTGACGGCATCCACGCCACCCTCCTCTCCTGTGACGGTAATGACGATTCGGGCGGGCAGGCAGACGATTTGGGCGCCTGCTTCCGAAATGGGGGCGTGGTGCTGACAGATCAGGTCCGGGCAGGTGGAATCCTCCACATAAGCCTTACCATTCTGAACGATCAGCGTTAGGGAAAAATCGTTGTATCCGGACAGCGGCAGCGTCAGATCCTCGGACAGAGGATAGGAACCAATCACCTGGCTGTCCACACGCACCTCCACGGCATTTCCCGGAGACTTTGGCCACAGGGCCCATAGGGCCAAAGCTGCAATCAACACGATCAGCAAAATCAGTTCCCGTTTCTTTATGGTCAAGGCTCCACCTCCAGTGTATGCACAGTGCGCTGGGAGGATATGGTGAGGCCACTGGTGGCGTAAAGCTCCGTATCGGTTACCAACACCATTTCAAACGCATCGGCGTGTGCTCGCCAGAAGGCCACGGCTTCATCAAAGCCCTTGACAAAGAGGGCGGTGCTCAGAGCGTCAGCCTGGGTGCCGTCCTTGGAGACAATGGTGACGCTTTGAAGATCGGTGTCTGCAGGGGCCCCGGTTTCCGGGTCTAAAATGTGATGATAGCGTACGCCGTTTTCCTCAAAATACCGCTGATAGGCGCCGGAGGTGATGGCGTAGTACCCGCCGTCCAATGACAGTGTGGCCAAATATTCTCCGCTCTGGGCCGGGTCCTCCACCGCCACAGTCCAAAGACTGCCGTCGGGTTTCCGCCCTAAGGTTCCAACATTGCCCCCCAAGGAGATCACCGCCGAATCGACGCCTGCGGTCTCCAGGACCGACAATACCCGCTGCGCGGTATAGCCCTTGGCAATGCCGCCCAAATCCACCCCGGCCTCCGAATCGGTCAATGTGGCGGCAACAGTTCCGGTAGAATCCTCCGCTGCGTCCGCCTCCACCAAAAGCTTCTCGTAGCCCACATGCTGCAGGACAGTTTCCCGTTCTTGGTCAGTGGGAATATGATAATCATAGGTCCCGTCCTGAGAATAAAAACCCCAGAGGACCGTCAGCGGAAATACCGTGGGATCAAAGTCGCCATCTGTCAGAGTTGCCAGCTCCAGGGCCCGTTGCAGCAGTGCGCCAGTTTCCAGATCCACCTCTGCGGACTTAGCTTGATTGAGATGATAAATATCGCTGTTGGCATTGGAGATGGACAACAGGGCATCCAAACGATAGATCTCCGCCTCAGCAGCGCTCAGCGCGGTCTCTGCGTTATCCCCATAGGCAGTCAGCGTCATGACGGTGTCCATGGCATAGACCGTATGATCCTGCTTCTGAACGTCAGACCATGGGAGGGAACAGCCGGTCAACAGAGCCAGCAACAGCAGGAGGAAAATGCATTTTTTCATGAAAAACCTCCGGGAATCACATAACATATGGCGTAAAAGAAGGCCATTTGCCGCTGGTATTGGAGACAAAAAGGGTGCGCTGCCAGTGCAGCGCACCCAATATTTGTTCCTAAAGCTGCAATTAGGAGGTAGCCACCAGGCCGCCATCGGGATAGATGGTGGTAGCGGTAACCATGTCGGAAGCAGCGGAGGCCAGGAAGATAGCGGGGCCAACCACGTCGATCTCGTAGCCGATACGCTGTGCGGGCAGGCTGTTAGCAATGTTGTTGCGGACAGTCTCATCGGGGGGCAGCAGACCAACCATCATAGGAGTATAGGTGATGGTGGGGCCGATGGCGTTGACCTGGATGTTGGGACGCAGGTCAGCAGCATAAGCCTTGGTCAGCATCTCCACAGCACCCTTGGTGGTGTTGTAGGGAACGTTGCCGTTACCGCCGTTAGCCACAGCACGGATGCCACGGACAGAACCGAAGTTGATGATCTTGCCATAGCCCTGGTTGGGGTTAGCCTTGCCAGCTTCGAACTTCTCAGCGGGGATCTTCTCCGCGCCTTCGACATTGTTGGACTTCATCCAGTTGCCGAAGTACTTGCAGGTGAGCATCAGAGAGGTGATGTTGGTGTGGAGCATCTTCTCGAAGTAATCGGTGTCGATCTCCCAGGACCACATCTTCTTGTTGATGCCCTGTGCATTGACCAGGATGTCGCAGCCGCCGAGGCCGTCGGGACCAGTGACAACTTCCACAGCCTTCTTGACAAACTCTTCGTCGCCAGCGTCGCCGGCAATGTACATGACCTTAACGCCAGGAGCGGCAGCAGCCTCGATTTTCTCCTTGGCAGCCTTCAGCTTCTCTTCGCTGCGGGAAGAAATGCAGACGGAGCAGCCGTTGGCAGCGTAACCAGCAGCGATAGCCTCGCCAAAGCCGCCAGCGCCGCCGAAAATCATTGCTTTCTTGCCAGAGATGTCAAACATCTTGGTAAGATCGCCATTATAAACCTTGGGCATTGTAAACAACTCCTTGATTAGTATAGTGTATTCAGAGCCGAGAAATCGGCAGATGAATCAAAAAGGAAATGTCAGTGCATGAAATTTGATTGCTTACTTCTGAGGAGGCAGCAGGCAAACCAGCATCTGGCAGACTTCGGTACCGGTGTTGGTGACAGACTTCTCAACGCCGCCGGCACAGTGGAATGCGTCACCGGCATGGAGTACAGTCTCGCCATCGGCGGTCTTCAGGGTCATTTCACCGGTGAGGATGTAGTAAATGGACTCCAGGGGGTTGGCACCGTAATCGCATCCGCCGCCGGGTACGAAATAGGTGATACCCATGATCATCTTGCCGCCTTCGATGTCGTTGGCGCCGCCGCCGTCTACGTCAAACAGACGGGTGGGGACACACTCATTGTGGCCGGGGGCGGTGTAGGTATAGATCGTGCTGCCCTCTACGCCCTTAGCTCTCTGGATTCTGTACTTAGCCATAATCAAGAACTTCCTTTCCAAAAGTAATTAACCGTGTTGCGAAGAGATTCTTCGTACGCTTATTAGTTTAGCACACTGCCTCAGGAAGTGCAAGAGGTTTGAACTGCCAACCGGAGAAAAAACATAAAAAAACTTGCTGAAGCTCAGAAAATTTGTGAAAAATCTTCAATAGACCAGTAAAGATGACGGAAAAACTACTGCCTAATCCTGAAACCGAAAAAATACTTGATTTACCAGACAGTTTTGGGTATGATAATCTATAATGTGCTTTTAAACTTCAGGAAGGGAGCTTTTACCATGGAGAAAAAACCCTACTATATATCCACCGCCATTGCCTATACCTCGGCCAAGCCCCATATTGGCAATACCTATGAAATCATCTTGGCTGACGCCATTGCCCGCTATAAGCGTATGGCAGGCTTTGACGTGTATTTCCAGACCGGCACCGATGAGCATGGTCAGAAGATCCAGGAAAAGGCTGAGGCTGCCGGCATCACGCCCCAGCAGCATGTGGACAACGTATCCGGGGAGATCAAGCGGATTTGGGATCTGATGAATACCTCTTATGACAAGTTTGTCCGCACCACGGACCCCGAGCATATGGCCAAGGTGCAGAAGATCTTCAAACGTCTCTATGAGCAGGGGGACATCTACAAGGGAAAGTATGTGGGCAAATACTGCACGCCCTGTGAGTCCTTCTGGACCGAAAGCCAGCTGGTGGATGGAAAGTGCCCGGATTGCGGACGCCCCTGCGTGGATGCGGAGGAAGAGGCCTACTTCTTTAAAATGAGCAAATATGCCGACCGGCTTATGGACTATATCAACGAGCACCCGGAGTTTATTCAGCCGGAGAGCCGGAAGAACGAGATGGTCAACAACTTCCTCAAACCCGG
>CASEPH010000490.1 GCA_949289625.1 uncultured Clostridia bacterium | reverse complement strand
GGTCCAAAGTGATGTTTTCCATCGGCCTTACTTCTATCAGTACGATCGGCGTACTGCCCATTGGTACCGCAGCAGTATATTATGCGCAGTATAACGGTTATTTAGAAACATATCAATATACGGACCATATGCTCCAAATCTGGGATATGATGATCGCGCGCCTGCCAATGCTGGTGGTGGTTGTACTGTATGCAATCTTTATCGCACCTAAATTTGCTCCGGAGCGCCCGGATGTCGCCATTCAAGAGCTGGGGCAAAGATCATCTTCCTCTCAGGCAAAGCTGGGGCCTGTGCAGGAAAAAATTGCGACTGTTACATTTATCCTCGTTATTTTGGGCCTGCTGACCGCCCAGTGGACCGGCATTCCCACCTGGGAGGTCACGATGGCCGGTGCGCTGATCATGGTGCTCAGTGGAACGCTAAATGCAAAGGAGGCTTATGGGGCGGCTTCTCAAAATGGAATTGCCATGCTGTATGTCGGCACACTGGCAATCGGCACCGCACTGACCAATACTGGAGCTGGAGATCTGATCGGTTCTCAGATTTCCAATCTCTTGGGAGATACCCCCAATAATTATCTCATTGGGCTGGTATTCTTCCTGGTGCCGTTCCTGCTGACGCAGGTGATGGTAAACAACGCAGTCGCGAACGTCTTTATTCCCATCGCCATCTTGACCTGCAAAACCATGGGCTGTAATCCGGTCGGCCCCATTATGCTGGTGATGAGCGGGGCCACGACGGCGTTTTTGACGCCCCTTGCCACAGTGGCGGCCAGCATGATGATGGGCTTGGGCGGATACAACCAAAAGACGATGTTCAAGATGGGGTGGCTGCCTGCATTGATTCTCTGCGTCGTCAATGTCCTTTGGATTATGACAATATACCCTGCCTACTAACGGGACTTCGTGTGAAGACTACATCGGAATCGAAAGGAATGCTCCATATGGATTTCACAAATATTGATTTTTCTACTCTGGAAAACGATCTGATCGCATTTCGCCGAGAGCGTCACAGCAAACCCGAAAATGCCTGGAATGAATACCTGACCACCTGCGCCATCATACGTGAGCTGGAGCGGCTGGGGATTCCCTATCTGATGGGAAAAGAGATCCATACGACCGGTGACCGCTATGGCCTTCCCACGGAGGAGGAAGCAAAATCCGCCGTGGAGCGGGCACTGCGGGAGGGAGCAGACCCCGCGTTGGTGGAGAGGATGGTCGGCGGCTATACCGGCGTTGTCGGTGTAATCGATACCGGCCGTCCCGGTCCGGTGACCGCTATCCGGTTTGACATCGACTGCAACGATGTGGCGGAGAGCACTGATCCGGAGCACCGCCCTGTGCGGGAGGGCTTTGCCTCTCAGCATCCCAATCTGATGCACGCCTGCGGACATGACGCTCACACGTCTATCGGGATTGGTGTGGCCCGCATTCTGATGGCCTGCAAGGACCAGCTCTGCGGCAAGATCAAACTGATCTTCCAGCCTGGCGAGGAAGGCGGACGTGGCGGTTCCTCCATTGCCGACAGCAAAGTCCTGGATGATGTGAACTACATCTTCGGCGGCCATGTGTGGGGAAATTACGGCACCATCGCCGCCGGGATCACGGATTGGTCCTCCAGCTATAAAGTGGATTTCATTTTTGACGGAAAGCCCGCTCATGCCGGCGCTTTCCCACAGGAGGGGAAAAACGCTTTGGCGGCCGCTGCCACGGCCACGTTGAATCTGCTGGGGATCGCCCGGCACAGCGGCGGATTCACGCGGGTGAATGTAGGCGTCTGCCAGGCTGGTTCTGGCCGGAACGTGATCCCTGGACACGCTGTGCTCAAGGCAGAGGTTCGTGGCGCGAGCAATGAAATCAACGACTATATGTTCCAGAGAGCATTGACGGTGGCCAAGGCCGCGGCCGATATGCACGAGTGCGGATTTTCCTACAAAATTATGGGACGGGCCGCGGACGCTCCCAACAATCCGGAACTGATGGAAGTCGCCATGGAGGCCATGAAAGAGGTTCCTGAGGTGGAAACAGCCTCTTCCACACTCAGCGCCAATGGTGCCGGCGAAGATGTGACGTTCCTGATGCAGAAGGTCCAGGCTCACGGAGGAAAGGGAACATATTTGGCACTGGGTGCCTCGCAGACAGCGCCAAATCACAATGGCAGCTTTGACATTGATGAACGTGTGATCCTGACTTCTGCCAAGGTATTCAGCAAGATGGTCGGTAAGTTGAACGGAATTTCCAATTTCTGAGAGGAACAGAGAGTCCGCTGGAGGACCTTGCTCTTCCAGCGGGTACCTCTTGAATATCTGCAATGAATGTACTGACTTTGACTCTGGAACTGATGGGAACGATCGCATTTGCCGCTTCGGGAGCCCTGACCGGACTGCGCAAGAATATGGACGTGTTTGGAGTCTGTATTCTGGGCTTGACCACGGCGGTTGGAGGCGGCGTGATCCGTGATCTGGTTCTGGGAAATACACCTCCCGCTACATTCAGGGACCCAATCTATGCTGCGGTATCCGTGGTGACCGCCCTCGTTCTGTTTTGTCCGCAGGTGCGCCAGCTCTTGATGCGGGACCAGAAGCTGTATGATTGGCTGATGTTTTGGATGGACTCCTTGGGACTGGGGATATTCACCGTTGTCGGGATTCAGACCGCCTATGAATGTGTGAAGCCGCCGACAGTATTTTTACTGGTCTTTGTCGGCGTGGTCTCCGGTGTGGGCGGCGGTGTTTTGCGGGATATGATGGCCGGGGACATTCCCTATATTTTTATCAAGCACATATATGCGTCCGCTTCTCTGGTCGGGGCACTTCTCTGCGTCCTATTGTGGAAACCCGCCGGAGAACCAGCCGCCATCCTTCCGGGGACGGGCGCGGTCCTTGTCATTCGGGTGCTGTCCGCCCACTTCAGGTGGAATCTGCCGAGAGCTAGAGCGTGATCGGGGCCATACAGAAAATACATTATTTTTATATTGAGGAGGAACTTATGAGAGATAAAATCGAGATCCGGTGGCACGGGCGCGGCGGCCAGGGCGCGAAGACGGCGTCGCTGCTGCTGGCGGACGCGGCGTTCAACACGG
>CASEPH010000489.1 GCA_949289625.1 uncultured Clostridia bacterium | reverse complement strand
CTTCGGCGTCTCTCTGGCGGAAGAAAAGGACATTCTGTATATTGTGGCCACCGCCCAGCAGAAAGCCGCCATCATGACCGCCATCAACAAGACCACCGGCGCAGGCACCAAGGCCGGCGCCATCTGCTTCTCGCTGCCCGTTTCCCAGGTCATCGGCCTGCGGAAGATGGACGACAACTAACCCCACTACACAAAGACAGCCCCCGCCTTTCCATGACAGGAGAGGCGGGGGCATTGTTTGTTTTGAGGGTTCAGCATTCCGCCCTGACAAAGATGCCGCAGGCCACGCGGTACATGGCCGCACCCCAGACCAGGGCCAGCAGGGGCGAGGCGCAGAGCAGCGCCGTCAGCATCCCATCACTGACCGGGACGCCCGCAGCCCACAGCACCCCATACACTGCGGCGCACAGGGCCGCCGGAATCAGGAAGGCCACCAGCAGCAAGACCCGGGCCCGCTCGGCACCGAACCGGTACACCAGCGGGATGGCCACGCTGCCCATGGCAAAGGCCACCGCCCAGCCCGCCAGAGCCAGGACTGCCAGCTCGGCAAAGGCCTGGGGGCCCACGGTGTACTCCCCCATCACAAAGCCGCAGACGCCGCCCGCCGCCAGGCCAAACAGGTCGCCCACGGTGCAGAACACCGCCAGCACCAGATATTTGGCCAGGACGATTTCCCGACGGGTCACCGGCATCACCAGGGCATAGGGGGTCCAGCCGGCCATATTGTCAAAAGTAAAGGTGGTCACCGTCATCATGCTGCACAAAACGGCACACATTATCATGTATCCCCCTGCGCCGGAGGTAGGCACCAGCCCCACAGCCAGTACAACCAGGATAAACAGCATGGATTTTGCATTGTGGCCGATGTTGTACAGGTCTTTCAGCACCAGACTTTTCATTTGGACCGCTCCCCTTTCACATACAGAAGAAGGATATCGTCGATGGTGGCGTCGTCCACCACGGCGTTTTTGTACAGGCGGCGGGCCTTTTCCTTGTCGGGGACCAGGACATCCCACTGGTAGGCCTCTTTCCGCCAGGCCAGGACATCGGCGCTGTCCATCTGTCCAAAAGTAGCCGCGCCGCACCGGACCACGCCGTAGTGGTAGCGCAGCTCGTCTTTTGTCTTGCAGAACAGCATCCGCCCCTGATGGAGCAGGGTGATATAATCCGCCACCTTTTCCAGATCGGTGGTGATGTGGGAGGACATCAAAATGCTGTGTTCCTCGTCCTGGACAAACTCCAGAAAGACATCCAGCATGTCATCCCGCATCACCGGGTCCAGGCCGCTGGTGGCCTCGTCCAGAATCAGGAATTTGGGCCGGTGGCTCAGGGCCGCCGCGATGCAGAGCTTGGCTTTCATTCCCTTGGACATCCCCTTGATTTCCTTGTGGGCCGGCAGGGAAAAGCGCTCCAGATAGCTCTTGTAGAGGCGATCATCCCAACGCCGGTAGGCTGCCCGCAGAATGTTGCCCACCTGGACAGGGGTCAGCGTCTCATAAAAGTTGATCCCGTCAAACACCACCCCAATATCCTCTTTCCGATCGGGAGCGGCGGCCAGCTCCTGCCCCCAAAAGGTGACGCTGCCCTCGTCCCGGTGAATCAGGTCCAGCACTGCCTTGATGGTGGTGCTCTTGCCGGCGCCGTTCTCGCCGATCAGACCCATGATGCAGCCTCCCGGCACCGTGAAGGAGACATGATCCAGTGTGAAGCCGTCGTAATGCTTGGTCAGATCCTTTACCTCTAAGATCGCATCCATCTCACTCGCCCTCCTGGTAAAATAGTGTCAGGACATTGACCAGTGTTTCCAGCGGAATGCCGCTGGTCCGGGCAATGTCGGCGGCAGCCTGCAAATGTTCTTCGACCTGCCGCTGCTGTTCTTCCTGGTAAAAATCCTTGTTCTGTGCCGATACAAAACTGCCCCGCCCCACCGTTGTCTCGATGAAGCCGTCCCGCTGCAAATCCTCGTAGGCTTTTTGGACCGTAATGACGCTGACGTGGATGGACCGGGCCAGCGCCCGCATGGACGGGATGGGGTCGCCGGTCTTGAGCTCACCGCTCATAATCATGGCCTTGATCTGAGAAGTAATCTGCTCATAGATCGGCTTGCCTGTATTGGAACTGATGATGATTTCCACTGCGCCCCTCCTCTGTCGTCAAATGTACTTATTGGCTAAGTACATTATATTCAATCAGCACAGTATTGTCAAGAGGCGCGGACAAAAAATCCCCTTCCGGTCCGAAAACCGGAAGGGGACGCTGCAGCTGGCTGAAACTTGGCGTTTCATGCAAGAAAAAATTTGCTTTAAATGATGTGGAACAAAAAGATAAATCTTGATAAAATAAAGATAATAAATAAAAAGGTGGATGATTCATAATGAAAAAAGCAAAGATTTTTTTGACAACACTTGTATTTTGCACATCCTTGATTGTTGCGCCACTAACTATATATCACACTCAAACATATAGCCTAGCGGAAAATACTTCTTCTAGCTCTTCTGAACCATCTAACATTCCAAGTGAAGAAAGGCCTTTTGAACCTCCTTATCAAATCCCCATGGAAGACGCTATGCCTGGAGAAGGCGATTGTGGTTAATCCGGCAAGTCTATACCGAGATACTTTTTGACCTCAATTTTAACTGCATTCAAAGCTATTTGATTCCCCAGAGCTTGGTACATATAATACGCCTGAAAATATAGCCCTTTGCTTTTTTCAATTTCATTCAGAAAAAAACAGCATTCCGCCATGTTGGCAATAAAGCCTGGTAAAAATTGATAATGCCCATATTTAATGCAAATCTCTTGTCCTTCTTTACAGACCTGAAGCCCTTCACTAAAATGTTTTGCCCGCCCCAGTTCACCCGAGTAATTGAATAAAACCATCGGGTAGATTCCATTTCCTTCCGCTATAATTTCCTCATAGTGGTTACGTATGTACTTAAGTAATTGCATATAAATTTCCAGTGCTTTTATCCGTTGTTCCATATCCGAGTAGCATAAAGCAATCTGATTGAGGATTTTAATTTCTTCAAACGTATATAAATAGTGATTGATTTCATCCAAACTAAAACTCGGAATGGTAAGACGAATCGCCTGTATAAGCACTGCAAGTTGTTCTTGGGAAGACATCTTTCCCAACAGTCTATTAAGCAAAGCTTTGGATCGCAAAACAAACTGTTTCGTCAATGCATCGTTTTCGTCTACTTTCTTTTCCAGTTCAGCGATTTTTTCAAGTCCTTCTTGTGCACGATGCGTAATACTACATCCCACAATTTCTTTTTTAAGTGCTTCAATTTCCAGTTCGTTCTTCGACACAATCGCATAATAGCGGCTGTCCGGCAACCCGAGACGCTGTAAGAGGGCATTGAGTTTTGTTTTGCTGGGAACTTGACAGCCATTTTCAATCCGTGAAAGTGTTGTAGGGTCACAAATGCCATCACACACTTTTTCCTGGGTCAAATGCAGTTCCTTCCGGCGCTGCTTGATGTATTCGCCAATCAAAACCATCTGCATA
>CASEPH010000488.1 GCA_949289625.1 uncultured Clostridia bacterium | reverse complement strand
CCCTGTTTCGCGCGGTCCTCTCCCAGGGAAAGGACCTGCTGCATATCGCCTTTTCCTCCGGCCTTTCCAGCTCCTGTAGCACTGCCTTTCTTGCGGCGGAGCAGATGAAAGAGGAATTTCCCGATCGGACGCTGATCGTCGTAGATTCCCTGTGCGCCTCCCTGGGCCACGGGCTTCTGGTCCATCAGGCGGTGAAGTGCCGGGCAAAGGGCCAGTCCCTTCAGGAGACTGCCCAGCACATTGAGTCGATCAAAGGCAATATCGTCCATAACTTTACGGTGAATGACCTTCACCATCTGCACCGAGGCGGACGGGTCTCCAAGGCCACCGCTGTGGTGGGTTCCCTTATCAACATCAAGCCTGTGCTCCATGTGGACGACGAGGGACATCTGGTGGCTGTGGGCAAGGCGCGGGGCCGAAAGGCATCCATCCAGGCGCTGGTCAATCGGATGGAGCAGCAGGTCGTGGGTTTTGACAACGAAGAGGTCTTTATTTCCCACGGGGACTGCCTGGAGGATGCGGAGTATTTGGCGGACCTGGTCCGGGAGAAGTTTGGGATTGAAGACGTCCGGATCGGCTATATCGGTCCCACCATCGGTACCCATTCTGGTCCCGGCACGCTGGCGCTGTTTTTCCAGGGATCTCCCCGCTGAGTGAGAGGAGGCCTCACGGATTGCTGCGCCGGCGATTCTAGGAAGGGAGGAAAGGACTTGCGGGTCTATCGTACCTTTTACTATTATTCCAAAAAGTTTAGCTCGTACCATATCTCCACCTATGCCGCCAGCGCCTCCTTCTTTATTATCACCGCCGTATTTCCGCTGCTGATGTTGGCGCTGAGTATTGTCAGCTTTACACCCCTGAGTACCCAGGATTTTATTGAAATGATCGCGATGATGCTGCCGAATTCCTTTACGCCGCTGCTGAATCAGATTGCGGAGGATTTGCTTACCTCCAGCGCCACAGCGCTGTCGGTGTCCCTGCTGGTGACCCTGTGGACCGCGGCCAAAAGTATGCTGGGGCTGCTGGACGGTCTCAATGCCATTGCCGATGTCAACGACACCAGAAACTTTATTTTCAAGCGGGTGATCTGCATTGGCTATATGCTGGTGCTGATCTTCGGGCTGCTGCTGAACCTGGCGCTGCGGGTCTTTGGTCAGCATATCCTGGTCCAGCTGCAGCACAGTGCACCTAGGGTATCCAGGGTGTTTTCTGTGGTGATGCAGCAGCGGGGACTGACGCTGTTTCTGATCTTTGCTGTGGTGTTCATGCTGATCTATACGTTCTTCCCAAACAAAAAGATGAAGTTTTATATGCAGATCCCTGGGGCTGCCTTTACCAGTCTGGCGTGGATGATGTTTTCTTCCATATTCTCCATCTATGTCAATCGGATAGGCCAGTTTACCGCCCTCTATGGCGGCTTGACTATGATGATCCTGGCCATGCTCTGGCTGTACTTCTGCATGTATATCGTTTTTATTGGTGCGGTAATCAACAGAAGCTACCCAGAGATTTTCTGGAAGGTTTTTGTGGCCATCAAGCGAAGAGGACCTTTCAAAAAACGTGAAGCTAAGGAGAAGCTGGAACGCTGAACGTGTGTGAAATCATAAAAAGACAATCCCCTGATGAGCAAAACGGCGGGGGATTGCCTTTTTTCATGTCTTGTGGTAAAATGCAGAAAACGAAATGATTTGGAAGTGAGTTTTATGGAGTTTGATTTTACCACCGTCAATACCGGCGGCGGCGTACATCCCTTTGTGGCGGAACGAGGGATCACGGATCCCAGCATTATCAGCTTTTCCGTGGCGGAAATGCGGCTCAATCTAGCGCCGGGCATCACCAAGGGAATGCATGAGATCGTGGACAAGGGGTGCTTTGGTTATGCGCCCCCGGAGAAGCAGCGATATAATGCCGCGCTAGAGCACTGGATGGATACCCGGCACCATTGGAAGATCGATGGGGCCAAGGCCATTCAGGTCAGCGGCGTGGTCACTGCCATGGGCATTGCCCTGCGGGTGTTGACGGAGCCGGGGGATGAAGTTCTGATTCAGACGCCCCTCTATCCACCCTTTGCACGAACCATTATCAGCAATGGCCGGAAGGTGGTGGAGAATCCCCTGAAGCTGGTGGATGGCCGGTATACCATGGACTTTGACGACCTTCGGGAAAAGGCAAAAACCGCTAAAATGCTGATGCTCTGCTCGCCTCACAATCCTGTGGGCCGGGTATGGACCCGGGAAGAGCTGGAGACACTGGGGAAAATCTGCCTGGAAAATGACCTGTATGTGGTTTCCGACGAGATCCATTTTGATCTGGATTTCACCGGCAAGCATATGGTTTTGACCCAGGCAGTACCGGAGCTGCGGAATCGGAGCGTCATCTGCACGGCCCCCAGCAAGACCTTCAATCTGGCGGGCAATGCCCTGAGCAATATCTTCATCGAGGATGATGAGATCCGGGAAAAATTTATGGCGGATCAAAGCGTCCACTGCGGCCACTATCTGGGGACCTTTGCCTATGCCTCCACTACGGCGGCCTATGAGACTGGCGGACCCTGGCTGGACGCCTTGCTGGTCCATCTGCAAAAGAACCGCCAGGTGCTGGAGACCAGACTAAAGAAGATGCTGCCAGATGCCGGCTTGACACCTTTGGAAGGAACCTATCTCCAGTGGGTGGATCTGAGCTGCCTGGGGCTGGAACAGCCAGCACTGATGGAAAAGCTGGAGTCAGCCAAAATCTTTGTCAACAACGGCGAGGAGTTTGGCGCAGCGGGAAAGGGACATATTCGGTTTAATCTGGCCTGCCCCACGGCATGTATTGAAGAAGCCATGGACCGGCTGGAAGCTGTACTATAAAAAGAACAATCCCCGGCACGGAAAGAAGACCGTGCCGGGGATTTGTATGTCAGTTGTTCCGGATCTCAATGGGCTTAGCGTCTCGATTTTTGTCATAGATCATCCGCAGGCCATCCAAGGTCAGAAGGGAGTCCACAATGGTGATCTGATCGGTCTGCTCGGCAATCATGCGGGCCAGACCGCCGGTGGCAATGACCTTGATGCCCTCACAGCGCATCTCCTCCATGACCTGACGGACCAAATATTCAATGTTGCCCACATAGCCGCCCACGACGCCGGCCTGAATCTGCTCCACGGTATTGCGGCCCAGCACCGTGGGGGGCATCTGCAGCTCTACCCGGGGCAGCATGGCGGTCCTGGAGACTAGGGCATCCAGACTGACCTGGAGGCCGGGGCCGATGGTGCCGCCCAGATAAATGCCGTCAGGGCCCACGGCGTCGATGGTGGTGGCGGTGCCGAAATCAAGGATCAGAAACGGTGCGCCGTATTTTGCAATGGCGGCAATACAATTCACCGCACGATCCGTGCCCAGCTTGCCTGTTTCGTAGCACCGAGGATCGAAGGACAGCCCTGTGTCCACATCGGTGCCCACCACCAGAGGGGCCACGCCAAAATATTTGATGATGGCACTGGTGAGGGAGTACATCACCTGGGGTACCACAGACCCAATGATACAGGCTTTTACGTCCTCGGCTCGATAGCCAAAGCGTTCAAAATAGGCCACGGCCATAATGCCGATCTCGTCAGAGGTGGCAGTGGAGTTGGTGGAGAGCCGGAAGGAGCCAAGCATTTCCTGCTCTTTATAAATGCCGAATACCATATTGGTATTGCCTACGTCGATAGTCAGAAGCATTGCAGATTCTCCCTTGTTTTAAATGGATTTGACACAGCACTGGATTTCGCCGTCGGACAGCTGGATGACGCCGTAGCTGCCCATGGGACCGCAGGCCCCGGGATTCATGATCCATATCCCCTGGTCCTGAAAGCATTCGGCCCGATGGGTGTGACCGAACAACAAAATGTCGGCGTTTGCCGCCAGCGCGGCATGGATCACGCGATAATACATGGATTTGACCCCATGGAGATGTCCGTGGGTCATATAGAATTTTACGCCAGCAAATACTGGGGTCAAAATAGTCGGTTCCGTGGAGCCATAGTCACAGTTCCCGGCTACCTGGAGCATCGGGATTTGAAGGGCGTGCAGTTTTGCTCCGTCCCGGACATAGTCCCCCAGATGGAGCACCTGATCGGGACGTTCCTCCAGGATAGCTTGGGTCATAGGCTCCACGGCGCCGTGGGAATCGGAGAAAACAAGAATTTTCATAAGAGGGTACACCTTCCGAAGGCTGCCGCATACACTGATAAAAGGAAGGGGGAATCAGAGTATGAATCAGTCTGAGCAGCAGAAGAATATTCAGAAGCTGCTGTCAACCAGTGAAGGACGGCAGCTCATCAAGCTTTTGTCCGGCAATGGGGGCGCGGCACTCAAAAGCGCGGGAAACGCGCTGCGGCAGGGCAATACCCAGGAGGCCCAGGCCATCATGGCACCGCTGATGAAAGATCCGGAAGTGCAGAAGCTGCTAAAATCCCTGGAAAAGACCATGGGCAATGGAAGATCTTAGCGCTGCCATCAGCAGCTTCCTGTCGCAGCCCGGAGCCATGGAGCAGGTGGAGGCCATGGCAAAGCAGCTCGGTTTGGGCCCTGGGGCGTCGGAGACGGAATCGGATGCACAGCCAGGATCCCTGGGTGGGCTGATGGATGAAATCTCCCCGGAAAAGCTACAGGGGATCCTGAGCGCTGTACAGAGCGGGGGAAGTCCCTGCCAAAGTACGTCGTTCCTGGAGGCGCTGCAGCCGCTGCTGAAGGAAGAAAAACAGGAAAAATTGAATCGGGCCATCCGGGCCATTCGCCTGATGCACACGGCAAGAGCTGTATCCAAGACCATAGAACTGTGAGGCGATGGAATGTTCAACCCCTATGTAGGAGAGCCGGCACAGTGCATCCACCCGGTAAAGGGGGAAAAACGCAGCGGTCTCGATGGCATTCTGGAGCGTCTGGGACGGCTGGACAGCGACGACCTGCTGATCTTGCTGCTGGTCTACCTTTTGGCAAAGGAGGGAGACCAGGATGGCATATGGCCGCTGGTGGCTGCAATGCTGTATCTTATGCTGTGATCGAAAAGAAAAGGCGGGGGCAGCATGGGCTGCCCTTGTCTTTATTTCTTTGCGGCAGTATTTTGGTCGTCGTGGGAATGGGAGGAAGGATCAATCCGCTGAGAGAGGATCCGCAGGGAGATGATGCCGATGGCAATCACCGCCGCCAGAACCATCAAAGCTTTCCCGGGGCCGCTGGTGCTGACCATCACGGCACAGACCCCCAGCAGAGAGGCTGCCACATAGAGGATGGCCACACTTTGCCGCTGATTGAAGCCTACATCAATAAGTCTGTGATGGATATGGCTACGATCAGGGTGCATGGGGCTCACATGGTTCCAGATACGCCGCAGACAAGCAAAGGTAATGTCAAACAGCGGAATGCCCAGCACTAGAATGGGGACGGCAAAGGAGATCACCGTATAGAGTTTAAACAGGCCGCTGACGGACATGCAGGCCAAAACAAAGCCTAGAAATGTGGCGCCGGTATCTCCCATAAAGATCTTGGCGGGATTGAGGTTGTAGGGCAGAAAGCCCAGACAGGCCCCCAGCAGCGCACCCAGGATCAATGCTTCCCGGGACTGTCCCAAAGACAGGGCAATGACCGCCATGCTCAGGCAGCTGATGGAGCATACCCCTACGCTGAGGCCGTCCAGACCGTCAATAAAGTTGACGGCGTTGGTGATGGCCACGATCCAGATCAGAGTGATGGGGATGGAAAGCACCCCCAAGGCAATGTAGGGACCACCCACGGGAAAGGGATTGGAAATATAGTCAATGACGCAGCCCTGAGACACAGGCAAAACGGCGGCTAGAAACTGTATGGCGAATTTCAGCTTGGCGTTGAGGTCGTATTTATCGTCGATGACGCCCAGCAGAACAATGATGGTTCCTCCCACCAAGATGCCCATAAGCTCCTTGGAGAATCCGTTCATCACCAGCGCCACCAGGACAAATGCTGCATAGATGGCAAGGCCGCCGATGGTGGGAATGGGCTTGTGATGCATCCGCAGGTTGTCCTTGGGAATATCCACAAATCCGAACCGGACGGAATAGTGTTTGACCAGCGGCGTGAGCACAAAGGCAACCAGCGCCGCTGCGAGAATGGCGATAAATACAGTCAGGATCTGCTGCTGTGTTGCCATGGGATCATCCTTTCTCAGCGGGCAATAAAGCCCACTTTTTTATAGACCTTCCGCAGTGTTTTATTTGCAATATAGGAAGCCTTTTCCGCGCCGGCCTTGTAGATGCTCTCCAGATAGGCCTTGTCCTTGAGAATACGCTGGGCCTCGTCCCGGATGGGACCAATGACGGCAAGGACTGCCTCGCCTACGGCAGGCTTGAATTCGCCGTAGCCCTTTCCGTCGAATTCCCGTTCAATCTCCTGGAAAGACTTGCCGGTACAAGCGGAATAGATCTCCATCAGGTTGGAGATGCCGGGTTTATTTTCCCGGTCAAACCGGACGCAGGTTTCGCTGTCGGTGACAGCACGCTTGAACTTCCGCATGACGGTGTCGTTATCGTCCTTGAGATAGACGCAGCCGTTGGCGTCGGGATCGGACTTGGACATTTTACTGGTAGGGGACTGAAGGCTCATCACGCGGGCACCCACCTTGGGAATATAGGGCTCCGGAACCTTGAAGGTTTCGCCGTAAATGCCATTGAAGCGGTTGGCGATGTCCCGGGTCAGCTCCACGTGCTGCTTTTGATCCTCTCCCACAGGGACATAATCCGGCTGATAGAGCAGGATGTCCGCTGCCATCAGACAGGGATAGGCAAACAGTCCGCCGTTGATATTTTCAGCATTTTTCGCACTTTTATCCTTAAACTGCGTCATCCGGGAGAGTTCGCCGAACATGGTGTAGCACTGAAGCACCCAGCCCAGCTCCGCGTGCTGATGGACGTGGGACTGGATAAACAGGGTGTTTTCCTTGGGATCCAGACCACAGGCGATGTACTGTGCCAGCTGTTCCTGGGTGTGCCGCCGGAGATCGGCGGGGTTCTGACGGACGGTAATGGTGTGCATATCTGCCATAAAATAATAGCAGTCAAATTCTTTCGCCAAATCTGCCCAGTTTTTGATGGCGCCCAGATAGGAACCCAGGGTCAAATCACCGCTGGGCTGGATGCCGGAGAGCAGAACTTTTTTGTTTTCCATGATATAACCTTCTTTACCTTGTTCCGAAGTAAACGGAAACAGTAATCCATAATCCCATGTATTCTATCACAGTATGTCTTTTTTTTCAATTCATAAATCCTTTTTTGCCCGCAAATTACTGGAACAAGGGCCGACTCGCAGACATATCTGGCCGTTGTTCTGGCGAAGCTGAACAAAAAGGCGAGGGCCGGTCTATTACATATGACAGATTGACAATAAATTGGAATGATTGATATAATAAGGTAAAGAAGCGCGTGGAAATGTGCAGCCCTGCTTCTCCTGCACGTTTCCCCAAGCTCTGGGAAGCCGGGACAAAGGAGGTAGATCACGATGAAGATCGGAGGACATTGGTCCGTCTTTCATGTCAATCAGATTTCAGATCAGCTGCGCCAGAAGGCCCTGGACGACGCTGCCAATGGGACCAGTGAGGTCAGCCGTAGCCACGCCAGGGGCCAGAGCATCGCGGTCTGCGTTGTGCTTGCGGTGGCGGTGCTGCTGCTGATTCTTCTGAAATTGGCATAGGGTCGGAATTTTGCCGGGGTGTGCTGCGAATTTTCTTGCGGCACACCCCGGATTTTGCGCCCGAAACGGGCGCTTTTTTTGTTTTCTCTTGACAATGGGGATGGATAAAATATAATGAAGTATAGCAGTAAGGAGGAAAACAAATGAACTTCTTTGAAGAAATGGAAGCACGGATTCCAAAGGGTACGGTGCGCACCCGGTTTGCCCCCAGTCCCACAGGGCATATGCATGTGGGCAATCTGCGCACAGCCCTGTACACATATCTCATTGCCCGTCATGCCGGCGGTACCTTCATCCTTCGGATCGAGGACACCGATCAGAAGCGGAAGGTGGAGGACGCAGTGGCGGTGATCAAACGGACGCTGGCAGGCTGCGGCCTGACCTACGATGAGGGGCCGGACGTGGGCGGTCCTGTGGGGCCCTATGTCCAGACCGAACGCCGGGAGCTCTATCGGAAATACGCCGAGCTGTTGGTGGAAAAGGGGGCGGCGTACCGCTGCTTCTGCTCCGAGGAACGGCTTCAGAGCCTCCATCAGGAGGATCCCAACGCCAAGTATGACCGGCACTGTCTGCACCTTTCCCCGGAGGAGGTCCAAAAAAAGCTGGAGGCCGGGGAGCCCTATGTGATTCGGCAGAAGATCCCCGAAGGCTCCACCACCTTCCACGATGCGGTGTACGGGGACATTACGGTGGACAACAGCGAGCTGGACGATCAGGTACTGCTGAAATCTGATGGACTGCCTACCTATAACTTTGCCAACGTGGTGGACGACCATCTCATGGGCATTACCCATGTGGTGCGCGGCAGCGAGTATCTGTCCTCTTCCCCCAAGTATAACCTGCTCTATGAGGCCTTTGGATGGGAGATTCCCACCTATGTTCACTGTGCCAGCGTGATGATTACCGACCCGGAGACAGGGAATGTGCGGAAAATGTCCAAGCGGCATGGCGATCCTTCCTATGAGGATCTGCTGGCCATGGGATATCTGCCGGAAGCGGTGTGCAACTATGTGGCCCTGCTGGGCTGGAGCCCCAGAGGAGAACTGGCGGAACAGGAATTTTTTGATATGGACGGACTGATCCGGGCCTTTGATCTGGAGGGCCTCTCCAAGTCCCCCTCTGCCTTTGATCTGGAAAAACTGAACTATTTCAACAGCGCCTATTTAAAGGAACTGGCACCGGAGGTTTTTGCGGAGATGGCAAAGCCCTGGATCGACCAGGCAATTACGGCGTCCAATGTAGATAAGACGCTGATTCCCCCGCTGTTGCAGACCCGGCTGGACCGGCTGGATCAGATTCCTGCTATGGTGGATTTCTTTGAGACCCTGCCGGAATATGATGTTTCTCTTTACACCAACAAGAAAAACAAGCTGACGGCAGAGAGCTCTCTGGAGCTGCTGGAAAAGGAATATACCGTGCTTTCCGGTCTGGATGCATGGAGCTACGACGCCATTCATGACGCGCTCTATGCCATTGCGGAGGCAGAAGGAATCAAGATCGGCAAGGTCATGTGGCCCCTGCGGATCGCAGCAGCAGGCAAATCGGTGACGCCGGGAGGCGCCATTGAGATTGCCCAGATCCTGGGCCGGGAGGAGACCCTCCGCAGAATGGAAGCAGGCATAGCCATGCTGAAGAATTAAAATTGAGCCTGTTGCAAAATGATTAGATTTTGCAGCAGGTTCCTTTTTTCAATAATATCTTTTTATTTTTTCGAAAATCCTGTACAATATCCGGGAAGGAACTGCGTCTGAAAAAATGAAGGACATTGAAAGCGAGGAACTTTCCATGGAAGACGAAGAGATCTATGCGCTGTATTGGGCACGCAATGAAGATGCTATCACCCGGACCCATGAAAAGTACGGGCCCTGGTGCAGAGGAATTGCCATCCGGATTCTGGAGATCCGAGAGGAAGCGGAGGAATGTGTAAACGATACCTATTTGCAGGTCTGGAATCATATTCCGCCCCAGCGTCCCAAAGTGTTTCGGGCCTGGCTGGGGCGTATCACTAGAAATCTGGCCCTGAGCCGCTACCGGAAAATCCACGCGGAAAAACGGGGCGGCGGTCAAACGACCCTGGCCCTGGAGGAACTGCGGGAATGCGTCTCCGGCCGGGAGAGTGTGGAAAATGAAGAGAACAGCCGGGAAATTGCCACGGTGATCAACGGCTTTTTGGCACAGCTGCCGGTCCAGTACCGAAATATTTTCCTGCGCCGATACTGGCATATGGCATCTATTGGGGATATTGCCAAGGCCTACGGCATGAGCGAGAGCCGGGTCACGTCCATTTTGCACCGGCTGCGGAAGAAGCTGCGGACAGCACTGGAACAGGAGGGGATCGCCATATGACGGAGTTTGATCTGCTCAAGCACATCGGCGAGGCCGACGATGCATATATCATGGATTCCCGCCGACGGCCACAAAAGCGTAAACCCCGGTGGCCCTATGCCCTGGCGGCCTGTCTATTGGTGGTTGTGCTGGCGGGGGGCGGAACTGTGTTTTTCCAAATGCAGAACATGGGCACTGCGGAGAAAAGCACACCGTCCCAGGAAGCTTTGCTCCAGGATAGCACAAAAGAGACGGCGGAGCCTTCTTCCCAATCCGTACCTGGAGAAACGGAAACGACGGAGACGGAGGAAGCTTATGGGGTGAACCTGCTGGCTGGTGCGGAATATCCGGAGGCC
>CASEPH010000487.1 GCA_949289625.1 uncultured Clostridia bacterium | reverse complement strand
CAGTATAGTCTCTTCCCCGGAGATCGTCGCTGACCCGCTGACACATATGCTTGGTATTGCAGAAGATGATCACCCGTTCGAAGCTGAGGGCATCCAGCAGCTCGATGGTGGTGAGCAGCTTTTCCAGTTCGTTGCAGGAGACGCTATACTGGAGGATATCCGGCCGGCTCTCCGCCTTGGGCTGGACCGTGATCTCCACCTCGTCCCGCTGATACATCCAGCTCACCGTCATGACCTCCTGGGAGATGGTGGCGGAGAACAGGCCCATATTTTTGCGATTCTTCATTTTCTCCACGATGCCGGTAACGTCTTTGTAAAAGCCCATATCCAGCATCCGGTCCGCCTCGTCCAGAATCACGGTCTTGATGCTGTCAAAGCGCAGGTTTTTCCGTTTATAGTGATCCATCAGTCGGCCTGGGGTAGCCACGATGATCTGGGGCTTTTTCTGAAGCTGCTTGGCCTGGGTATCCAGCCGCTGGCCGCCATAGAGCACCGCCACCCGGATTCCCTTTTTAAATTCCAGAAGAGAACGAAGCTCGTCACCAATCTGCAATGCCAATTCTCGGGTGGGCGCTAGAATAGCTGCCTGGATGGCGTCGGATTCCGGGTCAATATGCTCGATAACCGGGATGCCAAAGGCGAAGGTCTTGCCTGTGCCCGTGGGGGCTTTGGCGATGACGTCCTTCCACTCCATCAGGGGACCAATGGCCTCGGCCTGGACCTGGGTCGGATAACCGTATCCCTTTTTCTCCAATGCTTGCAGGATCTCTTCCCCAATGGGAAGATCCTGAAAAGTGATATTTTCCATGTTCAACCTCAATTACTTTGTTATTCCGTCTCATTATACCCTGTTCCCACACAGAATGCAAGTATTCCCGCCGGCGGTGGATTTCCGTTGCACCCCGGCGGAAATTGTGGTAGTATGGGTAGGAAAAGGAGGGGCAGGCTTTGAAACGTATGAACCTGATCGCCCTATTTAGTCCTGACGAAAAGCAGGCCCTGTTCTGCCTGCGGGAAAAGGAGCCCTATCGGGGACTGCTGAACTTCGTGGGAGGCAAGCTGGAGCCGGGGGAAGACAGCCTTTCCGGGGCCTATCGGGAGCTGCAGGAGGAGACCGGCGTCACCCCCGACGACATTACCCTCACCCATCTGATGGACTTCACCTATTATATGGAGGACGCCATCATGGAAGTCTACTACGGCCGGCTGCGCCACCCGGTAGTCCTGCGGGAAGAACTCAACCACCTGCTCTGGCTGGACGTGGCCCAGGACTATGCCGACACTACCCGGTTTGCCGGCTGCGGCAATCTGGGCCATATTATCAGCCTGATCCAAATGTACAAAAACAGGCAATCGCTTTAAAAGGGAGGAAATGCGCCAATGAGCTATGCAGATCAAATCTTTATTGCAAACTGCCGGGACATCCTGCAAAACGGCGTATGGGACACCGATCTGAACGTCCGACCCCACTGGGAGGACGGCACTCCGGCCCATACGGTCAAGAAATTCGGTATCGTCAACCGGTACGATCTCTCCAAGGAATTTCCCATTCTCACCATCCGCCGCACTTTTTGGAAAACCGCTGTGGACGAGCTGCTGTGGATCTGGCAGAAAAAATCCAACAACATCCACGATCTCAACGGCCATATCTGGGATTCCTGGGCCGACGAAACCGGCTCCATCGGCAAAGCCTACGGCTATCAGCTGGGGGTCAAGCACCACTATCCCGAAGGGGATATGGACCAGGTGGACCGGGTGCTCTATGATCTCAAACACAACCCTGCCAGTCGCCGGATCCTCACCAACATCTACAACTTTGCGGATCTGTCCGAAATGGCCCTGTACCCCTGTGCCTACTCCATGACCTTCAACGTCAGCGGCAACCGGCTCAACGCGATCCTGAACCAGCGTTCTCAGGATATGCTGGCGGCCAACAACTGGAACGTGGTTCAGTACGCCGTGCTGGTCCACATGATGGCCCAGGTCAGCGGCCTTCAGGCCGGAGAGCTGGTCCATGTCATCGCCGATGCCCATATCTATGACCGCCATGTACCCATCATCGAAAAGATGCTGGATCAGCCCCAGCAAGAGGCCCCCATCTTCCATATCGACCCCGCCGTCAACGATTTTTACGCCTTTACCCGGGACAGCTTTTCTCTGGAGAACTATCAGTACGCCCCCTTCTCCGATAAGATCCCCGTAGCGATTTGAGGTGCCGCCATGGATTTGATTGTCAACGTCTGTGAAAACTGGGGCATTGGCCGGGACGGAAACCTCCTGGTCTCCATCTCCGCCGATCTCAAGCGTTTTCGGCTTTTAACCACAGGAAAAACGGTTATTTTGGGACGCAAAACACTCCGAACCTTCCCCGGAGGACGGCCTCTGAAAAACCGCACCAACCTGATCCTCTCCTGCAGCGGAATCCAAGTGGAAGGCGCCGAGGTATATAAGAACCTCCACGACCTGTATCTCAGGCTGAAAGAGCTGGATCTCTCCCAGGTCTCGGTCATTGGCGGTGCATCCGTTTACAAAGCCCTGCTCCCCTACTGCGACAAGGCCTATGTAACCAAAACGCTATGCGCGCCCGATGCTGACACCTTCTTTCCCAATCTGGATCAGCTGGAAAATTGGCGTCTGGCCGAAACAGGCCCGATTCTGGAGGAAAACGGCGTCCGGTTTCAATATCTGGACTACGTCAACGACGCGCCCCAGCCCCTACCCTACTGATCGAAACAAGACTGCATACAAAGAGCCTGCCGCGTTTTGGATTCGCGGCAGGCTCCTTTTTCTTTGCTTGATTATCCGCCAAAGTAGGCTTTCTTTACCACATCGTTGTTTCGAATTTCCTCCACGGTGCCCTCTGCCACCAGCTCACCCACCTGAAGGGTGTAGCAATAGCTGGCTGCGCCAAAGGCAAGATGGACGTTCTGTTCTACCAGAAGGATGCTGGTACCCTTGGACTGGTTGATCTCTTTGATCTTTTCGCCAATATCCTCAATGACCGCAGGGGCCAGGCCCAGAGAAGGTTCATCCAAACACAGCAGCTTGGGATTTGCCATAATGCCCCGGGCAATGGCCACCATCTGCTGCTCACCGCCAGACAGGGTCCCTGCCTTCTGCTTGGACCGGTCCTTCAGCTTGGGGAACAGATCATAGACGAACTCCAGATCCTTCTGGATTCCAGCCTTGTCCTTCCGCTGGGTGGCTCCCAGCATCAGGTTTTTGTAAACCGACAGATAGGGGAACAGATGTCTGCCCTCCGGTGCCAGTACCAGACCTCTGCGGACCCGTTCCGCCGAGGAGGCGTTGGTCACATCCTCGCCATCAAAGAGGATCTTTCCCTCCGTGGTGGGGACGATGCCCAAAACTGCGTTGAGGGTGGTGGATTTGCCGGCGCCGTTGGAACCAATCAGGGTGACGATGCCGCCCTCCGGTACGGAAATATTGACGTCGTGTACCGCGATGGATTTGCCGTACATGACCTTTAGATTCTGAATCTCCAAAATATTACTCATACCGTACCTCCAAAATAGGTTTTAATGACGGTAGGATCCTGCCGCATGGCCTCCGGGGTTCCCTCAAAGATCTTCTGGCCAAAACTGATGACGGTCACGCTGTCCAGAATATCCAGGATCTGCATGTTGTGCTCCACCACCAGAATGGTGATTCCCTTTTCCCGAAGCTTGGAAATGGCGTTGATGGAAAAGGCGATCTCCTCCGGGTTCATGCCTCCCAGCGGTTCGTCCATCATCAGCAGCTTGGGTTTGGTGGCCAGGGCTCTGGCCACGCCCAGGATCTTCTGATAGCCGTGGGGCAGATTCTTCGCAAGCTCGTTGCGCACATGCTGGAGCCCCAAAAATTCCAAGATCTCATCCGCCGATTTGGCGATATACTCCTCATTGGTACGATAGGTCTTGGTATTGAAGAAGATCTGAGGAACCGTGGAATGGGGCCGCAGATGATAGGCTGCAGTGACGTTTTCAAATACGGTAAACTCGCCGAACAGCGGATTGAGCTGGAAGGTCCGTCCAATGCCCATTTTTGCCACCTGATGGGGCTTTGCCTTGGTGATCTCTTTGCCGGCATAGAAGATATGACCGGAGGAGGGCATCAAAACGCCGGTAATCAAATTGAAGAAGGTGGATTTTCCTGCGCCATTGGGTCCCAGGAATCCCTTGATCTCTCCCTCGTCGATGGAGAAATCCAGATCATTCATCACCGTCAAGCCGCCAAACCGTTTGGTGAGACCGGATGTTTCAAGAAGATGCATAACTGTTCCCTCCTTCACGATCAGAGCCGCCGCTCTTTTTTGCACGCTGTTTTTTGATCAGAGCCGGAATACCAGCCAGGCCGCCGGGCAGCAGATAGGCCACCAGCAGCGTGCAGCCGCCGGTCAGGAAGGGCGCATAGGCACTCAGATCCCGTCCCAGCTCCGGAATCAGCACAAAGATGATCGTGCCGATGATGGGCCCGATAAAGTAGTCCTCACCGCCAATGAGCATATACATCAGCAGCCACAGGGAGAATGTCATATCATAGTTTGTTGGAGACAGTACAGTGGAGTAGAGGCCATAGGCCGCACCAGCCGCACCGGCGCAGAAGCTGCCCATGCCCACCGCCAACAGCCGGTAGAACGTGGCGTTGACACCAATGGACGAGGCTACATCCTGTGATTGGGCCAAGGCTCGCAGCGTAGTGCCAATCCGAGAAAACTCAAAGCGATACAAAATCAGCAGCAGCACCACGGTCAGGAAAATAAACACATAATAGCAGGCGATGTCGTTTTGCAGCAGCTTGGGAATCCGGGTCAGACCGTGATATCCACCGGTGACCTTCATGGCCTTGATCACATAGATCAGGGTGACGCCCAGGAACATGGATGCCATGGAATAGTACAGGCCCTTGAGCCGGACAAAGGGCAGACCGGTGATGACGCTGATAAGAGCTGCAAAGAGTCCGCCAGCCAGAATGGTCACCACGGGAGGCAGGCCAAAATTTTTAGCCAGAATACCGCCGAAGTAGGCACCCAATGCGATAAAGCTGCCATGGGCAAAGGTCAGGTTGCCGGAGAGGCTGATGGTCCGCAGACTGACGGAACCGATCACCTTATAGAGCACCATAATGAGGACGCCAATCCAGTAGCTGGTGTTCAGAAAGATCGGGAGAATCAGAAAGATCAAAAGCAGGACCCCGTAGGGAATCCCTTTTTTCACTTGAAGCTTCGTGTTGGAATTCATCTGCACACCTCCTCACATCTCATGCCCGAAGAATCCCTTGGGCCGAATGAGCAGCAGGATGACAATCGCAGAGCACGCAATGGCAGACGCCGTGTAGCTGTCCCAGATGATGGGGCAGACAGAATCCAGCAGCGCCATAATGAATCCGGTGATAATGATACCGTTCATGGATCCTGCGCCAGCCAGCATCACCAGCATCAGAATGCGCACGTTGATATTGTCGCCCATATTAGAGCTGACCTGCTGGTAGGCCCCCATCAGGGACCCGGCCACGGCTGCCAGCGCAAAGCCCATGCCGCACACCAGCATACTGACCTTGTTGACCTGGATGCCTTGGAGCGCAGCCCCAAGACGATCCTGGGAAATGGCCTCCATCTGCATGCCCAGCTTGGTCCGGTAAACAATAAACAGCGTAATGAGCAGCAGTATCAGTCCGATGGCGAAGGTCACCAGCTTTTCGTTGGTGATCATCATAAAGCCCAGATCCACGCTTCCCTCGGCATAGGAGGGAATGGAAATGGTCTGAGAACCGGAGATCTGAACCGCCAGCTGTTGTAGCATGGTCATGATCGCCACCGAAACCATAACCACGCGGTCAAATTCTTTTTGGAATGGTCGGAAGCAGAATCGTTCCATCAGCACGCCCACCAGGGCCATAATAACCGTAGCCAGCAACAGTGCAACCCAGTTGCTCATACCGGCCTTGTCGCAAAGATAATAAGTGATGTAAGCCGCCGCCATATAAAAGGCGCCGTGGGCCAGGTTGATGGAGCCCAACATATTAAAAATAAAGGCAAATCCCAAGGAGGCCAATATATACATAGAGGCCAGAACCAGGGCGTTGACGACAATATTAGGAATTACTCCCAATGTCTTCACCTCTCCTTTCATACCGCCCCAAGGCGGAAAATCTCAACAAGGAAACCAAGGCACAAGCTTTTGGCCTGCGCCTTGGTTTCACCATGACTCACTCAGGAGCTGCTTTTACATCAGCTCCTTTGGAGGGGAACGCAGGCAACGTTAAGGAGCGACGCAGTCATAGGTGCCCATATATACGACCTGACCGTTCTCTGCCTTCAGCGCATGGCTGGGATGGGCAATCAGATGGGCCACACCGAAGGTTTTTTCGCCGCACTTGACACCGGTGCCGAAGAGCGTTTCGATGGTGTCGATAGAATCAAAGTAGCTGCGGACGGCCTCCACATCCGTGGAACCGGCGCCCTGCATCAGCTGCAGCAGGTTGTACAGGTTATCCATGCAAGCACCGTTCCATGCCTGGGCATTGTCCTCACCATAGGTCTCCACAAACAGCTTGTAGAGCTCATTGAAGGTCTCGGTGTTGTTTTCGGGGGTAGCAATGTCGGAACCAAAGGTGAAGGCGCCGGACAGATCGTTGAGGCCAGAGCCAGCGATCAGAGCGCTGGGGCTCAGGGTAATAACCGCTGCACAGAGCATATTGGAGCCTGCGGAGCGGATCTCCTTCAGCAAACCGGCAATATTATCGGGAGTACCGTTGCCAATGAAGCAATCTGCACCGGTGTTGACCACTTTCAGGGCAATGGAAGAGAAATCGGTGGTCTCGCCGTCATAGACAATGAATGCATCATTGTATTCGATGCCCACACGCTTGCAGGCCTCTTCTACCAGAGCCGCCTGCTCTTCGTTGACGCCGTTGTCGTCACAGACATAAACCACGGATTTGACTTCAGGATACTGGTCCTTAATAACATCCAGAGCCGTAGAGTACTGGGAAGTACAAGCATTGGAGAAGGAGTAGGAATACTTGGTCTCCGCATTCATCACGTTGTGGTTCATGTTGTTCTGAGCCATAACATTCATGACGCCGGCATTTTCAAAGATGTCAATGGCACCTTCTACCCAGAAGTCATTGGTCTCGATGACATACTTGATGCCCTGGTCCACCAGGCGCTGGGCTGCGGAACGGATACCCTCGGCATCAGAGCCGCCGTCCTCTACCACCAGCTCCAGGGTGTACTTGGTACCACCAATGTCAATGCCACCCTGATCGTTATAGTATTTGCACAGGGTCTCCATCTCGATCTGGTTGTTGTAGTCGATGGACGCAAACCAGCCGGTGGTATTGATCAGTGCGCCGATCTTCAGCACATTGCCGCTGGTCGGGGCGGCTTCTGTGGCGCTGTCGGCTGCTGCCGTCTGCGTCGAATCCTCCGGCGCAGTGCTGGTCTCTGCCGTGCTCTCAGCGGTACCGCAGGCTGCCATAGACAGCACCATGGCACAGGCCAAAAGCAGAGCAATCAATTTCTTTTTCATATAGTTCTTCCTTTCTATATAAATATAAGTCTACGTCACGATGGATTCGGACGTGGAACTCCAAAAATAAACGCCCACACTTGAAATCATGGTGCTGCCTATATATAATAGGATTGCCGTGAATTTCTCTGGGGCTGCATATGCATATTTCTC
>CASEPH010000486.1 GCA_949289625.1 uncultured Clostridia bacterium | reverse complement strand
TCCATCAACCGGTTTGGTGCCGCAGCTATGGCAGGGTGTGGCGTGTATTTTAAAATTGAAGGCTTTGGTTTTCTGCCTATCACCTGCTTTGCCATGGCCCTGTCTACCTTTGTCAGTCAAAACCTGGGGGCGGAACGGTACGACCGAGTACGAAATGGCTCCAGATTTGGAATTATATGCTCCATGATCATTGCGGAGGCAGTGGGGCTGGGGGTTCGATTGTTGGCCCCTTGGCTCATGGCTGCATTTAACCGGGACCCTGTGGTCATTGCATTTGGAGTACAGCAGGCCGGGGTTGAGACGCTGTTCTGGTTCCTGCTGGCGCTAAGCCACTGTATGGCTGGGGTTCTGCGGGGCGCAGGAAAATCCAAGGTGCCCATGCTGGTGATGATGGTCTGCTGGTGTATCATTCGTATCAGCTATATCACTCTGACATTGCATCTGATTTTTGATATTCGCGTGGTGTTCTGGGCTTATCCCATCACCTGGCTGCTCAGCTCCCTGGTCTTCGTGGTGTACTATATGCGGGCGGATTGGATCCATGGTGGACGAGTTGGAGATATGGCGCTGCGGGGCAAACATCAGAAAACGCAAAAGTAAAGAAATACATACTCCAAAAATACAGAAAATATAGGCAAAATTCCACAAATTACTGTCGAATAATTGGTGAAAATGCGTTGCTTTTTTGAAACAGCGATGCTATACTGGGGCAGCTTTAAACCGAGGAAGGAATACACCATGCACCAGTATATTTCGCAGGAAAACCGGAATCATCACACCGAGACAGGGTGCCTGAAGGTGTAACGCCGGAGACGGTTCTAAGGTGGGAATACGAACGTTCTGTATTTAAGGAGGAAAACAACAACATGAAGAAAAAACTGCTGGGGCTTGTACTTGCACTGTGCATGCTGGTGGCGGTAATGCCCACGGCCTTTGCGTTATCGGCAAAAACCATTTATGTCAACGCAGATGCCGAATTGGAAGAAGCGGCTGATGGAACCGAGTCCAAGCCCTTCGCCACGATCCAAGAAGCGCTGGACGCCGCGCAAGCCGGCGACACCATTGAGTTGCATTCAGACCTTACGGTGAGCCTGGATGACGTAGTAGATAATTATGCTGCGATTTTGATTGAAAAGAATATCACCATTGACGGCAAAAACCATACCATTACCGCCACAGGCTCGGTGAAGCCCGAAACGGACGCGGATACCAAGCGGCATATTATGCTGGTTGCCAGCGGAGCTGATGTGACCATCAAGAATCTTGTGCTGGATGGAGCGGGATATGCCAAGCATGGTATTCAGATCTTTACTGCACCTGCCGGCAGAAGTACCCAAACAAAGGCTGTGCTGGATCATCTCACCAGCAAGAACAACATGGGTTATGGCGTGGTTGTGAATGCCTCCGCCTTGGAGGCGACGGAGCTTGTGACGGAAGGCAACGGCTGGGGCGGCGTCAATGTGGATGCCAAGTCCTCCACCGCATCCTTCAGCATGATCAGCGGGACCATTGGCGAGGGTGAGTCCATTATTATGGAGAGCGCGGAGAGCGGTGAAACCTCCGCCACCATTTCCGGCGGTACCTTCCAGAAGGTCGGCGTACATGAGACCAACGCGGCAGGCACCGGGAATATCACCATTTCCGGGGGAGACTTTGTCTCCGTGACTGCGGCAGAAGGCGATACCGTCAAGATTTCCGGTGGCAGCTTCCAGGAGGAAATCCCCGAGGAATACTGCGACGAGGGCTTTGCCCTGGCCAAGGATGAGCATGGCAATTACACTGTAGCTACCACCTCCGGTACCGTGGATCGGGTGGAAGTGGTGGATGGTGTTGATGGCTATACCTACGTCACCTCTCCCGTGGCCGGACAGAAGCTGCTTGCAAATATTTATCTGGATGACGACAACATCATTGGCGGGTATCCCGTGGATGAGAACGCCGGATACAGATGGCATTACGCCGATTCTGACAATGTGCTGGGTACGGAGCCCTACTACACGGTTACCACCGAGGATGTGGGCAAGACCCTGGCCGTTACCGTGAGAATGTATGGCTACAATGGCACTGCCACCTGGACTTCCTCTGATCCTGTGGCCTATGCCCCTGTGACCGGTATTACCCTGGATCCCACCGAGGTTTCCCTCAAGCCGGAGGAGACGGTGGAGCTTCAGGTAACGGTAGCCCCGGAAGAGGCGGATCCCCAGAGCGTGGAATGGAGCACCGAAGATCCGGAAGTTGCCACCGTGGAAAACGGAACGATCACTGCGGTGGGCGAAGGCTCCACAACCATTACGGCTAAGGCCGGAGAGATCGAGGCCACCTGTGTGGTGACGGTAACTGCTGAGAAAGAGGACGCTCCCTATACCGATCTGGACGAGGGCGCCTGGTATCTTGGTGCGGTGGACTATGTGACCCAGCAGAACATTATGCAGGGCATTGGGGACAATCTTTTTGCCCCGGACATGGAACTGACCCGGGCCCAGTTTGCCCAGATCCTTTACAATATGGAGGGGCAGCCCGCCACCTTTGAAACCAATGTGGAGTTCCCGGATGTTCCTGAAAATGTCTGGTATTACGATGCCATCATGTGGGCCACGGACAATGGGATTATTGTGGGCAACGAGAACGGTATTTTCCGTCCTGACGATGCCCTCACTCGCCAGGAGATGGTGGTCATGTTCCATCGCTATGCGGAATTCAAGCAGGAGCTGAATGATGAAATCACCGAAGATCTCAGTGCCTTTGCGGACAAGGATTCCGAGGCAATTTGGGACGCGGAAGCCTTTGCTTGGGCGGTGCAGTATGGCATTGTCAACGGTATGGACAACAACATGCTGGAAGCGGGCGGAACCGCGACCAGAGCTCAGGCGGCAAAGAT
>CASEPH010000485.1 GCA_949289625.1 uncultured Clostridia bacterium | reverse complement strand
CACCAGCGGCGGCACCGACTTTATCGCCATCTTCTTTTCCCAGCGCAAAGGCATCGACACCTGGAACTACATCTTTTTCGGCAACGTGATTATGCTGGTAGTGGCGGGGCTGCTGTTTACCTGGGAACGGGCGCTATACTCTATCGTCTTCCAGTTTGCAAGCACCCAGATTCTCCATATGCTTTACAAGCGTTATCAGAAAAAGACCCTGCTGGTCATCACCGAACGTCCGGAAGAGGTATACCGGGTCATCCGGGACAACACCAACCACGACGCCACCCAGTTTACCGGCGTGGGCTGTTACGAGGGCAAAGAGCGCCAGATGCTGTATTCTGTGGTGTCGGCGGAAGAAGCCAAAAACACCATTCGGGACATCCGCAAAACTGATTCCAAAGCCTTCATCAACTGTCTCAACACCGAACAGATCACCGGGCGGTTCTACACCCGGCCCAACGATTAAATCCAAACGAATGGCAACAACGGCAAAAACAGGCAGCGTCCGTTCACGGGCTGCCTGTTCTCTTTTGCACCGAATATAAAAAGACGTCTCCAAGCCGGCAAAACCTAGAGACGTCTTAACAATTTAAATTTTTCCTTTTTCTAAAGGAGAAAAACAACCTTACAGTTCAAAAACAGGGAAGCCCTTTTCGTCGTATTCAATCCTCATGATACGGGCATGACGGTTGGGGTCATACAGCGGGTCGCCCACGATTTCCGCATAATCCCGAGCATGGTAAACGCAGATATCGTTGCCTTCCTCGTCCTGAGTAAAGCTGTTGTGGCCGGGGCCGTAGATGCCCAGATCTTCTCTGGTCTGCACCACCGGATAGCGCAGCTTGGTCCAGCTGTTGCGATCCAGCAGGTCGGCGTCTTCGTCACAGTAGACCATGCCCATGCAGTACATGGCACCGGTGGCGGAGGCGGAAAAGGTGATAAAGATTTTGCCGTTGCGCTTGAGCACAGCAGGACCTTCGTTCACCCAGAAATCAATCCGTTCCCAGTCATAGTCCGGGGTGGTGAGCAGGAATTGAACGGTCTTCAGCTTGCAGGGAGTTTCCATTTCTGCAATGTACAGATTGGAAATGCCCTTCTGGCCTCCCACTTTTTCTGCCCAGATATAGTAACGCTTCCCTTTGTGCTCAAAGATGGTGGCGTCCAGGGAGAAGTCCTGGAAGGATTTGTCGTCATCGTCTGCCGGCTGCATCTGACCCAGCTCAATCCACTTGTCGTGGAGGGGGTCCTGGCCCTCACATTCCAATACATAGGGACGCAGCTCCCAGATGTCATCTTTATCACTTGCGGCAAAGTAGATATACCACTTTCCGTCCAGATAGTAAATCTCCGGAGCCCAGATGTGTTCGCTCATGATGCCGCTTTCATGACGGAACCATACATCGTAGGTTTCCGCTTCCGCCAAGCCGGCAATGGTCTTGCTGCGGCGAAGCTCGATGCGGTCATAGCTGGGAACCGAACCGGTAAAATAGTAATAGCCGTCGGTGTGCTTGTACAAATAAGGGTCTGCCCGCTGCAGCACAACCGGTCTATGCTTTTCATTGCTCATAGGTAACACTCCTTGTTCACTTATTATGATTAGGGGAGAATCATATCCATAGTTTAATGATACACAAACCATCGGCTTGTGTCAAGCAAATTTTCCTCGAAAAAGCGTCATTACACCCTGAAAAATCCATTCAATCTGCCTTTTTCAGTCCTTTTAAGAAAGATTGAAAATACTCCGGCAACACAGAGGTAAATTCCATCCATTTTCCCGTGGCCGGATGGACAAACCCCAAAGTTTTTGCGTGAAGGCACTGTCCATGCAGCCGTTCGATGATTTTTTTGGGTCCGTACACCGGATCCCCTGCTACCGGATGCCCAATGGCAGCCATATGGACACGGATCTGATGGGTGCGGCCGGTCTCCAGCCGGCACTTCAGATGGGCAAATCCTTCATACTGCTCCAGCAGCCGGTAATGGGTCACCGCCGGGCGGGAATGGTCGTAGCAGACGCACATCTTTTTCCGGTCCGCTTTGCTCCGCCCAATGGGGAGGTTCACCGTTCCCTCTTCCTGCTCCATCCGGCCGTACACCACCGTCTCATACTCCCGCAAAAAGGAGTGGGCGGCAATCTGCTCCGCCAAGCCCTGGTGGGTGGCGTCGTCCTTGGCCACCATCAGCAGGCCGGAGGTGTCCTTGTCGATCCGG
>CASEPH010000484.1 GCA_949289625.1 uncultured Clostridia bacterium | reverse complement strand
AACTATCAGAAACTGCAAAGATAAAATCAGTATGGCCGCCGGCAGATTGCCGGCGGCCTGAAAGGTGGCGGAGAAGGCATGGAATACGATCAGGTCCTTGCGGCCATCCATAGCCGCAGGACGTTTTCCAGCAGTGCGTCTCTGGAGCGAATCACTCGGCTGATGGACCGGCTGGGCAATCCCCAGGATCAAATTCGCTGCATTCATGTGGCGGGAACCAACGGGAAGGGCAGCGTTTGTGCTTTGGTGGAATCGGCGCTGCGGCAGTCGGGATACCGGGTTGGACTGTTCACCTCTCCCTATCTGGTGGATTTTCGGGAAAGGATTCAGATTGACCGAACAATGATTTCCCAGGAACAGCTGATAGCCTGCTATGAGACGGTGATGAGGGCAGAAGAAGAGCTGGAGCAGGAGGGCATGGAGCCTGTCAATGAGTTTGAACTGGTGACGGCCTTGGGCTTTGTCGCCTTTCAAAGGGCCGAGGTGGACTATGCCGTGATCGAAGTGGGGCTGGGAGGACGGTGCGATGCCACCAATGTAATCAAGTCACCGGAGGTCTGCTGCATCACCTCCATTTCACTGGATCATGTGGATGTGCTGGGACATACGGTAGGAGAAATTGCCGGGGAGAAGGCCGGCATCATCAAACCGGGGCGGCCTGTGGTGATGGCACGGCAGGCGCCGGAGGCGGAAGCTGTGATTCGCCAGCGGGCCGAGGAGCTGGGCAGCCCTCTGGTGGAGACCGGACGGTGGAGGCTGCTGGAAGAATCCCTGATCTGCCAGCGGATTGGGGACGGCAGTCGGGAGCTGTTGCTCCAGCTGCTGGGGCGATTCCAGGCGGATAACGCCGGGGCGGCCTGGGAGGTCTGCCGGCTGCTGGGCCTGGAAGAATTGGCCGTCCGACAGGGATTTTTCCATGCGTCCTGGCCGGGCCGGCTGCAATATGTGCCCGGATCGCCGGAAATGCTCATCGACGCAGGGCACAATCCTGCCGGGATCACTGCGCTTTGCCAGGTCCTAGATACCTATTTCCTCGGACAAAATGTGATCGGGGTGATGGCCATGATGGGGGATAAGGCCCATCAGGAATGCGTACCCATGGTGGCCCGCCGTTGCCATACTTTGGTTGCCGCTACGGTGGGGCTGCCCAGATCTTTGACGCCGGAGCAGCTGGCCCGGGAAGCGGCGCCCTATTGCCCCGTGCGGACGGCAAACAGCGTGGCGGAAGGAATCCAGCTGGCAAGAGCGCTGGCTTCGCCGGATGATCTGATCCTTGTGGCCGGGTCGGTTTACGCGGCAGGAGAAGCTCTCCGAACAATTTAATTAGGATATTTCTGCGCAGGACATATTTCGACTGTATGTTCTGCGCAGATTTTTTATAATCATAGCAAACGCAACAGGATTGGAGCGATTTTTATGTACATCAGAAGCTTCCTGCAGGACAAGCAGATGACCATTACCCTGTCCGGGGAGATCGATCACCATGAGGCCCAGCACGCCATGAAAACCATTGCCGAAAAAATCGAATCCTATCTGCCTCGGGTCTGCACGCTGGATTTCCGGGATGTGTCCTTTATGGATTCCTCCGGAATTGCCGTTGTGATCTCCGGTGTCCGGCGTATGCGGGAGATCGGCGGCAAGCTGGTGCTCACCAATGTGCAGCCTCAGCCTATGCGGGTGTTCCAGGCGGCAGGCATTGAACAGATTGCGGAAATCAAAGGAGGCGGAAAAGCATGAGTCAGGAGCGTGTACCGGAAAACGAAATGAAGCTGGAGTTTCCCAGCCACAGCTGTAACGAGGCATTTGCCCGTGCAGCGGTTGCGGCATTTGCCGCGTCTATGGATCCTACCTTGGAGGAGATCGCCGACGTCAAGACGGCGGTCAGCGAGGCGGTGACCAACAGCATCGTCCATGGGTATCCGGATGGGATCGGCACCATCTGGATCCGATGCGCCATCTATGAGGGCAGTACATTGGAAATCACGGTGACGGATACAGGCGTGGGCATCCCGGATGTAAAGGCTGCCAGGACGCCCATGTTTACAACCGGCGGTAGCGACCGCAGCGGTATGGGCTTTACCATTATGGAACGGTTTATGTCCAAGCTTCAGGTGGAATCCAAGCCGGGAGAGGGGACCACCGTGACTATGGTGCGACATATGCATACGGGGGGAAGGACCGCGTGAGCACAGAACTCCTGGAAAAAGCCCGCAGTGGAGATCACGACGCAAAGGAACAGATGATCCTAGAAAATTCGGGCCTAATCTGGAGCATTGTGCGCCGTTTCTTGGGACGGGGCGTGGATCCGGATGATCTGTATCAGTTGGGCTGCCTGGGATTTCTGAAGGCCATCGAGGGGTTCGACCAGGAGTTCGGGACCCAGTTTTCCACCTATGCGGTGCCGAAAATTGCAGGAGAGATCCGTCGGTTCCTGCGGGATGACGGAAGCGTGAAGGTCAGCCGGACCATCAAGGAACAGGCGGCGCAAATTCGACAGGTCCGCAATCATCTGTCGGCCACCTTGGGCCGGGAGCCTCTGCTCAGCGAGGTGGCCCAGGCTTCCGGGTTTACGCCGGAGGAAATCGCGGTGGCGGAGACAGCGGTGATTCCAACAGATTCCCTGCAGCGGCCGGCAGGGGAGGATGGGTGCAGTCTGGAACAGCTACTGCCGGGAGAAGAGATTGAGGAAAAGATTCTGGAAACTGTGGCGCTGCGGGACGCCATCGGCACCCTGGAACCCCGACAGAGAGCGGTGATTGATATGCGGTATTTCCGCTGTATGACCCAGGAAAAGACGGCGGCAGTGCTGGGAATCAGCCAAGTCCAGGTCTCTCGGATCGAGCGAAAGGCTCTGGGATTGCTTCGTCAGCTCCTTCGGGAGGAATAGAGCACCCAAACAACCGAAGAGAATCATGGACGAAAGAGAACTGGAATTACGAGGACAGATTGTTAAAAAGTTTTTCTTGACAATCTGTAAAAAAGGTGTATAATATTCCTCGTAAGCTGCGGGTGTAGCTCATCTGGTAGAGCGCCACCTTGCCAAGGTGGAGGTAGCGAGTTCGAGCCTCGTCACCCGCTCCAGCGTCGTCGCAAACGTCTGTTTGCGGCGGCTTTTTCTATTGAGGTGATTTTTATGGATTTGCTTCAGGAATTTCTGGAACTGGTCTCTTATTCCGTACCTTCAGGCCAGGAGCATGCGATTCGGTGCTGTCTGAAGGAAAAACTGCTTGCTCTGGGGGGCCAAATCTGGGAGGACCAGGCCTTCCCGGAGACGGACAGCGGGAATCTCTACGCCCGGTTTCCGGGAACTGCTTCAGGCCCTGCTGTGCTGTTTGCGGCCCATATGGACACAGTGACGCCCTGTGAACACAAGAATGTTCTGGTGGAGGAAGACGGACGGATCCATACCGACGGCAAAACCATTCTGGGCGGCGATGACGTGACCGGGATTGTGGAACTGCTGTGGGCCCTTCGGCGGCTCAAGGCGGAAGGGAAGCCGCACCGCACCATAGAGGTGGTGTTCACTGCCAGCGAGGAATACTTTGTGGAGGGTGCCAAACGCCTTTGCTATGATACACTTTCGGCCCGGGAGGCCTACGTTCTCGATACCGATGGTCCTGTAGGACGAGCGGTGCTGGCTGCTCCTACCGGAATCCGGATCATGGCCCATCTGACGGGCCGGGCGGCCCATGCGGCACTCCAGCCGGAGCAGGGGATCAATGCCGTGGCCATGGCTGCGCAAGCCATCTCCCAGATGAAGCTGGGCCGGATTGACCAGGACACCACCGCGAATATTGGGATTATCCGAGGTGGCAACAGCGGCAACACGGTGCCGGAGACCTGTTTTGTGGAGGGAGAGACCCGATCCCTCTGCCACGAATCGGCCCTCCGGCAGAAGGAACACATGGAAGATTGCTTCCGCCGGGCGGCGGAAACCTATCATGGTTCTTGCTGTTTGGAGTCCACTGTGGTCTATAACGCATGGGCAGTGGAAGAGTCGGATCCGATTTGCAAAAGATTTGCCTCAGCCTGTGGCGCGCTTGAGATCACACCGGTGTTTGAGGCGGCCTGCGGAGGAAGCGACGCTAGCTTTCTGTCGGCACATGGGATTCGCTGCTTGATCCTTGCCACAGGAATGCACGAGATCCATAGCGTCCGGGAGTACACCACGCTGAGAGAAATGGAGATTATGGCGGAGCTTGTGTATCGATTGATGGCGTTGGAATAGCTCCATGGCACCCTATCCTGAAAAACCGGTTTCCTCTGCAAGAAAAAGTGGAAAAATACATAAACTCATGATATAATAAAGTGCTTTGCTGCGGGGGGGATTTCCATGTCGTATCTGACCGTGGTGCTGCTTGGCCTGGTCCAGGGGATCACGGAATTCCTTCCCATCTCCAGCTCTGGTCATCTGGCGCTGCTGCAAAATATATTTCAGATAGAAGAGGCAGATCTGCTGCTGGATGTACTGCTCCATCTGGGAACGCTTTGTTCCATATTTATGGTCTATCGAAGAGATATTCGGGCCATCGTTCGCGGAGGTCTGGGGCTTGTGGGGATTGGTGCTGATAAAGGACCAACCAAAAAACGCAATATTGACCGCCGCCGTATGGCGGTGTTTCTTATCGTGGGTACGCTGCCGCTGCTGCTGGTACTTCCGGTTCGCGGATATGTGGAAGTGCTTTACCGGCACACACCTTTTGTAAGTCTCATGCTGATGGTGACAGGACTGCTGCTTTATCTGGCTGACCGGTATGGAACCAGCTACCGGGGCCTACGGGAGACCAATGCGCTGCAGGCCTTTCTTGTGGGTCTTGCCCAGGCTATTGCGGTGATCCCCGGGATTTCCCGGGCAGGAGCTACTATATCCGTGGGAATGCTGTGTGGGTTCAAACGCAGCTTTGCGGTGCGGTTTTCCTTCTTGCTCAGCGTACCGGCGGTGCTGGGGGCTGTGGTTGTCAGTCTGGCAGGGGCGGCACAGGCCTCCGTCAGCCTGGCCATGGTGCCCAAATATCTCTGTGGTATGCTGGCTGCCGCCATCTCGGGCTATTTCAGCATTCGTCTGCTGCGCTATCTGGCGGCCAGAAGTCACTTCGGCGGCTTTGCTTACTACTGTTGGGGCGCAGGTCTTATCTCGCTCTTGCTTTCATTGATCGCTTAAAGGAGGGATTCCATGGCACAGCGTTTTGCTGCATCCAAAAAGGACGGAGAAAAGAAGGGGAAGAACGCTCAGCGGTCTAAAGCTAAACAGGCGGCTGGGAAAAACGTCCCGGAGCCAAAAAAACGGGATTCCCTAATGGCACGGCTCATTGGGGCTGTAGTCCTCGTGTTTCTTGCGCTGTTCCTGGTGCTGAGCATGTTCGGGATCCATGCGGTGATGCTGGATCTGCTGCGGCAATTTGCCCAGGGACTCTTGGGCTATGGATATTGGCTTTTGCCCTTGGCGCTGCTGTACATGGCATGGCTGCTCTTCTTTCTCCATCGGGAGCCCGTGTTCTGGCGGCTGACGGCCTCCGGACTGACTGTGGTAATATTCAGCGCACTGCTCCATACCATCATCTGCCGGATTACCTTTCAGTCCGGCTTGGCTATGGTTAAGGCACTGTGGTCCACGGGAACAGAAGGGGCCTCCGGCGGGTTGCTGCCGGGACTGGTTTCCCAAGGACTACAATATATGATCAGCAAGGGCGGTGCAATACCAGTGCTGGTGCTGATCCTGCTGGTGCTGGTATTCCTAATGTTCCGTATCTCCGCAGCTAGTATCATCCATAAAAAAGCGGAAAAACGCCGTCAGCTGATGGCGGAACTGGAGGAGGAAGAACCAGAACCGGAACCATATGATACCAAAGCGGATCTCCGTGTTTTGGCCAAACCTGTGGTTCGGCCAAAGGTCAGAACGATGAAAGCACCCAAGCGACAGGAAAGCTTTGATCTTCCTCTGGGACCAGAGAAGGGAAACTATCAGATGTCCCTGGATGATCTTGGTGCTTTGGATGAGGACCTTTTGTTCTTGGGGAAAAAATCCAAGGAGCGTACGAAGAAAACGAAAAAGCTGGAGGATACCTCTCCCTTTGACATCCCTCTTTCCAGCGACTATACGGCCCAGGTCCAGGAACAGGTGAGACAGGAGCAGGATTTGCTGGATACTCTGGACGAACTGCAGGATATGCCGAAACATGATCCTGAGGAGCCATATTCAAAAGAGGTGCTTTCGGAGGATGTACTGGAGGTCATGAAGGAGCAGAAGGTCTCCCATGGCGAAGCCAAGCAGGCTGCGGTCCAAGTGGCCATGGAGATCGAGGCTAAGTCTGACGCGGAGGCCCAGGAGAAGCCGGTCTATCAGTATCCGCCCATGAGTATGCTGGCGGAGGCAATGGAATCCAAGGCGGATAATACCGAGGAAATGCGGGTCAATGTCCGGCGCTTGGAGGAGACGCTGGAAAGCTTTGGCGTGGACAGCAAAATCAGCAATGTGGTCCGGGGCCCGGCAGTGACCCGGTATGAAATGGAACTGCGGCCCGGTGTAAAAATGAGCAAAATCACCTCCCTCCATGAAGATATTGCCCTGGCATTGGGCGTCACCAGCGTCCATGTGGCCGCAGTACCTGGAAAAAGTTCCACCATCGGCATTGAGGTGCCAAACTCCATCGTAACCAGCGTTCCCATCAAAGAGGTATTGAGCTCCAAGGAGTTTAAGACCCATAAATCCGCCTTGGCCTTTGCCGCTGGTAAAGACATCAGCGGGAACTACATCATCGGTGATATTGCTAAGATGCCCCATCTGCTGATTGCCGGTACCACTGGATCCGGTAAGTCCGTCTGTATGAACAGCATCATTGTGTCGCTGCTGTACCGGGACAGCCCGGAACAGTGCCGCCTAATTATGATAGACCCTAAGGTGGTGGAGCTGAGTATCTACAACGGCGTGCCCCATCTGCTGATCCCTGTAGTGACGGATCCGAAAAAAGCGGCGGGAGCCTTGCAGTGGGCTGTTACAGAGATGGACCGGCGCTATAAGCGCTTCGAGGACGCAAGGGTTCGGGATCTGGCGGGCTTTAACAAAAAGGCTGCTGCAGATCCTGATATGGAACCCATGCCCCGGATTGTTGTGATTATCGACGAGTTGGCGGACCTGATGATGGTAGCAGCCAAGGAGGTGGAAACGTCCATCGCCCGATTGGCAGCCAAGGCCCGTGCTGCGGGAATGCATCTGGTTATCGCCACCCAGCGTCCCTCTGCCGACGTCATCACCGGCGTCATTAAGGCCAATATTCCCTCCCGGATCGCCTTTGCCGTATCCTCCGCCATGGAGAGCAATATTATTATGGGTACCCGTGGCGCAGAAAAACTTTTGGGAAAAGGCGACATGTTCTATGCTCCCCAAGGTGCGGACAAGCCCCGGCGGGTACAGGGCTGCTTCATCAGCGATGAGGAAGTGGAGAAGGTGGCGGAGTTTGTGAAGAACGCCTCTGAAACCGATTATTCCCAGTCCATTCTGGATGAAATTGAGCAAAATGCGGCATCCACCGGAAAGGGTGACAATGAAGGTGGACAGACATCCATGGATGCCAGTGACGGGGATGAACTGCTGCCCGATGCTGTGGAAGTGATTTTGGATACCAAGCAGGCATCTGTGTCCATGCTGCAGCGTCGGCTGAAGCTAGGCTATGCCCATGCGGCCCGGATCGTGGATGAGATGGAGGAAAAGGGCATTGTGGGTCCCTTTGAGGGGTCTAAGCCCAGGCAGCTTTTGATTACACGGGAGCAGTGGAATACCATGGTGGGGATCAATCCCAAGGCGGTTGCACCGGCAGAGGAGCCGGAATCGCCGGAAGAGGATGTTCCCTTTGATGAGGATGAAACATCATGAAGCGTGTACTGTTGTTGTCCACCGGAGGGACCAT
>CASEPH010000483.1 GCA_949289625.1 uncultured Clostridia bacterium | reverse complement strand
CCCCGCAGGCAGGAGTTTGTCCTGAACCGCATTGCCGGCGGACAGGTATTCATTACCTGCTGCGAGGATGACCGGCTGCCGATTCTGCTGGGCGGAAAAGTGTTCCATGTGAAACAGGGTGCTATCGGGTGAAGGAATCTCTCATTGACAGAACTTCAGCAGGAGGATTGCTATGGGCCTGTACGAAATCCCGTTGATCTGGATGATCGGCATTCCGGCGGCATCGTTTTTATGGATGCTGTTTGTAGGGCTGTTCGCCAAAAAGAACCGATGGCTGCTGTGGATACCGCCGATAGTGGGGGTGATCGGTCTTGCACTCTGTCTTTTCATGCCATCGATGCTGTCAATATCCAAGATTATGACGGTTTTTATGCTCTATTTTGTAGCTGGTACAGTTGGGTTTGGGATTTCCAAACTATAGGATTGGATGGGCCGCCAAAGGTCGGCCTCGAGGGGATTTGCTCCCGCAGGGGGCTTGTCCAGCGGGATACCCCCCCGTTTCTCTTTTGGTATTGCCAAAAGAGAAACGGGCCGTACCCGCAAGGGGTATGCCGCATCCATAAGCGGAAAAGCCGCTAACGGCTGCGCAATTGCACGGTCCAAAGAGAAAAAACGCTTGGGCGCGCTCCGGTGCAGTGGCCCTCCGCGCTGACGAGGTCGACGGATCGGTGCCTGCTCCGATTTGGCCCGGCCTTCGGGCACGCTAGGGTCTTCTGCGAATTTGCAACTGCTGTCCCGTGGCGGATGGTGCGGAGGTCGTTGGGGTGGTTGTCGCATTGCCTCTGCTTCTCTTTCCGCTGCCGCTTCCCTAGCGGTCATAGGGGCCTTTACCAGCGGGCGGACAGGGACGTCCGCCCCTACAGAGCGGAAGGGGACCAACCATCCCCCGCCGCGCCCCGCGCGGTGGGGAGAGCCGGAGCAGCGAAGTGAGCGAGTTCTGGTTAGCATGGCCGGAACGAGGGATGCGGAGCTTGTGACGGCGAGGGAAACGGAGCATAGCGGACTTTGCGGCGACGACAATAGAGGCGCATCTGCCAGCCATCATCATGGCTGCCATTCTCCGTCCCATGGGACGCACTTCCTGAAAGGAGACCACGATGTATCTCCACATCGGACAAAATGAAATCCTCCCGGACCGCCGGATCATCGGCATCTTTGATCTGGACAAGTGCAGCTACGGCAAGCGGACCCGGGAGTATCTGGCGGCAGCAGAGAAAGAAGGCGTGGTGCTGGACATCTCCGGCGAGATCCCCAAGTCCTTCGTGGTCTGCGACCACCCCTACCACCGGCAGATCGTGTACCTCAGTCAGCTGAATTCCACCACCCTGCAGAAGCGGGCGGAGAGCGGAATATTGGAATGAAAATCAATCAGGAGGGATCCCAATGGCGATGTTGGCAACGCTGACAAATCTCCCCAATTTTCTGTCCTCCTTTACCGTGCTGGAGTGGTTTATGGTGGGGATGTTTCTGTTGATGTTTTTCGCAGTGCAGCTGTTCCTGCTGCAAAAGGGAGCCGGCGGCCGGCGGTGGATGCCGCTGGTGATCGCGGCTGCGGCGCTGCCGGTGCTGGAACTTGCGATCTTTGTGATTCAGCAGCCGGCGGTGATCGAGGGCCTGTCGGAGGAGATGTGTCTGTCCCTTTTCAGCCTGTTCTTTCTGCTGCTGTATGCCGCCTGGATGGCGCTGTTTGCCGCCCTCCTGGCTTTGATAATAGATGTGATCCTGAAAAAATCCCGCACTTGATTCCAATTTACATGGTTCAGGGCAAGGAGAAACGGGCCGGAGGCGGCTCCGGCCCGGCTCTTCTTGCCTTGGAGCGGATATGAAATCCTGAAAGGAGAACCTGCATGGCAGAAAATGAATTGTTGAATTCCACAGCGGTGGACGCGGGCAACGAATACGACGCGTCAGAGATCCAGGTCCTGGAGGGCCTGGAGGCCGTCCGGAAGCGTCCCGGCATGTATATCGGATCCACCTCCTCCTCCGGCCTGCACCACCTGGTCTATGAGAGCGTGGACAACGCCATCGACGAGGCGCTGGCCGGCTACTGCACGGACATCCTGGTGCAGATCAACGAGGGGGATACCATCACCGTTGTGGATAACGGCCGCGGCATCCCC
>CASEPH010000482.1 GCA_949289625.1 uncultured Clostridia bacterium | reverse complement strand
GTTCGCCTCTGCGTCGCGCCTCTTCCGCGGAGTAGGGATAAAGATATACCTCACTCAAAGAAAGTTCTCCCCCCTTTGGAGCAGCATAGACAGGACATTCAGATCCAAGCCACGGGCGGCTAGGTCCTTCAGAAGAGATTTCTCATAAAGATTCAGCGTATCGTCTTTATCCCGCTCCTCCGCATTTTCCGCATATGATGCGAAGATGGTGATTTTGCCCTCCTGCACATCCAGATCCAATTCATCATCAGAGGTAATGCCTGCCAGATCCAGCAGGCAGGGCGGGATAAAGAAGTCACAATCATCCTGATCCTCACAGTTTTCACAGAGGGCTTCCTGGTCAATGGTTTCCTGACAGGTATCCAGCAGTTCCTGGATCAAATCGTTTCGGCATTCCTCCAGGTTATTGAGATGTGCCATGGCTTCCGCGACAGTATGTTTTTTCTGATTGTTTTCATGTTTCATAAATCAAACCTCCTACAGAGTCTTTAAAACGTGGTACGGAGCGTTGATCAGCACCGGCTGCCATTTTAATTCAGCCCCCGACTCAAATAGGTTCATTTGCAGATCCACGAGCGGCCGTGGATCATAATTGGTGATGATCAGCTCTTTGTAAATTGCGCCCTCCCGCTGTGCCAGAGTGTTTTCTCGAACCAGGGAAAAAATCCAGAAATCCTCCCCATACAGTTCCATAGCCAGTGGGCAGTTGTTATAGGAAACGATGACATACCCTGGAAACTCCAGCAAAACATCCCGCAGCAGGACATGATTTTCTGCTGGAAAGTCAGCGGGGTATGTATTTTCCGCGTCCACATACGGCGGGTCTGCATAGACGACCCCATTGGGGTCTCCTCTTGTGGGGATCAATTCCAAGGCGTTTTGATGCTCCAGGAAAATGCTCTGCAAGCGCTGATTGACTTCGGAAAGCCGCCTGATGATGACATCTACGTTGATTGTTTTGATCCCCACGGATTGGCCGGTCCCACTGAAGCTGCCATACTGACGCAGAAGAAACGCAGCGGCACGGACCACATCGAACAGCTCCGCACGCCCATCCAAAACCTTCATCAGCTCCTCCGCCTGTTCTTTTGTAAAGCAGGTGCGGTCCTGGAGGGTCATCTTTTCCTCTTCAATATTTCGGAAATAGTCTGCTTGGTGTTCTGCGATATTTCGATAAAATTGAAAAGGTGTGCGGCCATGGATCGGGAAAAACTTCAGCTCCCTAACGAGGGCGTTTAGCTTTTCTTTGACACAGCAGAATACATTGAACAGGTCATCGTCAATATCGTTGTAAATATCCAGCCGCCCCTTTTTCGGTTTCAGCGCCAGGCTCAGTGCGCCACTGCCGCCGAACGCCTCCAGGAACTCCTTCGCATGGGGCGGGATCATCGGAGCAATATAGGGTACCAGTTTCTCCTTATTTCCTAGCCACGGGAAAAATGGTCTAGCGATGGCAGCCACCTCCCGCCTCCCACACCGGGATATTGGCCATACCCCGCAGCAATCCTCGCCTTGCTGCCTCCAGGCCCCGGATCATACGATCCAGGTGGTCAATGGTGATCTGTGCTTCGCCAAATGTCAGGATATAAAAATAGCCTTTTCGACTGCTGCCGATGAGATACCCCTCGCTCCGCAGGCGGTTTACTTTCCTTCGAAGCTCGGACCGCCCAATTTTCAAAACCCGTCCCAGCTCTTTTCCTGTCATTGCATATTCCTGCCCTGGACATCTGGCCTTCAAAAAGTCCAGCAGCTGCTTTTCTTCCATGGTTTGCTCCCTTCCGGGTCCCGCTTTCCCGAAAATGGGCACAAAAAAAGAAGGGGCCGCTGTCCCTTTCAGGAAAACGGCCCCTATTTCGTATTTGAGTTTACATGGTCATATCCCAGTCATGCCCAGGCGGTGCGGGCGTCCGCAGATGCTGGAACTCCCGGTCATTCCGCCGGATGTAGGAGGTCTCCGCTGCATTGAGCCGGTATCCCATCTGCTCCAGCAGGGCTTCCCCAAGTCCGGCTGTGTCAATGCAGCCCAGCAGGATGGGGTCCTTGGACCATTCTCTCCTTTCCAACTCCTGCTTTCCAAACGTCTCTATGTTTTCTGTGCGCACAAAGTCATAGCAGTGTAAATTTTGGGCGATGTCCAGCGCCGCACTGAGTCGGTGGCAGTTCTCATACTCCAGAGCAGTCAGGAATCGCTCCATGAAATCCGGCATTCCCTGACCTTGCTCTTCCAGCAGAAAACCCAGATCATTCCCATCCCGGATCAGGTCCTCCAGATCCGCATACTCTTCAGGGCGTATGGTGATCCCCGGAAGAGAGCAGCGTACCTCCAGCAGTTCAGATTCTTGGATGGTCTCTATCTGCAGCTCCCGTAAGGCTAAGGCGATATCGCCCAGCCGGCCATCCGCCTCTACAGCGGCGTGGTCCAGCAGGCAGACCCAGACTCCCTTGGGCACGGCGGGTGTCGCCAGCCGGAGCCGCAGGCTCCAGTCCGTCTCCTGCACCTTGTCCAGGTTCGCGCCATCGTAGATTTGTCTCGACTCCCGGCCGGGAAGCACCACAAAGCAATCACCGATGAACACGCCCGGGTGCTGTCCTTCATACTGGGAGCCGATCTGCTGCAAATCAGCGTGGGAGATCACCGTTTTCGGCATATCCACCTCATAGCGCAGGTAGTATTCTCCCAGCGCCTCGTAGCTGCCCGCTGGACAGAGCACCTCGTAGTCCGAAAGGGAGAGCAGACAGTTGATGGCCTCCACGGTCTCTTGCCGGTCCAGCTTCAGCACCGCCGCCAGTAGCTCGTTGCCCTCTTTTCCAGAGACTTCTCTCAACCGTCCGGTCGTCAGCATCACCGCGGCCAGCTGATATGTCCCTCGGACAGAAAGTGTTTTCAGCCGGTCTAAAAGCCATTGCTTCTCTATGTCGTTCGCTGGCTGTCTGAACATGGTTTCTCCAAATTGCTCCATATCGATCACCTCATTTCCATACCGCCCCGCCTCTGCTGTATCTGCCGCTCCTGCCTCGGCTGAAAGTGGGGCAGCAGACCTCCGTCCTTTCGGCGGATCAGGCCATAGTCCGTGATGGCCGCATCGCCCTTCTCCAACCATTTCTGGCCGATCCGGGCCGCATACGGCGTCTGGAACAGCTCCTCCGGCAGATCCGGGTACTTTTCCCGCAAAACCACCTCCGTGTAATCCCAGGGTTCCGCGATCTCTGGCCGGAGTTCGTACTGGTCAAGGCCGTGCATCAGCCCGATGGCCTCCTGCAGACTGGGATGTCCGGCCACGGACAGCAGAGCCTTGTATTTGATCCTGTCCTCTTTATCCCAGGTCCGCTTTTTCTGCGCCAGGCATCGGGCAAATTCGTTGACTTGGTCGAATCCCCCCGCATCATCGAGGGTGTCATGGATGGTATCCCGCAAGGCAGGAACGATACATTCCACACAACAGAAGGAACACTCGTCTATGGATGCCGCGCCTACTCTTTTCAGCATATCGGGGATCGCCACTTCGATCGCAGGGAGTGGCAGGATAACAGGTGCTTCCTGCGAGGGGCCGGACTCCCAGATATCTTTTCTGGATACCTCCAACTCAATAGGAGCACCGGTGCGGTTGAAGTATGGCATGATCTCCTTGCGGTTATAAACTTCTTTGAAATCTTTCCCAGGCTCCACATAACCCCGGCTGGTGAATACACCGTTGAAGTCCTCTTGATGCTTCTGGCCGAACACCTTCAGCAGCGCATTCTGAAACGCGCTGTCAGGCTCCGTGGTGTCCAGCAGGGCCATGGTCTCTTTCGGCAGAACCTCGCTCTCATACAAAAGCGCCCCAAGCTCCTGTACTGTGAAGACGTGGGGCGCCAATGTGCTGATGTCCGTGTTATAGGTCAGGTTGATCAGGCGGGGCAGGGGGATGGGGCCGATGTGCTGTCTGCCCTCAATTTGGAGCAGGCCGTCCAGCCCCATACGGTCATCTTCACTCAGCATGGTCAGCCGCTGGGCCAGGAGATTCAATTCATACAGGTTGACGTTATCACCGA
>CASEPH010000481.1 GCA_949289625.1 uncultured Clostridia bacterium | reverse complement strand
TTGCCTCCTGGGCATTCCGCTATCTTTTTGGCCTGGAGGGCGTCCATGTGATCCTCAGCGGTATGACCAAGCTGGAGCAGGCCCAGGACAATCTCAAGACCTTCTCCCAGGGATGTCCTCTGACGCCTATGGAACAAAGCGCCCTGGACAAGGCCCTAGAGCTTTTCAAATCTCAGCACATCATTCCCTGTACCGCCTGCCATTACTGCGACGGCTGCCCCATGGAGCTGGACATCCCGGAGCTGCTAAGCATCTACAATCGTTACCGACTCAGCCCGGGGCCCATGATCTGGATGAGTCTGGAACGCATGAAGCATTTGCCGGAGGCCTGCATTTCCTGCGGCGCCTGTGTAGAGAAGTGTCCTCAAAACATTCCCGTACCGGACCATATGGCGGCCTTTGCCGCAGAACTCTCCAAGCTGCCCAAGCCGCAGCATCCATAGTCTGTATGCCAAAAGTGCTGTCCCCACACGAGGACAGCACTTTTCCATTATCGAAAGACCTGCAGCTGCTGATCCAGCACCTCTACTCGATGACACCGGTAAAAATCCGGCGCACATTGGGGCAAATACCGTTCTAAAGCCTGCACCAGATACTGGGGATTCAGGGAAGGATTCTGACCGCAGATTACACCCCGGAGCGCAATCTCCTGCCCATTGATCTGCTCCACATCCATCTCCTGGATCATGGGCCGAATATCCGTCTCCGCAAGCCCCTTTTTCGTCTTTTTCTCCACAAGAATCTGTTCCCGGGACAGCATCTGCTTGATTTCTTCCACCGAACCTTCAGGCACTCCATGGTCGTATTCCAGCGTCACATTTACCTGCAAATACTGAAGTTCCTTGATTTTCCGATTACTGTCATAGGCCTCCAGCACCCGGATACCGGCGGGGAAATAGGGATTGAGTCGATCCGGCAATGTGTCCAGCGCCACCCCTTCTTCCTCCAGGGTAAAATCCAGGATCTCGCACTGGCTGCTCATTCCCACGCTTAGAGGCAGTGCAATGGATACATAGGCATGGGGACTCATTCCCTGGGTAAACTTCACATGGAGCCCGGCCCGCAAAAACACTCTTGGGAACAGAGCCATGGTGTCCAGGTGGGAGATATAGACAGCCTTCCCCGTCTTTTCAAACAGCAGTCTATTCATCGCAAACGCCCCCCTGATATAAGAGATTTGCCCCACAGCCGGTACACTGTTTCCGGCAATCCGGTGTGATCTCGGAGCGATAGGCCGCCTCCCGCTCTCGCCAGAAGAACGACTTTGGAATACCAATGGAGATGGTCTCCCAGGGGAAAATCTCATCCCTGTCCCGCTGCCGCTGGGCATACCAGGCCGGGTCGATCCCGCAGTCAGAAAAAGCCTGAAGCCATTTGTCCATCTGAAAATAGTCGCTCCAGCCGTCCATTTTGCACCCCAACTCATGGGCCCGCAGCAATACGTCACAGAGCTTCCGATCCCCGCGGCACAGCACTGCCTCCAGCATACTCAGATCTGCCTGATGATAGTTGTACCGGATAGACCGGCTGGGCATCTTGGATTTCAGCAGCTGGCACCGCCGGAGATATTCCTCAGGGGTAATCTGGGCCTCCCACTGGAAGGGCGTGCCGTTCTTGGGCACAAAGAAGGCGGTGGAAACGGTAATGGTAACGCCCCGGGATTTGTTGGGGGAATGTTCCTTCCAGGTTTTCAGTACCTTGTAGGCCAGTTCCGCAATGCCGATCACATCCTCATCGGTCTCCGTGGGCAGTCCCAACATGAAATAGAGCTTCACCTTATTCCATCCTCCGGAAAACGCCAGGGCACAGGAACGAAGAATCTCCTCCTCCGTTACATTCTTGTTGATAGCATCCCGAAGCCGCTGGGTACCGGCCTCAGGAGCAAAGGTCAGACCGCTTTTGCGGACCTTCTGGACCTTTTCCATCAGCTCAACGGAGAAATTATCGGCCCGCAGAGAGGGCAGGCTCAGATTGATCCCACGAGGAATGCAGTAGTCCAGCATCCGGTCGGCAAACTCGCCTAAGCGCTTATAGTCCGAGGTGGACAGGCTGGACAGGGTCATCTCGTCATAGCCGGAGCTTTCCAGGGATTTGACCGCCAGCTCATAGAGGCGATCCGGGCTTTTGGGTCTTACTGGCCGGTAACAGAAGCCAGCCTGACAAAACCTGCATCCCCGGATGCATCCCCGAAACAACTCCAGCACTGTCCGGTCATGGACAATCTGGGTGGAGGGTACGATGGTATCCGTGGGATAATAGGCCTTGTCCATATCCTGCACGATCCGTTTGGTTACGGTTTTGGGGGCATCGTCTATGGGAATGATCTCCCGGATCCTGCCGTCCTCATAATAGGTGTGCCGGTAAAAGGATGGCACATAGACGCCCGGAATCTTGGATACCTCTTTCAAAAACTGGGACTTGGAGAGATTTCGACGTTTGGCGCTGCGGAAGCATTCCAGCACCTCCACGTTCAGGTCCTCTCCTTCCCCTTCCACGCAGAAATCCAGAAAATCCGCCATGGGTTCCGGATTATAGACGCTGGTGCCGCCGGCAAAGACAATATTTTTCAGTTCCTCGCCCCGGTCCTTGGATTTCAGGGGAATGTGGCCCAGCTCCATCATATTGAGCACATTAGAATAGGCCATCTCATAGCCGATGGAAAAGGCGATGAGATCAAACTCTGCCATAGGGTCATGGCTTTCCAGGGCCCACAGGGGCAGATTATGCTTCCGCATCTCCGCCTCCATATCGCCCCAGGGTGCAAACATTCGCTCACACCAGACGCCCTCTACCTGATTCATCCGGCCATACAGAATCCGAAGGCCCACATTGGACATGCCGATCTCATAGGTATCCGGGAAGCAGAATGCCACCCGAATCTCCACAGCCCGCTTGTCCTTTACGATTTCCAGATATTCTCCCCCGGTATAGCGGGCAGGCTTCTGGACCTTTGTCAAAATACGATCAATTAAATTTGTCATAGGTATAGTCCTTATTTATATTTCATTTCGGCCACAACCTGGCCGCCAGAATTCCAAACTCTTCCATCTTTTGAGACCAGCAGTTCCCCGTAAAAATCCTGAGCAATCTCAATGGCGCGATCATCCTCTGGAGTCTTTCCCGTCATGGTTTCGGGATCATAAACGGATAATTGAAACTGGGCCAAAATCTCATCTATAGGGCAGCCGCACTTTGGGCAGGCTTTTGCCTTATCCGACACCTGATTTCCACATTCCGGACATGTTACAAGCATAATGCTCCTCCTGTCGTTTAAGCTTTTTCTTCATTATACGGCGTTGGACCCGGAAGGTCAAGCCGGGCATGTTACATAGAAAGAGGCGCGTTCCCTAAAGAACACGCCTCCCAAGTTGTCAGACGATGTATTGCAGGGTATCCACCAACGCTCCATCCCGAAAATACAGCCGTGGAACACGCTTGTTGATTCCGCAGACCAGTTCATACGATATAGTCCCTAGCTGATCCGCCCAATCGTCCCAGGTGATGTTTTCTCCGCCGTCAGTACCCACCACAGTGACTTCGTCTCCCACCTGGGCCTCCGGTACCTCGGTAATGTCCACCATGCACATATCCATGCAGATTCGGCCCACCACCGGAACATGACGTCCACGGAGCAAGAATGTGAGATTTCCGCTCAGCCTTCTGGGAAGCCCGTCCGCATACCCGATGGGACACACGGCCAGAACCCGGTTTTCCGGCGTGGTATAGGTTCTGCCATAGCTCACCGTGATTCCGGGACCGAAAGGTCGGATGGCGGCAATGGTGGTTTTCAGGCTCATCAAGGGCCGCAGATCCGCCATTCCTCGAAGATCCCCGGAGGGATCCAGGCCGTAAGTGGCAATGCCAGGCCGAACCATGTCATGGGCAAACTGGGGATAGGCGATGGTGGCACCGCTGTTGGCACAATGTACAATCTTCGGAACAATGCCCCGCTGTCTGAGCGCCTGCACCAGATCCATAAAGCGTTGATGCTGCATCTGTGTGTAGGCATCCTGACTGGGGGTATCCGAAACGGCAAAGTGCATAAAGATCCCCTCAGGATACAGCTCCGGCAAAGCAGCCAGTTCCGATAGTTCTTCCACCGTCTCAGGCCGGTCATAGGCAAAGAAGCCCAGCCGGCTCATGCCGGTATCCACCTTCATGTGGATGGATAGCTTTAACCCGGTTCCCGCAAGGGCCGCAGCCAGTTCCTTGCCGTATTCCAGGCTATGGACCTCCTGGGTGATGGACAGAGCCGCCTCTTCCCGAGCAAATTCCGGGGGCGTATATCCCAGGATCAGAATGGGCAGCTGAATCTCTGCCCGGCGAAGCTGCAACGCCTCTTCAAAATTGGACACTGCCAGATAATCCGCCCCCAGCCGCTGGAGCTCCCGGGATACCGGCACCGCACCGTGTCCATAGGCGTCCGCCTTGACCACGCCTAGGAATCGGCAGCCTTCCGGCAGCCCCTTCCGCAGCGTCGTCATATTGTGGCTTAGATTGTCAAGATTCACTTCCGCCCAGGTCCGTCTGAGCATTTTCTTGGTTGTCATGTTGTTCCGCCTTCTTTTGTAGGGTAAAATTGCTGATTTCACAGGTAATCAGGGTATTTTCTCCGTCGGAGATTTCCGCCCACTGGGGCTCCTGGCCCGCAAAGCAGGTGATGATCTCCAGCTGTTTTCCTCCGTAGCCCAGGAGATAGTGAACCTGCTCCCAGTCGCCGTCCTGTCCGCAGGAGTCAATATATCCCTCACTCCAGGCCTTAGTCAAGAGATAGGGCGCAGACATGGGCGAGATATCCCGACTCTCGAAGTTGTCCACCGCCAGGATCGTATCCGAATAGGACACCTGAGCATCCTCCCCCGATACCGTGGCGGTAATCCCCTCCGCAGTTTCAGGGGACAGCACCGTCAGCGACGATTCGCCGCCCACCACCCCGCTGCAATCCAGGGTAAATTCCCGCACATAGTCCCCGTAGTCTGCCTCCAGCTCCACACTGAAATTGCACTGTCCCGCGTTGGTCAATGCAGTCCGGAAGCTGACCGGGGTTTGCGCCGACTCTTTCTCTGCTCCGCAGGCGCACAGCAGAAGCAGCATCATCATTGGTACGGCAAATCTCAGCCGCACAGGTTTGTCCTCCGTTATCTAAGAATTTCGGACAGGGCCTCGATCATATCCGTAGGCAGCATGCTCCTTCGGCCAAACCGTTTCGCACAAAGATCTCCCGCCGCACCATGGATCCACACCGCAGCAGCCGCAGCCTTCATCGGTTCCATCCCCTGCCCCAGCAGGCAGGTCAGGATACCGGAGAGCACATCGCCACTGCCGCCGGTGGCCATACCGGGATTCCCCGTGGAGTTCACATAGACCGTTCCATCCGGTCCTGCCACCACCGTGCGATATCCCTTGAGCACCACGGTGGCGCCGGAACGCCGAGCCATTTCTTTAGCGGCGGAAATTCGATCCAGAGCAGGGTCACCGCCGATTCTCAAAAACTCTCCGGTATGAGGCGTCAGCACCACTGGGACCGATACCTTGTCCAGTCTATCTATATGCCCCGCCAGTACGTTTATGCCATCTGCATCCAATACAACGGGACATTTTGCGGCCTCCAGCACCCCGTAGACCACTTCCTCTGTATCGTAGTTTTTCCCCATCCAGGGTCCCACCAGGCAGGCATCCATATCCGATAATCGGTCCTGGAGCTTGGGAACCGCAATCCTAGAAAAGCGACCGTTCCCGGTGCAGGGCAGCGGAAATACCACCGGCTCCTCCAGCTTGGAGGCCACAATGGCATACACCGACTCCGGCACCCCCAGATAGACCAGTCCCGCGCCGCTGCGCAGAGCAGCCTTCGCTGCCATGGAAGCTGCTCCAGTAAATCCGGTAGAGCCGCAAATCAAAAGAAGCTTTCCCATATCTCCCTTGTGGCTCTCCAGTCCAGACTTGGGCAGCCACCTCCGAACCATTGCTTCCGTCACATATTCCCCCACAAACTGGGCTCGTTCCGTTGCCTGCTCGGGGATTCCGATATCATGAACCACAAGCCTGCCTGTATACTCCGTACCTGGAGGCAGAAGCTGGCCGGTTTTGGGTAGATGAAAGGTCACGGTCACGTCGGCTTTTACGGCACATCCCAGTACCTGCCCGGAATCGGCGCAGACGCCGCTGGCAATGTCGCAGGAAAGTACAGGGATATCACTGTTGTTCACAGCACGGATCAGTTCCTCATACTTGCCGACGATTGGCCGGGAAAGGCCCGTACCGAATAGGGCATCCACAATCAGATCCCAGCCGGATTGCAGGATGGAAACGTCCTGATAAGAACCCAGTTCTCCTCCCGCAGTTTGGAGCCGCTGGACCATGGCCCGGCTGTCCGTCGTCAGCTTTGAAGCGTCACCCACCATGACGCACTGGACCTCATAGCCCCGTTCCAGCAGCAGCGCTGCAACGCCGATACCGTCTCCGCCATTATTTCCGCTGCCGCAAAGAATCAAGACTCGGCCGCCTTTCGGAAGCAGCTTTTCCACTTCCGCGGCTGCTCCTTCTGCGGCATGAAGCATCAAGGTCTCTCCGGGAATCCCTAATTTCTCTATGGAAAAGCGGTCCATTTCCCGCATGGCCGCACTGCCGGTAAATTTCATGCCTTCGTCCCCTTGAGCCGGCTGCGGAGATATTTGCCCATAGCCTCCCGCAGTCTGGGCGAGGGCTGCAGCACCGCAAATCCGTAGCCGCCGTCACTCTTTTCATAAATCATGAACCAGCGTCCTGCGGCATTTTTATAGCTTGAAAAATCCAGGATCTCCGATACCTGGTATCCCTTGGTCTCCGATTCAAATTCCGATGTATAGGGCGCCATGACCTGGATTTGCTTTTGATTGATCTCCAGGACCCGCTTCCGTTTCCGCTTCGCCATGATTTTATCCACGTCTAGGTCGCCGTTGGTGAAGGAATACTCAAATTCCACATACTGAAATTTGATTCCCAGATATGCTGCGAACAAGATAATTAGAATCAGCACGCTGTTGATAAACGGTACCACCAGCCAAACAACCACAGACAAAAATAGTGCCGCCACCACAATAAGTACGCTCAGCAGAAAATTGCCGAGATTTTTCCGACGGACCACCATTTCCTCTACAAAAATATCGTCTTCAAACATAATGGCTACCCTCAATTTTCACAGTATTTACCGCCGTATCCGGGCCGTATTTTGTTATTATATTCTATTTTTTCTGCACAGTCAATTTTTATGTTGCAAGATCCAAAATTCTGTGCTATTATGCTACATATATTAGGAAAATGCGATGATCGGGTCGTCCAAAATCCAATCCATGGCCAAGAGAGGGCGGGGCGCTGAGAGCCGCCTCCATGGGGATTCGGGCTTTCCCCCGGGAGCTGCCGTCTGAAAGGTGTCTTGGCCCAGTAGGATGCGCCGGGTTGTGCCGTTATACACGGAAAGAGCACCTTGTTGGAGGTGAATTGCGGGTGGTACCGCGGAAGCGTTGTCTTTCGTCCCCTATGTGGACGGAGGGCTGTTTTTTTATCCCCAGGCAATCAATTCCCTTCGTAGGAAACGACATGATATAAGGAGACAGGATTATGAAACAACAGCTAAACGCCATTGAAAAGCAGGCTCTGGAAGCCTTCGCGCAGGCCAAAGAGCCCCAGGAACTGGAATCCCTCCGAGTCAAGTTTCTGGGCAAAAAAGGGGAACTCACTGCTGTCCTGAAAAAAATGGGTTCCCTTTCCCCAGAGGAGCGTCCTATTATGGGCCAGCTGGCCAACCAGGTTAGAGCCACTCTGGAAAAGGATTTGGAGCAGAAAAAAGAAAAACTGGCTGCCATGGCTCTGGATCTGAAGCTTCGGTCGGAAGCTCTGGACGTGACCATGCCCGGTGCGGAGATTCCCTTGGGACACCGGCATCCCATGTCCATCGTCCTGGACGAGATGAAGGAAATCTTTATCGGTATGGGCTTTGACGTGGTGGACGGCCCTGAGGTGGAATTGGAAAGCTACAACTTCACCAAGCTCAACACGCCGGCAGGCCATCCCGCCCGGGATCGTCAGGATACCTTCTACACCACGGAGGATGACGTGGTGCTGCTGCGGACCCAAACCTCTCCCATGCAGGTCCGGGTCATGGAGACCAGAAAGCCTCCCATTCGCATCATCTCTCCCGGCCGGGTATACCGGAAGGACGAGGTGGATGCCACCCACAGCCCCATGTTCCATCAGATGGAGGGACTGGTCATTGACAAAGGCATCACCATGGCTGATCTGAAGGGCAGCCTGACCCAGATGGTAAAGCTGCTCTATGGAGAGGACAGCGTGGTTCGGTTCCGTCCCCACCACTTCCCCTTCACCGAACCCTCCTGCGAGGTGGACGTCCGCTGCTTCAAGTGCTGCGGTACCGGATCCGTGGATGGACGCACCTGTCCCACCTGCCACGGGGAAGGCTGGATCGAGATTCTGGGAGCCGGCATGGTTCATCCCAAGGTTCTGTCGGACTGCGGCATCGATCCTGACGTCTACTCCGGCTTTGCCTTCGGCTGCGGCGTGGAACGCATGACCATGAACCGGTTCAACATCAACGACCTGCGTCTGATCTTCGAGAACGACGTGCGGTTCCTCAACCAGTTCTGATGAAAGGAGCGGATGCAACATGAATATTTCGAGAAAATGGCTTAATGAATATGTAAAACTGGATGTTAGCGATCAGGAATTTGACGCTGCCATGACAATGTCCGGCACCAAGGTAGAGACCACAGAGGTACTCTCTGCGGAGATTCGGAATGTTGTTGTAGGTAAGGTTTTGGAAATTGTCCGCCATCAGAATTCCGATCATATGTGGATCTGCCAAGTAGACGTGGGGGAAGACGCCCCCGTTCAGATCGTCACTGGGGCCCAGAATGTCAAGCAGGGCGATATGGTCCCCGTGGCCAAGCACAACTCCTATCTGCCCGGGGGTGTGCACATCACCAAGGGAAAGCTGCGGGGCGAAATGTCCAATGGAATGCTCTGCTCTCTGAAAGAATTGGGCCTGACCAAAAACGACTTTCCCTACGCCATTGAGGATGGAATCTTTATCATCGAGGAACCCGACATCTATGTGGGCCAGGATATCAACGAAGTCATCGGCACCGACGACAGCGTGGTGGAATTTGAAATTACCAACAACCGCACCGACTGCTACTCCATCATCGGCATCGCCCGGGAAGCTGCCGCCACCTTTGACAAGCCCCTTACCCTTCACGAGCCCCAGGTCAAGGGCTCTGACGCCGGCTCCATTTTTGACCGGCTGGAGGTAGAAGTGGAGGACCCGGATCTGTGTCCCCGCTACACCTCCCGGATGGTCACCAATGTAAAGATAGGCCCCTCTCCCAAGTGGCTGCGGCAGCGGCTCCACGCACTGGGCATCCGTCCCATTAACAACATCGTGGACATCACCAACTATGTGATGCTGGAATACGGCCAGCCCATGCACGCCTTTGACTACGGCTATGTGAGCAGCGGCAAGATCGTGGTTCGTCGTGCCAAGGAAGGCGAAGTCCTTACCACCCTGGACGGCAACGAGCACACCCTTACCAGCAAAATGCTGGTGATCGCCGATAGTGATCGTGCCATCGGTTTGGCCGGTATCATGGGCGGATTGAACTCCGAGATTTTGGACACCACCACCACCGTGGTATTCGAGTGTGCCAACTTTGACGGC
>CASEPH010000480.1 GCA_949289625.1 uncultured Clostridia bacterium | reverse complement strand
TTTTCAGAGGATCTTCGGCTAAGTGAAGATCAACAGTTCGCCTGTCTCCTGGCACAAGAGGGCGACACAGTGTATTTAATGACCTATAATCCAAGCCGTATCCGTGCATATACCCAAGTCGAAGCATGGGATTTAGCATCTGGTGAGATCAAGGTGCTGGCAGCTTATGAACACAAAATTTTAGTTCCCAGCAATGCGGGAATCCAGTACGCAGACTGCGGAGCGCTTGTAAATGAAAAGATTTACTACTTTGACTACACCAATGCGGCACTATATGCTGTGGAAACGGACGGTACAGCGCCAGCGGAGCAATGTGCCATGACAGGCGCCAAGAGGCACAAGGCTATGATGATCAGTGAAAACGGCAGATGTTTGGCAGTGCTGACACAGATCGGAAATGCATGCAAGAGTAGTGCTTGGGCGCTTTACACCTATGATCTTCAAATGGATACCGTATCCGGAATTGCACTCCAGGAGGCGTGCACAGATGTGTATGCGGTTGCTTCTGATCCTTCCAGATTCGTGGCGTTGGTGGCGCTGAAGGGACAGAAAAAGCTGATTTGGGGGCCGTTGAGGTGCGAAAGTGCATGATTCATTGGCCGGAGGAAATGATATTTCTCCGCGTTGACAGTTGCTTCTTATTTGGCTATAATGAAAATACCCCGAAGGTATGGAGGAATTAGAATGAAGCAGTGTATGGATGCGGAGAATCTCCATCGCAGACTGAAAAAAATTATTGGACAAGTACAGGCCATCGACAGAATGGTGGACGAGGACGTTCCCTGCGAGGACATTCTGGCCCAGATCAATGCGGCAAAATCTGCATTGCATGGCTGTGGTCGGGTCGTTTTGGAGGGACATATCAAGCACTGTGTGCTGGATGGGATCCAGCATGGGGATGCGGATCAAACCATTGAGAGTTTCACCAAAGCGGTGGAACGGTTTTCCAATATGGGATAAAAAAGCAGCCGATTTGGCTGCTTTTTTATAAAACGCTTGACAGATTATACCCCTGTGGGTATAATCTTTCTATACCCATAGGGGTATAGAAAGAGGGGATTGTATGAAGCGTTGGATGGAAAACCTGGAGGAACTTTTGGGGCTAGGTGGCATCAAAAAAGATGTGGTTCTGCTGGTGATTTCCGGAGTTGCTGTATTGTGCAGCCTGTTTGGATTTCAGCCCTTTCCCTTCGATATTGCCTGGATCGCGATTGTCCTTTGTGGGCTGCCCATTATTCTGGAGGCGATCATCGGTCTGGTGACAGTCTTTGATATCAAGGCGGATGTGTTGGTATCTTTGGCGTTAATCGCCGCCGTCTGTATTGGGGAATACTTTGCCGCTGGGGAAGTGGCGTTCATTATGCAGCTGGGTGCGCTGCTCGAAGAACTGACGGTGGCAAAGGCCCGGGCTGGGATTGAAAAGCTGGTGCATCTGACGCCGCAGACTGCCAGAGTGATTCGGGATGGTGAGGAGAATGTGGTCCCTGCACAGGAAGTGGCAGTGGGAGACATACTCCGGGTGCTTCCGGGAGAAGGAGTTCCAGTGGATGGTGTGATCCTTTCTGGTCAAACATCCATCAATCAGGCGGTGATGACCGGTGAGTCCCTTCCTGTGGATAAGGGCCCTGGAGATACGGTTTCCAGTGGAACGGTCAACCAGTTTGGCGCCTTTGTCATGAAGGCAGATAAGGTGGGGGAGGACAGTTCCATCCAGCGGATGATTCGACTGGTGCAGTCGGCGGACGCCGGTAAGGCGAAGATTGTGGGGCTGGCGGATCGATGGGCCACCTGGATTGTGGTGATTGCGTTGGCTGCTGCGGCTTTGACCTGGCTGATCACCGGGGAAATCATCCGTGCAGTGACCATCCTGGTGGTGTTTTGCCCCTGTGCGCTGGTGCTGGCAACGCCAACCGCTATTATGGCTGCCATTGGCAATGCCACAAAGCATGGTTTTCTGGTCCGGGAAGGGGATGCTCTGGAACGGCTGGCGCAGGTGCAGATCCTCTCCTTTGACAAAACGGGTACATTGACCTATGGTACCCCGGAGGTAATTGCGGTAAAAAGTGTATGTGCCGATTACAGCGATCAAAGCTTGTACAGGCTGGCAGCGTCTGCCGAGCTGATGTCTGAACATCCTTTGGGCAAGGCTATTGTTCGGGGATATAGCGGCATTACGAAAGATTCACCGGCAGAAAATACAGACTTTCAAATGATTCCGGGCCGAGGCGTATCTGCTATGGTGGAGGGTAGACGGGTGCTGGCAGGCAACAGGAAACTGCTTGAAGAAAACTGTGTGGCCTTTGTTGTGCCGGAGGAAGCCAACGCCTATATTCAGGAAGGCAGTACGGCCATTTATGTTGCGGTGGACGGGAAATTTGTTGGCTATATTGCGCTGGCAGACACACTTCGGCAGGAGAGTGCGGGGATGATTCGGCGACTTTCCAGCTTAAACGTGGAGCCGATCCTTCTGACTGGAGATCATGAAAATGCGGCAAAAACCATTGCTGGGGAGCTTGGAATCCGAGAGCTGCGGGCCAATTGCTTGCCGGAGGATAAGCTGAAATACATAGACGAGTGGCAGCAATCTGGGAAACAGGTCTGTATGGTGGGGGATGGCGTCAATGATGCGCCTGCTCTGAAAAAGGCTAGAGTCGGCATTGCTATGGGAGGTGTGGGCAGCGATATTGCGGTGGAAGCCGCTGACATTGCGCTGGTGGACGATGAGGTCAAGGAGCTGCCCCATCTCATGGCCCTGTCTCGTCGGATGATGACCACCATCAAACTGAATATGACTTTTTCCATGACCTTGAATTTTATAGCTATTGGACTGGCCATTGCGGGAACTTTGAATCCTGTGGTGGGTGCGCTGGTACACAATGCCGGTTCTGTATTGGTCATCACCAATTCCGCATTGCTGCTGAAATGGAAAAGCAAGTGGATGGACTAGTCCGTGTGGTTATGCAAAATTGCCCCGCAGAGCAATTGCTCTGAAGTGACCCCAAAAAGTTAGACAATATTTTCAAACAAAAATTATTCAAGCAACTGAAAGGGCTTGTTGTCTGTGAATCGCAGGCGGCAAGCCCTTTAGCTTGGCTGCAAAGCCGGTGTACGAAGCCCCCCGACAACGGCCGAGAGCAACCGTAGCCGCGGCCAACGGCGGCCGACAGCGGTCTGGAGGCAGACTGTGT
>CASEPH010000479.1 GCA_949289625.1 uncultured Clostridia bacterium | reverse complement strand
CGCCCGTTAACTTGAAGCGAGAGGTGGGAGTATCAATCCAAACAGAAATTCGGAACGTGCAAAAGAGTGGATAGAAATCTGCTATGAGGTAATTTGTGAAAACGGCCTGGAAAATACCAGTATGTAGATGATGGCGGATGCCTGCAACGCCACAAAGACGGGCCTTGTATACTATTTTGGAAACCGGGACGGCATCATCATGGAAGCCACTGCCCACTGCATGGCAAAGGTGGAGGATGATTTCATGGCCAGAGCGCCCAGGAGCTTTGCGGATTTCGAACGCTTTCTGCGGGAGATGCCCTATGTCACCGCCAAACTCCACGGGGCCCAAAAATGCCGGCGGATTGTATTCATGATACGGTTTACTTTTTTGTGTGCCTGCGTCCGCTACGCCATGTTTGGGGACGAGGACTATTTGAAGCTGCAGTTAAATGCAATACGGGCACCCCTGGGTGCGGTGATTGCGCAAACGAATGAAAAAAGGAGGAAACAACATGAAGAAACGACTCATGGCAATCCTGCTGTCCCTATGTATGCTGCTGGGGCTGCTGCCTGTAACGGCACTGGCGACAGAGGAGTTAACAGAGCCGGGGATCACCGACGACATCTATACGCTGGAAGATGGCTTTATGGCTCTGACCGCGGTCACCGCCCTTCCCTACGAAGGCACCGTGGATCTGGGCGGAGAAGGCAGCACGCGCTATGATTTGGGTTCCAGTTCTTACGTTTACGGCCGCCTCATGAAGGTGAAGGCAGAGGCAGGGCAAATGCTGAACCTGGAATTCTATGGGCAATCGAATCTGGTGGACACCTGCATCGAAGTTTACAGCCCAAAAGACGACGGTGGCTTTACACAGGTGGAATCCTACGATTATGATAACAAAAACGGCTATGGGGAAAGCGCAAAGTATATTGTGGAGGAAGATGGAACCTACTATCTCGCCTTCATAGGATATGACCATTATGAGACAGGGCTGTGCAATCTGGAGGTCATCGTCAGCGATGCGCCGGAGATTAAAACCTTGGAAGAAGGCTTCCAGGGCCTGACCGAAACCACCCTTCCTTACAGCGACACCGTAACCTTAGGCGGAGAAGGCAGCCCGCTCTATGATTTGGGTTCCGGTTATTACACTTACGGCCGCCTCATGAAGGTGGAAGCAGAGGCAGGGCAAATGCTGAACCTGGCCTTCTATGGCAGCAGCCAGGAGATAGATACCGTTATCCAAATTTATTACGAGACGACAGACAATGTCATTCAATGGGAGACTACCTACGAAAACAATAACAAAAACGGCTATGGGGAAAGCGCAAAGTATATTGTGGAGGAAGATGGAACCTACTATCTTGCCTTCTGGGGATATGATGTCGGCCAGACCGGAATGTGCAATCTGGAGGTCAGCGTCAGCGATGCGCCGGAGATTAAAACCTTGGAAGAAGGATTCCAGGGCCTGACCGAAACCACCCTTCCCTACAAAGGCACCGTGGACCTGGGCGGAGAAGGCAGCCCGCTCTATTATTTGGGTTCCGGTTATTACACTTACGGCCGCCTCATGAAGGTGGAAGCAGCGGCAGGGCAAATGCTGACCCTGGACTTTTATGGACAGCCGGATTCGTTGGACACCCGGATTGCTGTATACAGACCACAAGACGATGGTGGCTTTACACAGGTGGGATCCTACGATTATGACAACAAAAACGGTGATGGGGAAAGCGCAAAGTACATCGTGCCGGAAACCGGAACCTACTATCTCGCCTTTGAGGGATATGACGATTATGAGACAGGGCTGTGCAATCTGGAGGTCAGCGTCGATACGCCGGAGATTAAAACCCTGGAAGAAGGCTTCCAGGGCCTGACGGAAACCACAGTCCTTCCTTACAGCGGTACCGTGGATCTGGGCGGAGAAGGCAGCACGCTCTATGATATGGATGGCTGGTACACCTATGCTGAGCTTATGAAAGTGGAGCTGCAGGAAGGGCAGCTGCTGGATCTGGCCTTCTACGGCAGCAGCCAGAACATTGACACCTATATCGAAGTTTATGACGAGAACATTGAATATGTGACATACTACGATGGCAACAACAAAAACGGCTATGGGGAAAGCGCAGTCTTCGTTGTGCCGGAAACCGGAACCTACTATCTCGCCTTTGAGGGATATGAAGATTATGAGACAGGGCTGTGCAATCTGGAGGTCAGCGTCATAGACAACGAGACGGTCACAACGGAGCGTCTGAACTTCACCGCAGACCCTGTGCCCGTACCGGGTGAGGACGATCTCTGGACGTGGGACGCCGACACCAAAACCCTGACCCTGAAAGACGGGTTCCAGATAACGGCCGCAGTGGATGAGCTAATTGTCCTGCCCGATGGGGCCACGGTCCTTGTGGAGGGAACGGCCGAGATCTATAACTATGGAAGGAATAGTATTTTGGGGGAAGGCTCTGTTACCATCCGGGGCGTGGATCCGGAAACGTCCTGCCTCACCATAAGCTATGATGCCGACGATGCAATCGAACTGGATAATGATGGCAGCCTGACCATTGAAGATGTAAGCATGGATATTACGGCCGGCAGCGACTGCTTGATTACAGAGGAGGATATCATCGTCAAAAATGCCCGCCTCAAACTCCATGCAGGGGACGAGGGGCTGGACCCCAGCGGAAACGCGATCCTGGAAAACAGCGAAGTGGAAATCTACTGCAGCGGAACAGGCATTGACGCCAGCAACAACATTACCGTCACCGGCGGGAAACTCATCATCGACGCAGACGCAGAGGCCCTGGAATGTGACTACTTGACCTTTGCCCAGGGCGTGGAAGTCAAGCTCAATACGAGAGATCGGGATGACTATGACCTGTTTAACGTATACGGAATTGGTGAATTTTCTATCTCCGACCCGGTAGCCTTGTATGGAAGTGACGGGGCGCTGCTGTACAGCGGCCTATGGAGCGAGGACCTGATGGGCGCCTACTACAACCCGGTAGTGGACGGCGTGCAGGCATACCGCATCGAAAGCGGCAGCCTGTGTGAGCTGGAGATTACGGCAGGGGCCAACGGAACTTGGCAGAAGGGCACAACGGAGGGCCTTTCCTTTACCGCCAATGGAGCGATTGATGATTTCCAGAAGGTGCAGGTGGACGGCAAAGACCTGGATGCGTCCAGCTACACCATTGGAGAAAACACGACGATCACCCTGAAGCCGGAATACCTGGAAACCCTGCCCGTTGGAGCGCATACCATTTCCATTGTCTTTGATACCGGCACGGCCACCACGGAGTTTACCATCATCGAGGCGGATTCCGACGTCTGCGACGGCGGCGAGGACTGTCCCACCCATGACTATGACGACGTGAACAAGGAAGCCTGGTACCATCCGTATGTGGACTATGTGGTTGAAAATGGTATCATGGTGGGCGTCAGCACCGATCCCTATGTCTTTATGCCCGACGCGAAACTGACTCGGGCACAGGTCATCCAGACCCTCTATCAGTTGGAGGGAAAACCGGAGACCGACTATGTGACGGACTACTCCGACGTGGCAGCTAACCAGTGGTTTGCCAAGGCCATTGCCTGGGGCACGGAGAACGGCATTGTGGAGGGCCGTGATACCGGCGAGTTCGATCCTGACGGCAACATCACCCGGGAAGAGCTGGTGACCATCCTCTACCGGTATGTAACGGAATATAAGAAGGTGCCTGTGGGAACGGCGCCCGCCATTCCCGAAACATACACCGATGCCGACCGGATTGGCTTCTTTGGGGTGGACGCCTTCGCCTGGGCCATTGACAGCGGCATGGTCAACGGTATGACTGAAACCACCCTGGAACCCCAGGGCCTGGCAACCAGAGCGCAGCTGGCGAAAATGATCACCATTTTCCTGCAGTAAACAACTGTTGAAGGAAACAAATCTGACCCCTTCCCCGTTTCACGGGGAAGGGGTCACAGCTTGTCAAAAACCTCGTAAAGTTTCACTGCCGCAGCGGCAAAAGAAACGCCAAGGCAACGCCTGCCGTCACATATCCGCTCATGGTTCCACCGCTCAGCTATGAAATTGAGTTATTGATAGGTTGGATTGGAAAATGAAACTGGAACCTGCGCACGAATTACGGTACAATGTAGCAATGAAAAATTATGTAGGAGGCTACATACTATGGCATATGTAATCCATCAACAAAGCTGTTCCGGCTGCCACCGCTGCCGGGTGGAATGTCCCGCAGAGGCCATTCGCTTCAAAAATGCGAAATATTGGATTGACCCGGAAAAATGTGTTTCCTGCGGCCACTGTGCCGAGGTCTGTCACAACGAGGCGATCTCCGATCCTGACGCACCCAAACCGGCGGCTGTTCCTCACGAGCCGATTCAGATGGAATGTGACGTGGTGGTGCTTGGGGCAGGTGCATCCGGCTTGTCTGCCGCAGCCCAGGCGGCGGAGGCCGGCCGCAGTGTCATTGTTCTGGAGAAGGGCAAGGAGATCGGCGGCAGCGCCTGGTATGCCCATGTGTTCCGGAGCCACTGGTCCAAGTGGCATGAGGCTGCGGGAATGCAGGATCCCAGAGACGATGTGTACAAGGAGTTTATGAAACAGACCCATGGCAGCGTAAACGGCAAGCTGGTCCGCCGTATTCTGGATGCGGACACGGAGTTTATCGACTGGCTCATTGAAAAGCACGACCTGGGAAAAGACTTTACCTTTGGTCCTCAGCCCTTTGGCGGATATGGCATCACAGCGGCCTACGACTGGGAATACAATCACAAGCGCATTGATACCACCATTGGGCCCGGTGGTATTGGCTGGTGGATGGCCAACAAGCTGCTGGGGATTGTGGAGGCCAACGGGGGCAAGGTGCTCTATCACACGCCTGCCAAGGAACTTCAGTGCGATGAAAGCGGCAAAGTCACAGCGGTAATCGCAGAGGACGAAGGCGGTCAGGTAATTGTCCGGTGCAAGGCCTGTGTTGTGTCAACGGGTGCATTCACCAGGAACAAGGCCTTGATGGAGAAATTCCAGCCCAAGTTTTACGCAGATGGGGACGGGGATGGCGTCCATGTATTTACCCATCCCAACTGCACCGGCGACGGCATCACCATGTGCCAGGCCATCGGCGCAGATGTGGACTATGATAACCGGCGTGTGGGCATGTTCGGTCCTATGCGGCATCCCTTCGGTACCTGCTCCATTGCGGCAGCCATGGGTGCTGCTTTCGATGTGGATCGGGAGGGCAATTACTGCGACCTGCCCATGGTGCCGGGAGAGGTCAGTCCGCTGGCCGATGTACCAGGCCGCTACGTCTGGGGCATTGCGGATGAAAAGGCGGTGGAAGCAGCGATCCAGCGTTCCATGGGCCGGGCACCGGATGTGCCAGGGATCGACATGGACGCCCTGTACAAAAACTGGCGGGAAGAGCTGGGGACGGAGCTTTCCTGGGAGACCATGTACAAGGCGGATACGCTGGATGAGCTGGCGGAAGAGCTCCATGTGCCATCTGAGAATCTTCACCGGGCAGCCCAGGCCCATCGGGAGTCTCTGAAAAATCAACCGGAGATGGGACCGGGGCCGGACGGACGGCCAATGCC
>CASEPH010000478.1 GCA_949289625.1 uncultured Clostridia bacterium | reverse complement strand
GGAACCCCGTTTCTCCCGCTTTTTCTCTGTTGCCCCGGACTATAAGCTCTCATCGGAGCTGCGGCTGGCGGTGCGGAAGATCATCAAGGTCTCGCCGGCGCTGGTGAAGCACTTCAAGATCAACCGGGACATGATTACCTGCCTGATCAACGAGATCGAGTATACGCCCCTGGCCTACTCCAACGACGGCATGGACGGCCGGCTGGCCAATATCTTCCTGGCGGACGAGGCGGGGGCGCTGGACAGCTACCCGGTGGAGGCCATGCGCTCATCCCAGATCACCCTGGTCAACAAGCTGGGGATCATCATTTCCACACAGTACCCAAATGACAATAATGTGATGCTCGACGAGATCGACATTGCCAAGAAGGTGCTGGACCGGGTACTGGATCGGGAAAATGTGTTCGCGCTGCTGTATGAGCCGGACAGTGAGCTGCAGGGCCGCTGGGAGACAGACGACCTGGTGATCTATCAGGCCAATCCTGTGGCTGTAAACAACGCCGAGGTGTTCCGATCTATCCGGGACCTCCGTTCTATGGCGGTCTTGTATGAGAACAAGCGGGAAAATTTTCTGTGCAAACACTGCAACATCATGTACAAGGGCCTGGGCGTCGAGGGCTATATCGATGTCCAGAAGGTCATGCGGTGCCGGCAGAAGGAAGACCTTGCGTTCTGGCGCGGCCGCCGGGTCTGGCTAGGGCTGGACCTGGCTCAGACGGATGATAACACAGCCGTGTCCATGGTGACGGTAGAGGGCGACACGATCTTTGCCAAGGCATGGGGCTTTATCCCCAGAGACCGCATGGAGATCAAGATCGCCAAGGAGGATGTAGACTACAGGCGGCTGATCGCCGCCGGCTGCTGCTTCGCCTGCGGGGATGAGGTCATCGACTACGGCTTCGTGGAGCGATTTATCCTGTCCCTCCCGGAGAAGTACGGGGTGGAGATCGTGCAGGTGGGCTATGACCGGTACAATGCCATCTCCACAGTCCAGAAGCTGGAGGCGGCCGGGATCGAGTGTGTGGAGGTAAAACAGCACTCCTCCGTGCTCCACGCTCCGACCAAGCTCCTGCGGGAAAAGGTACTCCAGAAAAAGTTCCATTATGACGAAAACCGGCTCCTGGAGATCAACTTCCAGAATGCTCGGTGCACAACAGATACGAATTTGAACCAGTATGTGAATAAAAAGCGGTCTGCCGGAAAGGTGGATATGGTGATGGCCACCATCGATGCTGTCTATCTGGTGCAGGTAGATTTGCTGACAAACGCCCAGATGAGCTGGGGAATTCAGGTGCTTTGAGGAGGTGAGGGACAATAAGCTTTTTAGATTGGCTTTTTGGCCGCGGGATAGAGCAGAGGGCCGCTCTGGATGAGGCCCAGCTGGACACCGCGCTGCGGGCGGCCATGGGCAGCTGCAAGATCACGGTGCAGACGGTGCTGAATATCCCCGCGGTGAGCGCCAGCGTTGGCTTTATCGCCGGCACGGTGGCGTCTCTCCCTATCCGGCTCTATCGGACGGAGGGCGGAAACTCTGTGGAGGTCACGGATGACTACCGTCTGCGGCTTCTCAACGAGGATACGGGAGATCTGCTGGACGCTTTTCAGTGGAAATCCACGCTGGTAAGGGACTATCTGCTAGCGGGAAACAGCTACGCTTATGTGGACTGGGTCGGAAACCGGATCGAGGGCCTATACTATGTGGATCCCGTGCAGGTCAGCGCGGAGATCGGCGCCGACCCCATCTACAAAACGGCCCGATTTTACATCGGCGGGGGTACATATCCGACCTGGCAGATCTTCCGGGTGCTCCGGAACACCAAAGACGGCGTGATCGGCACGGGGCTGGTAGCTGAGAGCCCGACGCAGCTGGAGACCATGCTGAATGCCCTGCTGTATGAGAACAACATGGTCAGGACCGGAAGCAAAAAGGGCTTTCTGAAGGCCAAAAAACGCCTGGATCAGGCTATCATCGACCAACTGAAGGCCAGCTGGCGAAAACTGTACGGGAACAACTCGGAGGAGACGGTTGTGGTGCTCAATGAGGGCATTGAGTTCCAAGATGCGGGCCAGACGGCGGTGGAGAGCCAGCTGAATGAGACCAAAACCACCAACGATCACGAGATTTTCAACATTTTTCACATCGTCCCCTCCGTTTTAGAGGGCGGCGCCACCCAGGAGGATCTAAAAAATACGGTACGATTTGCGATCCAGCCGGTGGTGAAGGCCCTGCAGACCGCCATCAACCGATACTGCCTGCTGGAAAGGGAGAAAGGGACTCTTTCTTTCGAGATCGACCTGGATGTTTTGGATAATACGGACATGCTGTCCCGCTACCAGGCC
>CASEPH010000477.1 GCA_949289625.1 uncultured Clostridia bacterium | reverse complement strand
CTTTTACGTATTCAAAGTAAACCACTATTGCACCTCTTCCCAATCATGATAACGTCACTGTTGATATAGAATCTCGGATGCCGCAATTAAGTCCGTGATGTGAAAGCTTCTGCTCACTTCCATAAAGCTGGGTTTCTCCATCACTTTAAATGGCTCTTTTAAGTACACCGTCCGGGTGTTTTTGCCGTCCACCTCTACGATAGCCAGGATGAATTCCTCTGGTTTGTTCTTGGCTGTCAGGATCTCATTTTTACTGACCGTCACTGTGGTAGAACCCTTGGTGCGGCCTTTTACCTCAATCATTCGCAGGGCATGAGAGGTTAGCTGAGATCTCCGCTCCTCTGGTACATAGGACTCCACATCGTAGCCGCACTTAGCTGCGCTGACATCCTTCGGCTGATAACCCAGGGACTTTTCGATCTGCATCACTGCAGCCATGGCCGCATATTCGACGGCCTGACGATCCCCGCTTTCAAAGGTTCCGGGAGAATCGTCCGCCATCAATGTGCGGAGCAAACCCTTGGGGATGATCAGTGCCCCGCCGGTCACCACTGGGGGCATAGGCGAGATCCGGCGCTCCTTTTCAATTTCCGCCAGGCGTGCCTGCATCCGGGCGGTCAAATCATCCGCCCGGCGGGCAGCCAGCTTAGAATTTAATTTGGAGTTTGTCTTCCCTGCGGCCTCTTTCTGCTGGAGTTCACTGGCCCGATAATCCCAGTATTGGATCTCTGCCGTCATTCTCTCCTTGACCGCTTTCGCAGTCTTGTCCAGCATGGCTTCCTTGCGGGCCTTCACCTCCGCAAAGTGCTCTGGAACCAAATTGGTAATAGCATAGGTCTTTGCCATATCTTCCACACCAGAGCAGAGCCACTTCTGAGCCTTAGCCCAGTCTAGCACAGCAGCCAACTCATTTTCCTCCGTTGCCCGGTAGTCAAGATAGGGTGCATAGCCCGCACCCACTGCATTTCCGCCTTCATCCAGTTCCACAAAATGGACGCGTTTTGAAATAATACGCCGATTCCCATCTTTCAGCAGAAGGCCATCCTGCACAGAGTCCTCAATGTAAAATAGGAGACGAGCAGAGGAACTGTAATCGTTCTCATCAACAAACACCGCTCCGCGCTTCATCACATCTACACTGCGCTCCCGGATCAGGTCCAGCGTGGCATCCAGCAACGGATGACCTGGGCAAATCAGTGCGGCGGGCGCGAGCCCCTGAATGTTGCAGAACACTTTGTCGAAGCAGACCCGTTCATAGCGATTCAACACCGGCTCGCCATATCCGATTTGCGTGTCGCGATTCCGCACAGCATAAGGGACAGAAGTAATTTCGTAGCGGCCTTTTTCCCTGCGTCGAATTTTTCCGCCTACTGTCTGGAAAGCCTCTACAAAAAATGCTTCAATAAAATGTGGCTGGAGTTTGTGGGCCTCCATGCGCTCCATGTCTTCCTTGATGGTCATGACTGAGTGGACATCCATTACATCATCTGTCAAAGCGTTTTCTTCAATCAACTTTTGAAACTCACTGCGATTGATGGTGTGGTCCACCACTTCGTTCAGGCGTGCCTTGACTTTTGGGTCATTGCCATATCGCACCGCTTCAATCAACAAATCGCGCAGGGGCCTATTGTCAAAGGTCATCTTGCCGAGAATGTCGAACACCTTGCCGCCAAGGGCCTGCCGCTCTTCCTCCAGCTTCTGAAACAGGCGTTGGAATACAAAGCCCTCACGGGTTTCAGATGCGACCAAGTTCCACAGGTGGCAGACCTCAGTTTGGCCGATACGATGGATACGGCCAAACCGCTGCTCCAAGCGGTTTGGATTCCACGGTAAGTCATAGTTTATCATTAAATGCGCTCTCTGTAAATTGATACCTTCACCAGCAGCGTCTGTGGCAACCAATACACGGACACCAACGTCCTGCTTGAAAAGCTGTTCGGCTTTCCGCCGCTCATCCCGGAGCATCCCGCCGTGAATGGTAATTACTACCTCTTCGTTGCCCAACAAGGAGCGAATTTTGTCGGCCAGGTAGTTCAGTGTGTCTTTATGTTCTGTAAAGATGATGAGCTTCTCCCGTTGCCCATTGGCTCCAAACATTTTTTCACTGTCCTGGAGTAGCCGAGACAATTCATCCCACTTACGATCAATTCCACTGATACGTACTTGATTTGCCATCTGCTCAAGTTGTTTCAGAATGTTGATTTCTGCTTCCAACTCGGAGATAGTAGCAGCGGCGGATGCGTGGTCAACGACCTTTTCCTCCATTGCATCCTGTTCATCAGGCGGAAGGTCATCATCGTCAAAATCATTTAAGTCTGCCGCAATGTCCGCTGCTCGTTTCCCAAGCCGTTCTTCCGCAAGCCTATGTTCCAGTCGTTCTCGCCGTCTGCGGAGAGACTGATAAATCGCTTCCGGTGACGACGCAAGTCGACGTTGCAAGATCGTCAGGGCAAATCCAACTGTTGTTTTTCGTTCGTTGTTCAGTTTGTCCGCCCGGTTAAACTCATCCTGTACATAATCGGTCACAGCTGCATATAGTTTTGCCTCTGTGTCTGAAAGGTCATAATTGACTGTATAGGCGATTCGCTCGGGGAATAGCGGTGTGCCATCAAATTTCAAGAGTTCTTCCTTTACTAAACGGCGCATTACATCGGATACATCAACAGCCTTTTGCGATTTTCCATGGGTGCCCTCAAAGCGGTCTGGGTCAATCAAAGAAAGGAACAGATGAAAATCATCTTCTTTCCCGTTGTGTGGTGTTGCAGTCAGCAACAGAAAGTTTTTTGTAATATTGGAAAGCAACCTGCCCAGAAGGAATCTGCGGGTGTATTTCACTTCACCCCCCCAAACAGTAGCAGACATTTTGTGCGCCTCATCGCAGACAATCAAATCCCATTCAGTGACTTTGAGTTTTTCCTGAATATCGTCGCTTCGAGCTAACTTATCTAGGCGACAGATGCACAGATCCACCTCATTGAACACGTTACCAGTCACCGCAGATTCAATTCTGTCATTGGTTAAAAGTTCAAAATGAAGATGAAACTTCTGAAATAGTTCGTCTTGCCATTGCTCTACAAGACTGCCCGGGGCAACAATCATGCACCGTTTTAAAGAGCCGCGGGCAATCATCTCTTTGATGAACAGGCCAGTCATAATCGTTTTGCCGGCCCCAGGATCATCCGCCAAGACATATCGCAATGGCAAACGGGGAAGCATCTCCTGGTAGACCGCAGAAATCTGATGCGGCAATGGCTCCACAGACGAAGTATGCACAGCTAGGTAGGGGTCAAATAAATGGGCGAGACTGATTCGATATGCTTCCGAGGCAAGTCGCACTTGATTTCCGTCTGCATCAAAACTCCACGGGAGATGATCGTCTTTTACATGGATACTCTCTTCGTCTTCGCGCAGAATCAGTTGTGTTCCGGGAACTCCCATATGGTTTTTATATGTAATCTCAAGGACATTTGTACCATACCACTGGGTTGCAACTACCTGTACAAGCTCATTTCCGACGACCCCTGTCAAATGGCTACCAACAGTTATATCTTCTAATTTTGCCATAACTGAATTCCCCTCTATTTCTTGATAGAACTGTCTTTCATCCAGAATTGTTCACTATCCGCGTATGAACAGATGATTGTAATTTCTCCGTTGTCACGTTTCCACCAGATAATACCGCAGATTCTTTGCCGTTCCCCGCTTTTCCAGCAGACCATCCCGGGTCATCTCCCGCAGCAGCAGGATCGCCGTGGCCTGGGAAACGCCCAGCACCGCCTCCACATCCTTCCGGACGACCCAGCCGTTCTCTCTGCACAGCCCGATGACCTTCT
>CASEPH010000476.1 GCA_949289625.1 uncultured Clostridia bacterium | reverse complement strand
CGTGAGGCAGGTACTTCTGGGCCAGGGCATGGTACGGGTCCCCGGGAAGGCCGCAGTAATGCACGGCCTCCACCTGGGGCTGCGCCGCCAGGAACTCCGCCACGGCCTGCCCGTTTTCACAGTGGCGGGCCATCCGGACGTGGAGGCTCTCCAGCCCCAGATTCAGGTAAAAAGCGCTTTGGGGGGACTGGGTGCAGCCAAAGTCCCGCATCAGCTGTGCGGTACATTTGGTGATAAAGGCCCCCTCCAGGCCAAATTTCTCCACATAGGTGATGCCGTGATAGCTCTCGTCCGGGGTGGTAAGACCGGGGAATTTCTCCCCATGGGCCCGCCAGTCAAACTTGCCCGAATCCACAATGGCTCCTCCCACGCAGGCCCCATGCCCGTCCATATACTTGGTGGTGGAATGGGTGACAATATCTGCCCCCCACTCAAAGGGACGGCAGTTCACAGGCGTGGCAAAGGTGTTGTCCACAATCAGGGGTACGCCGTGGGCATGGGCCGCCTTGGCGAACCGTTCAATATCCAATACAGTCAGGGCCGGATTGGCGATGGTCTCTCCAAAGACCAGCTTAGTGTTGGGCCGGAAGGCTGCGTTCAGTTCTTCATCGGTACAGTTGGGGCTAACAAAGGTAGTCTCAATCCCCATCTTGGCCATAGTAACGCTAATGAGGTTGAAGGTACCGCCATAGATGGAGGAAGAGGCCACAATATGGTCGCCGCAGGAGGCGATATTGAACATGGCAAAGAAGTTGGCTGCTTGGCCCGAAGAGGTCAGCATGGCGGCTGTTCCGCCCTCCAACTCCGCAATCTTAGCGGCCACATAGTCGCAGGTGGGATTCTGAAGTCTGGAATAAAAATATCCTGAAGCCTCCAGATCGAAAAGTTTTCCCATATCCTCGCTGGTCTCATATTTAAATGTGGTGCTCTGCACAATGGGAATCTGCCGGGGCTCTCCATTTCCCGGCGTATATCCCCCCTGCACACAGGTTGTCTCGATTCTATAGTCTTTCATTCTGCTTGCCCCTTTCGGTCGTTGGTTCAATCTATACCGGGAATTCTCCCCGCCGCATATTGCTTAATAATTTAGCACAGTAAAATGTTCCTGTCAATCCAGAGACACGCTTTCCTCCGTCAGCGGCTCAGAAATATCCACATAGTTCAGCCCATCGTTCTCCCCGTTAATGGTCAGCACAATGGATGTGATATTATCCAGCACCGTCAGGGACTTGGTTAGGGCCCACACGGCAGCTTTTTCTGTAGCCTCCGTATCCTCCTGGGGAATGAATTTATCCGACAGGTCCACATAGCATACATTCCCCGAAACGCTGATGGACAGTAGTTCTGTCCCATAGGGGATGGGGTTGACGAAACCTTGAGGCGGTTCATAGCTCAAAATTTTTGTCACCACTGCCTCCGCCAGGGGCTGAGACACGGTTTGCTTCACCCGGCAGGGTATCGCAAAGGGCTCCTGATTCTCTGCGCTGAGGACATAGATATTGACATCCACCTCGCCGCTGGCCATTCGGACCGGGCCAATACAGTCCGAATTTCTGGTGACCGGCTGCCCCAAAGGAAACATGCCATAGTTATCCACTGCTTCTCCCTCTACCAGAAACTGCACTGCTTCAATTCCGTCCAGCCCCGTCAAGGTGTTGGTGACGCCATAAATGGTCATGTAAGCGCCATAGGTATCGTCCAGTCTGTTTTCATAAAACTCGTGAGAGAAGTTCACCGTGCAAATTCCCTCCGAGCTGCTGATTCCCAATATCTCCGCACCTTCCGGGATAATAGGCTTTAGTTGTTCATTTTCCGGCCCCTCCAACAGCTTTCGCATTACATAGGCCGTCTCTGTCTCATTTTCGCTGAGCGTGGCATCCCGGGTTTCGGAATTGAGATAGCGGTATTCGCTGTCGGCGAAATAGACCACAAAGGTTTCTGTCATATCATCCTGTAGGCTGTTGGACAGCACATACTGCCCAGGCTTCGCCTCAAGCTGGATGCTCTCCGTCTCGTCCATCAGAGTTACGGATTCCAAATTGAAGTAGGCACACACTGTATTGGCCAAGCAACAGTTGGCAATGGACATTTCCACGCCCATCAGGGTAAAATACTCTCCCGACATTTTCAGCGTCATGGTCTGATCCGAGGTCTCCACATCCAGCACTCGGGTCCCATGGGGGAATGGGGATACCAGATTCTCCGATACAGGGCCGCTGAAATAGAGATCAAAGAATTCCCACAGTGAGAGCACATTAACCTTTCGAGACTCCGCTGCCACCGACGTCTCCGAGGCCATTTGCTCCACGTCCTTCGTCTCATAGTAGAATAGGATCTCAATCCCCTCCCCATCAACGGTCTCTTGCCGCGTACAGCCTGTGCCATACAGCAGCATCACAGCTGTCAGCGCCAGTCCCAGGATTCGATTCCACCGATTCATGGCTCTCCCTCCCATCGAAACAGCGGGAAGCGAACCGTAAAGCGTGCACCACCCTGGGGGCGGTTGGAAGCCTCTACGGTGCCGCCGTATTTCTCCACCGTCTCTCGAACAATGGCCAGCCCTAAGCCCGTGCCACCAGCTTCTCTTGAACGGGCCTTGTCCACGCGATAAAAGCGCTCAAAGATGCGATCCATTTCATCCTCAGGAATGCCAATGCCGTTATCCTCAACAATGAGAACCGCGTTTTCTCCCTGGGAATAGGCAATCAGCCGAACCTGTCCGCCGGACTGACTGTATTTGATCCCGTTTTCTGAAAGGTTCAGCACCACTTGGAAAATATCGTCCTCCCGGGCCAGCACACAACAGTTTTCTTCCGAACTCTGTTCAATCTCCGCCCCTACCTCTTTGGCAAACGGCGTCAGCATCCGCACTGCTTTTTTGCAGCATTCTCCCAGATTGACAGCCTCCTGTTCCTCCTCCTGTTGGACAAACTGGCGGCTATCCAGCGCTGTTAAATTCAAGAGCTTGGAGGTCATTCTGGTAAGACGATCTGATTCACTGGAAATGTCCTGAACAAATTCCCGCACCGTCTCCTGATCCAGATCATTCTGGAGGATAGAATCCGACAGAAGCCGGATAGCCGCCAACGGCGTCCGCAGCTCATGGGACGCATCAGACACAAACTGCCTGCGGCGTTCCTCTGTCGCTTGGAGCCGGTCTGTCAGCTCGTTGAATTCGTTGGCTAGGGCGGCAAATTCATCTCCGCCCTTGATCTCAATCCTGTGGCTGTAGTTTCCTTCCCGAACCATGCGGATAGACTCCAGCATCCGATCGTTTTTGCGAATGATGACAATGCCCGACACCAAAAACAGCGCAACGCTGATGACCACGGACACCAGAGACATCCGGATAGCATTTTGCTGGATACGGCTGAGGATCTCGGCCTGCTCCTGATCTGACTCCGCCACATAGACGCAGCCTGTAATCACATTGCCCACCATGATGGGCATGGCCGCAAAGCTTTCAAAGGCATCCACCGTATAATTGCATCGAAATGCATCGTTTCCCTTTAATGCTGAAACGATCTCCGGAAAAAGGGCATAGGACTCCAAGGGCGCCGAACCGGTATTGGTGCTATAGAGCACCACGCCATCGGCGTCCGTAATAACGATCTGACCCACGTCGCTGGAACCAAGAACAGAAACCACCTCCTGGGCCCCTTCACTGGTCAGCACTAGATTGGTGTTGAGGGAAGAGGCAATGGTCTCCGCCTTATCCAGCAGCAGCGCATGCTTATAGTCAAAGATCATATCCTCCGTGGTCCGCACGGGCGCAATGGTCTGGAGCACCAGGAGGATTGTGGTCAGCACCAGAATCACCAGCACAATCCGCAGGAGCAGGCTGTCCCAGAACTGACGCAAAAACCGTTTAAGCTTTAAAGTAATAGCCAACGCCCCATTTCGTCATGATGTATTCCGGCTGCGCAGGGACCCGCTCCAGCTTTTCCCGCAGGCGGCGCACATGAACGTCCACGGACCGGATCTCGCCCTGATACTCATAGCCCCAGATCAGATTCAGCAGATTCTCCCGGGAGTATACATGCCCCGGATTCCGCATCAGCAGCTCCATCAGATCAAACTCCCGGGCTGTAAGCTCCACAGGCTTGCCGTTTTTGTAGGCATTGCGTTCATCCGAATCCAAGGTAATATCCCCGCAGGTGATCCGATTGCTGTTTTCCTTGGTCTCCGCTGGTGCGCTGCGGCGCAGCAATGCACGAATCCGTGCCTTGAGTTCCAAAATGTTAAACGGCTTTGTCAGGTAATCGTCCGTGCCGTGCTCAAATCCGATGAGCTTATCCATATCCTCGCCCTTAGCGGTGAGCATGATAATGGGCACATTGGAAAACTCCCGGATCTGCATACAGGCATCCAAACCGCTCAGTTTCGGCATCATAATGTCCAGAATAATGAGATCAAAATTCCCCGTCTTTGCCAGTTCCACAGCCTCTTCGCCGTCATAGGCCACAGAAACCTCAAATCCATCGTTCTCCAAATTAAACTTGATTCCCTTGACCAACAGCTTTTCATCATCGACAACTAAAATTTTCATGGCATATCCTCAACTTTCACCAAATCTACAATTTTTGCATAGGTTTTCTCGCCAATCCCTTGAATATTCAGAATTTCCTCCACCGAAGCAAAACCTCCGTTTTCGGCTCTGTAATCCAATATTCTCTGAGCCAAGACCGGGCCAATTCCCGGCAAAGTATCCAATTCCTCCAGACTGGCTGTATTTAAATCAATTTTCCCATCTGATTCTTCTTCCACATGCGTCTCCGTCCGGGATTCCGTCTCTGAATTTTCTACCAAAGATTGCTCCATCGCTGCCTCAGAAGGCCCGTCTGACTCCTGTTTCGCACCTTCCGAAGTTTGGATGGACGTAGCATCCTCCTCGGGCTTTCCTTCTTCTACCGATTCTGGTTCAGCCTGCGTCTCGATAACGATGGAATTTCGAATCATCATACCTCGGAAATAAAAACCTGCGAAGAATGCCAAGATTACGACGCAGACAATCATCGCACGTCGCTCCACAAGCGTGAATTTCATAAGATCACTGTCTTTCCATTTCGAGAAAAATATGCTATGATAGCTTACAGAATGACTTTATTGTAGCACACAACGGCCTTTTTTTAAATGCTAAATTCAAAGAATTCCGGCGGAAACCACCTGTTTTCGCCAAAAAGAACACGTTGTATAAAGGAATGGAGGCTTCATGTGGTTTATACAAACTGGGATGATTTAAAAGCGGACTGCATGACATGCACAAAATGTCCCCTGCATATTACCCGCCATAACGTTGTATTTGGCGTGGGCTCCGAATCTGCAGAAATTATTTTCATCGGGGAAGGCCCCGGCGAAAATGAGGATCTTCAGGGGATTCCCTTTGTAGGCAAAGCGGGGCAGCTTTTGGATGATATGCTTTCCATCATCGGTCTCAACCGGCAGAACTGCTATATTGCCAATATCGTAAAATGTCGGCCTCCTCAAAACCGGGATCCTCTGAATACAGAACGGGACGCCTGCTCGGAATGGCTCCAAGCCCAGGTTGCTCTGCTGCAGCCAAAGCTCATTATCTGTCTGGGCCGGATTGCAGCCCAGGAATGGATCGATCCGGGCTTCCGCATCACCAGGGAGCATGGCCGCTGGTTTGACATGGACGGCACAAAACGTATGGCCATGTACCACCCCTCCGCCCTGCTTCGGGATCCGGAAAAACGACCAGACACCTTTCGGGATCTCAAGTCCCTGCAAGCGATGATCCGTCAGTGCTGTCCCAATACGATTTTGGAAGAATAAAAAACGCCACGCTGCCAAATTTCGCAGCGTGGCGTCATTCTATGCTTCCGCATCAGATGCAGATTTGAGATAGTCCGGCAGTTCCACCACCGGATAATCCTCCGCATTCCACATATAGTATCCGCCCTCATCCAGCTCTGCATTCCCCATAAGAAAATCATCCTGGTTCTGTCCGCCAGCGGCATTGGACGGATCTACATAAAAAGCAGATCCCTCTATTTCGATCAGGCACCAATATTGGGCCATTCCGTTTTTCTGTCCGCTGATGAGCTGACAGGGTATTTCACAGGACTCCAGCAGCAGCCGATATGCCTGGGCAAATCCATAGCTGGTGGCATGTCCCTCCACCAGCGCGCCATAGGCGCTGTTGGCCATCGAACTGCTGTCATCCCGCAACGGGTCCAACACCGCATCCCGTCCCAGTCGGTTATAGAATCTCCTGGCGTTGGTATACTCCGCATTGGAACTGCCGTAGATCAGGGACAGCTGTTCCAGTTGCTCCATCAACTCCTCCTGATAATCCATCAACTCCTGAGCACTGTGGGTATAGGTAAACTTGATTTCCAAGACCCGCTGCATCCCGTTATCCGGGTAAATCTCCATGGAGACCTCCGGCAGTTCCAACGCAAACTCCGGGTGGTCCAAATAGATCTCCTCCACCTCTGCCTCCAGGTCAAAGGTGTTGTAGTCCCCAATTCGCAGGACCAGCTTGGGCGCATATGTTTCCATGGCCTCCTGCAGTTTGCCCCGCAGGGCATCGACATCTGTCACATAGTCGATAGAACGGATCTCTTCCTTGGTCCGCTTATATGTGGTGTTGATATGGATTTCATAATAGCTGACGATCCGAGAATAGTCGTAGGTCATGGTATTCACCGCATAAGCACCCAGTGGAGAAAGCTCGGAAACCTCGTAGACCGCCTGACTCAGATCGTCAGACAGATTGCCGGAATAGGATTCCGCCCGAATGACCCCTTCCTCCACGCCATCCTCCACCATATTGGAGATGGCATTTTTCAGGCTGAGGTAGCTGTTGACCGTAAGCACATCCGAATCCACAGAAATGCCGTAGTCCTCATTATGGGGTTCCACCACCACATAGGATTTCTCCCGCAGGAATCCGCAGCCGCACAGCAGCGTCAGCAGCAGTGTACAAAGGACCAACCGTTTCAACTTGCTCCTCCTTTCACAGCCTGTGTCTGGAATACCGTTCAAACCCCTCGCCCAGCACCTGATGGGCCTCCTGAAGCACCATGAAAGCCCGTGGATCAATTCCCATGACCAGTTCCTTCAGCTCCGCCACTTGCTGCCGCTTGATGGCGCAGTAGATCACATTTTTCGACTGTCCTGTATAAGCGCCTTCCCCCTTGAGATAAGTACAGCCCCGATCCAGCTGCCGGTCAATGGCATCCCGGACCGCCTCGTCCTGATCGGTGATGATCATGGCCACATAGGAATAGTCAAAACGATACACCACAGCATCCAGGGCCTCAGAACTGACAAACAGGGCCACCACGCAGTAGAGCACCTTGTTGATATCCCGGAAGGCAATGCCGGTAATCACCGCGATGCTCATGTCCACCAGCAGCATCAGCTTCCCGATGGACAGGTTCTTGAGCTTATACTTCAGCAGCCGTGCTGCAATATCCACACCTCCAGTGGAGGCTCCCTGCATAAACACCACACCGCAGCCCACACCGGCAAACAGGCCGCCAAAAATAGCTCCTAACAGCGGCTCCGTGGGAATAACAGGGATCATGGTAAACAGGTCAATGAGCAGAGATGAAATTAGCATTCCTGCCAGGGAGCCCCAAAAAAACTTTCTCCCCACAAACCGGTATCCCGCCAAAAACAGCGGAATGTTAATTACCACGGAAAACGCGCCCACCGTAATCACCGGAACAAAGGCGTTGACCACCATAGCTAGTCCCGAAATACCGCCGGCACCGATCTGATTTGGCACCAGGAACAGGTCAAAGCCCAAGGCAAACACAGCCGACCCAAAGGTGATCCAGAACAGGTTTTTCAGTATGGGCAGAATTCTATGCTTCACATCCTCACCTTCTTAAATATCTAGGGAGAGCTGCCGCTCTTCCGAATCTTCTTCTTTTAAAATCGCCCCGGCTCCCGGGATGGTTTTGCCCCGATAACGGGAAATGTTTTGGATCGGCGTTTCCTCCAGCCGCTGTACACGATCCAGGGTGGCCTTTTTCCGCAGGGTCATTGTTGCAACACCGATGGTGGTTCTGGTGGTTTTGGCTGCAAGAAGCGCTGTATTGACAATCAGTGCACGACCGTCGGTGGAATAAAATACCACGTCCGTTTCCTCCGGCAGGCAAAGCACCGACCGCAACGGTGATTTGTCGCTATAGGCGCCGGTGAGCCGCCGTCGGTTGGATTTAGTATCGTAGGCCTTCAACGCCACCTTGGCTGCTTTGCCGTTTTCAAAGGCAAAGAGTATATTGCCGCTATAGTCCCCTGGCAGGCACACATATGTGACGTTTTCCCCTTCGTCAAAACCCAGCTTGGTGGGTAGATAATCCCCCAGTACGCTGGCCTTGCTGTCCTCAAATTCCGACAAGGTGGCCTTATAGACCTGGAACTGATCGGTGAACACCAAGATTTCCGCCCGGTTGGTGGTCTCGGTGGTAGATACGATCCGGTCCCCCTCCTTGAGCTTTTGCTCGCCGCTCATCCGCAGGCTCTGGGGCGTAATCTTCTTGAGATAGCCGTCCCGGGTCACAAACATGGTCACAGGATAGTCCGGCGTCTCGTCTTCCTCCACCAGTTCCTCCGGTGCATCGTAGACAATGGTGGTTTTCCGGTCCTTGCCATATTTTTTTGCCACCGACTCCAGTTCCTTGATGATGATGGATTTGATCCGCCGTGGGGAATTTACCGTGTCCTCCAGGTCCTGAATCTCCTGTTCCAGATCCGTGGTTTCCTGGGTGCGTTTGAGAATATACTCCCGGTTAATGTTTCGCAGCTTGATCTCCGCGATATACTCCGCCTGGACCTGGTCGATACCGAACCCGATCATCAGGTTTGGCACTACCTCTTCCTCCAGCTCCGTCTCCCGGATGATGGCGATGGCCCGGTCAATATCCAGCAAAATCTTCTGGAGGCCCTGGAGCAAATGCAGCTTTTCCTTCCGCTTGGTCAGGGTATAGTAGACTCTGCGCCGAACGCATTCCGTACGCCAGGCAGTCCACTCCTCCAGAATCTCCCCCACCCCCATAACTTTTGGGAACCCGCCAATGAGGATGTTGAAGTTGCAGGGAAAACTGTCCATCAGGGTAGTCATTTTCATCAGCTTGGCCATAAGCTTATCCGGGTCCACGCCCCGCTTTAAATCAATGGTCAGCCGCAGTCCGCTGAGGTCCGTCTCATCCCGCATATCGTTGATCTCTTTGATCTTGCCGGCCTTGATAAGCTCGGAGACCTTGTCCATAATAGCCTCTGTGGTGGTGGTATAGGGAATCTCATAGATTTCGATCAGGTTTCCCGCTTTCACATACCGCCACTTGGCCCGCAGGCGAATGCCGCCTCGGCCCGTCTCATAGACGCTGTTGATCTCCTCTTCCTTGTAGATGAGTTCGCCTCCGGATGGGAAATCCGGCGCCAGCAGATACTCCTTCAGATCGCACTTGGGGTCCCGAATTCGGGCCACCGCAGCGTTACAAACCTCCCGGAGATTGAAGCCGCAAATGTTGCTGGCCATACCTACGGCGATGCCGGTATTGGCCGACACCAGCACATTGGGAAAGGTGGTGGGCAGCAAAGCGGGCTCCTTCATGGTGCTGTCATAGTTGTCCACAAAGTCCACCGTGTCGTTGTCGATGTCCCGGAACAGCTCCTGGCAGAATCCGTCCAGCTTGGCCTCGGTATACCGGGAGGCAGCGTAGGCCATATCCCGGGAATAGGCCTTGCCAAAGTTGCCCTTGGAATCCACAAAGGGATGCAGCAGGGCCTCATAGCCCCGGCTGAGACGCACCATGGTCTCATAGATGGCCGAGTCGCCGTGGGGATTGAGCCGCATGGTCTGTCCTACGATGTTGGCAGACTTGGTCCGTCCCCCAGAGAGCAGCCCCATCTTGTACATGGTATAGAGCAGCTTCCGATGAGAGGGCTTGAATCCGTCAATTTCCGGAATGGCCCGGGACATGATAACGCTCATGGCATAGGGCATAAAGTTGACTTCCAGGGTTTCGGTAATGGGCTGCTCCACCACCTCAGCCCGCAGACCCATCACATTGGGATTGTCCTTGTGTTTATCCGTTTCCGTGGCTTTTTTCTTTGCCATTGGTATCCATCCTTCTTACGAAATATCTGCCAACTCCAGGAACTTATAGCCGTTGTCCGCAATATGCTCCTTCCGGCCCTGGAGATTATCGCCCTCCAGCAGCTCAAACATTCGTGCTGTGGCCTCTGCATCCTCGGGCATCACTTTGATGAGACGCCGAGTGGCGGGATTCATGGTGGTCAGCCACATCATCTCCGGGTCGTTCTCACCCAGGCCCTTGGACCGCTGGATGGAGATCTTCTTTCCGGGACCGATTTCCGCCACAATATCATCCTTCTCCTTGTTGGAGTAGGCAAACCAAGTCTTTTCCTTGCAATTGATCTCAAAGAGGGGCGATTCTGCAATAAATACATAGCCCTCCTGGATCAACGTGGGTACCAGCCTGTAGAGCATGGTCAAAATCAAGGTACGAATCTGAAAACCGTCCACGTCGGCGTCGGTACAGATGATGACCTTGTTCCACCGCAGGGACGCAAGATCAAAGGAGCTCAAATCCTTGGCCTTTTTGCCGCCGGTGATCTCCACCCCGCAGCCCAGGACCTTGATGAGATCCGTGATGATCTCGCTTTTGAAAATGCGGGCATAGTCCGCCTTCAGGCAGTTGAGGATTTTGCCCCGAACCGGCATGATCCCCTGAAATTCCGCATCTCGGCTCAGCTTGACGCTGCCCAATGCCGAGTCGCCCTCCACGATGTAGAGTTCCCGCTGGGCCGCGTCCCGGCTGCGGCAGTCCACAAACTTCTGGACCCGGTTGGAGATGTCCATGGTGCCCGTCAGCTTTTTCTTGATATTGAGCCGGGCCTTTTCCGCCGTCTCCCGGGACCGCTTATTCACCAGCACTTGGTCCACGATTCGGTCCGCTTCCTGCTTGTTTTCGATAAAATACACCTGAAGCCGGGACTTGAAAAACTCCGTCATGGCCTCCTGGATAAACTTATTGTTGATGGCCTTCTTGGTCTGATTCTCGTAGCTGGTCTGGGTGGAGAAGCAGTTTGTCACCAGAATCAGGCAGTCCGCCACGTCCTGAAATGTGATCTTGCTCTCGTTCTTGGAATATTTCCCCGCCTGCTTGATATAGCTGTCGATGGCATAGACGAAACCGGTCTTGGCCGCCTTTTCCGGGGCGCCGCCGTGCTCCAGCCAGGAGGAGTTGTGATAATACTCGATCCGGTTGACGCTATTGGAAAAGCAAACCGCCGCTGAGATCTTCACCTTATATTCGGGCTTGTCCTCCCGATCCCGGCCCTTCCGTTCCGCCTCCCAGAACTGGGGCATGGTCATGGCATTGTCCTCCGCCAGTTCCGTCACGTAGTCCAAAACGCCGTTCTGATAGCAGAAATCCTGGGTGTCGAATTTGCCAGGGGCCGTCTCGTTTCGCAGCCGGAAGGTGACCCCGGCATTAACCACCGCCTGACGCTTTAAGATATCCTGATAGTATTCCAGGGGCACCCGGATGTCCGTAAACACGTCCAGGTCCGGCAGCCACCGGAAGCAGGAGCCTGTCTGTTTCCGGTCCAGCTTCTCCGTCTTTAACCCGCCGATATTTTCGCCCTTTTCAAAATGCAGCACATATTTTTTCCCGTCCCGGCGGATCACCGCGTCAAAATAGGACGAGGCATACTGGGTAGCACAGGCGCCAAGGCCATTGAGTCCCAGAGAATACTCATAGCTCTCCCCTTCGTTATTGGCATATTTTCCGCCCGCGTACAGCTCGCAAAACACCAGTTCCCAGTTATACCGCTGCTCTCCCTCGTTCCAGTCCACAGGACAGCCCCGGCCAAAGTCCTCCACCTCGATGGAGTGATCCAGGTAGCGGGTGACGATGATGGTATCGCCATACCCCTCCCGAGCCTCGTCGATGGCGTTGGAGAGGATCTCGAACACCGCGTGTTCACAGCCCTCTAGTCCGTCAGAGCCAAAAATAACCGCGGGGCGCGACCGTACACGCTCCGCTCCCTTCAACGAGGTGATACTCTCGTTTCCATAGGTTTCCTGTTTCTTCATCAAGTTCCCTCACATCATTACGGAATTCAAGGCATAATTGTCCAATATATTTTATATTATACCCCACAGCCTCCAGAAAGTCAACCGATGTCCCCTGGAATCCCTGACGCAGAAAGGGTTCCGGCCATTTTGACCGGAACCCCAACCAGCTTATTTTGCCGCCGTCTCCTTGGGCGTTTCAAAGGCCTCCGCCACCTCCCGCAGCAGCTCGGTAACGGGCAGGTGCTGGGGACAGATGCTCTCGCACTGCCGGCATCCGATGCAGTCCGAAGCTTTTCCGTGGTCCTTGGTATGGACGCCGTAGTAAAAGTCGCTGCCCCAGTCCTGATACCGCCGCTTGGTGTTGAGACAGGCAAACAGGTCCGGAATCAGAATATTTTGGGGGCAGCCCGCCACACAGTACCGGCAGGCGGTACAGGGAACCGCATTCTGCCGCTTTAAAATCTCACGAACCTGGGCAATGGCATCATATTCTTTCTCTTCCAGCGGCACAAAGTCCTGCATATACGCCACATTGTCCACCATCTGTTCATAGGTGCTCATGCCGCTGAGGACCATCTCCACCCCTTCAAAGGAAGCCGCATAGCGGATGGCATAGCTGGCCGGAGATCCTCCCCCCAACCCTGCAAAGACCTGGACAGCCTCCTCCGGAATGTCGCTGAGACCTCCGCCCTTCACCGGCTCCATCACAAACACGGGCTTGTTATATTTCCGGCACACCTCATAGACCGCTCCACTTTCGATGCTGGGGCTGTCATAGTCCAGATAGTTTAGCTGAATCTGCACCACCTCGATCTCCGGCTGTTCTGAAAGGATCTTCTCCAGCACCTCCGGTTTATCGTGGAAGGAGATTCCCATATGCCGGATCTTCCCCTCCGCCTTCAGCCGGGCCACCACGGAAAACGCATCGCACTGCAGGAATTTCTGATAGACCTCCGCCGACAGGGAGTGCATCAGATAGTAGTCAAAATAGTCTGTCCCCGTGGCCTCCAGCTGCTTCTGAAACAGCGGTTCGATCTCCTCTTCTGACTGAAAACAGCTGCCAGAAAGCTTATCCGTCAGAAGAAAGCTTTCCCGGGGATACCGCTTCACCAGCCCCTCCCGCAGCGCCACCTCGCTCTGGCCTCCCAGATACACATGGGCCGTATCAAAATAGCAGAACCCGGACTGCAAATACAGGTCCACCATCCGGTTGAACTGATCCTGATCCACCGTTCCATCGGGTCCACCCACCATGGGCAACCGCATACAGCCAAATCCCAGTTTCTTCACCTTTACCACTCCCGTAGATTTCAAAAAATGTTCCTGTAATGCGATACCAGTTCGCCTCAGTCGCCGTCATTATAGCATATAATACGGACTTTTTCATCCATATAGCGACAAAACGTGCTGCCGCAAATGCGGCAGCACGTCGGAAGCCCATTAGTCAAAGCTGAAGTCCAGCTCATCTCCAGCCTGGACATAGCCAATGGAATCCATCAGGCTGGTGAGGTTCTTCTTATAGCAGTAGTACTCCATCACACCGTCCAACCGCATGGCGTATTTCCGGTCGGTCATACGAATGAGCTCCAGGGTATGGCTCTCATCCTCATCCAGGTTGATGGTGATGGTGGCATAGGCCTCGGCATCTTCAAATTCCTCCAGTTCCTCCTCCGTCAGATTGTCGATGATG
>CASEPH010000475.1 GCA_949289625.1 uncultured Clostridia bacterium | reverse complement strand
CTCCGTATATGAGTTATCTTCCTCATAGATGACCACATTCTGCAAAAGCGCAATGAGCCTGTCAAGATCTTCCACTTGGAGTGTCTTATCTGGTGGCTGTAAAAGCACTGTTGCGGATGTGATTTCCGCTGCTGTCAAATCCTGATATGGTTTTGTGCCTGCGCTAGAACAGCCAGCCAGCCCTAATATACCTGTCAGAGCAAACACCCATGCTGTCAGCTTTTTCATGCAGTCGCATCTCCTCTCCTCAGTGTGTTCCTATTTACATAGACGCAAATTTTTCTGTGATGCTGCATTTTAACCACAAAAAATACAAAAATGTTTTTTATAAGGTGTGATAAACTATTTGCCCAGCCATTTGGAGAGTTAGGAAATGCTATTTGGTGAAGCTGACGGAGTTTGACCTATCACTGCATTTCTTGAAAAGGGGCTCCTGTACGCTTTTTCTTGCATTTTGGAGCAGTAGGCAGTAAAATAATTCCCAAAGAAATCCTGTGGGCAGAAGGGCGGCAAGCAGATGTATAATCCTCAGCTGGAGACTTTTCTCCGTGTAGCAGACGCGGGGAGTTTTAATAAAGCGGCGGAAGAACTGTTTATCACGCCACCTGCTGTCATCAAGCAGATCACTTCCCTGGAGTCTAGTTTGGGCGTCCAGCTCTTTATCCGTAGCCCCAGGGGACTGAAACTCACCGAGGCGGGCAAGTCCATCTATCGGGACGCCCAGTACATTATCCAGTACTGCAAAGATTCGGTGGTGCGGGCCAAGAATGCTGCCGAGGAAGGGGACAAGGTCATCCGCATTGGAGTATCTCCTATGACGCCGGGACAGTTCCTGCTGGATCTCTGGCCGGGCATCAAGAAATACTGCCCAGACATCAAATTCAAGATGGTCCCCTATGAAAACACGCCGGAAAATTCCGTTGAGATCCTGCGCAACCTCGGTCAGAACATAGACATCGTGGCCGGCCTGTTTGACCAGGGCTTCCTGGAGGCCCGCCAGTGTGCCGCCCTAGAGCTCAGCCGGGAACCCATTCGCTGTGCCGTGTCCATTTATCATCCGCTGGCGACTAAAGAACGGTTGGCGGTGGAGGATCTTCACGAGGAAAACTTCCTACTAATCCGTCGAGGGTGGAACCACTATCTGGATCAGATGCGGGACGAGCTGTGGCGGGATCACCCCCAGATCCATATCGTGGACTTCGAGATGTTCAATATTAATGTTTTCAACCAATGCGAAAACTCGGAAGATATTCTCATGACCATTGATAACTGGCGGCAGGTCCATCCGCTGCTGAAAATCATCCCGGTGGACTGGAATTACACCATCCCTTATGGCCTGCTCCACTCTCCGCGCCCAACGCCCACGGTCAAGCGTTTCCTGAATGCAGTAAAAAATGTTTACACCCCGTAAACAACGCCTTTGGACTGTAGGTATATATTGCATAACTTATCGAGACTTCTCTGGAAGTCTCGATTTTTTGTATTAGGAAACCCACTCACCTAGCGCGCTCATGTTGAATGTACCGGCGGTAAGGTTCAGAATCATACTCCTGCCGCCATTTACGCTCAGCTGGGTGACGCAATTCAAATCAGCGGTGGCGCTTATGTCAAGGCAGAGTCAACGTATGGCTCCGGCATTACCACAGGGGAGTCTGCCACAATTTCCATCCAAGGGCAGGGCACCGTGGTGGAAGCTACTACCCACAGCAGCAGCCACGCAGGGATTCTGAGCGGCGGCAATTTGGATATTACAGAGCATGCCATTGTGCGGGCTGCTAGTCCCCGAAATGGTCTTTATGCCTATAACGGTACATT
>CASEPH010000474.1 GCA_949289625.1 uncultured Clostridia bacterium | reverse complement strand
ATCGACAGGAGATACATACTGCATGTAGTCGGGTTCTAATGGCACCACAGCTTGATAGGACTGGACCCATGGTTGCTGTTCCAGATGTTTTGCGTAATCTCGTGCCCATTTTGAGTGGATACAAATGATCTGGTTGTTCTTGCCACTGAAGAAGCGAATGTCCCTTGTTTTCATTCCTGCCTTATCCATAGCTACCCCCAAAAGAATTATCTTGAGAATTTGATCATTTCCATCGAATTAAACTGAGTTTTTGACGCTCGTTTTTGAATTAAATTGAGATTTTGATGGAAGAGACCCGCATAATCTCAGTTTAATTCATTTTTTATCTGCAAAATCTCAGAATAATTCGCATTTCCCTTAGATACCATGTGATCGTCCTTTTCAAAACCGTCTCTTTGTCCGACGATTTTGACAACCGGGCTCGCGGCAAATCCTTTCTCCCAAAAGTTCAAAAATACTCCGAATCAAGGCGAAAACCGGAAGAAAAACAGAAAAGGAAATGAAAAAAGAGCCCGGGGAAACGAATTTCCTCGGACTCTTGTGGGAGTCAATATTCAGGGACGATGCGCTTGTTTTGCGGGGGACAAGCTCAAGGTACCTAAGGATAATCCGTTTCAGTTAAAAGGATTATAGCAGGTGCTGACCTGATTTGCAAGATATAAAGTAGCACAAGATAACAAGAGAACGATCTGCCAATAGAGTTGAGTTGCTGTGACTATAATCAAGCAACGACTCAAATTTCTTATGGAGGCAGATCATTGATGTATCCACCGATTCCTCCCACAGATGGTATGTATCGAGTGAAACTTCTTTCCCTTGAGCAGGATGATGCGGCTTATTATATCCGTTATGATATATCGGTTGGTCCAAGTGTCGGGTGGGCTACCTATATGTATCAGCAGACTGGCAAGTGGCCTTTAATATGGCGATTGGACAAGCAGAAAGGCACCGTTGCCATCCGGTGTGCACTGGATGCACTGAATCGCAGTGCCCATGCCAATATGCAATCGTTGGCCGAGTCAACAGGGCATCACTTATGTCTGGACCTCCAACACCGGAACTATATAGATGTGAAGCGGTTTTACCCCTTGCCTGCCTACACCATTGCCCCCGATGATATCCGAATCGGTATTGAGGGTGGGTGGCGTAAGGGAGGGCCTAACTGGCTGCGCGCATTACTCTTGGCCAATCTTTCGGGTCTGTCCATACTATATGCGGACAGTCACGAAAGTCAATCTCCAATGGTTGATTGGTGTGCCGAGCACAATATTGTCATACTCCCAAAGTACTTTTCCGCCGGCGATTACACTACAGGAAAAAGTGAGACTATTGTAGACCGTAAAGACAGTATTATGGAACTCTACAGGGACTTTGTGCCCTCTAAGAATAGAAAGTCCTACGAGAACGCCGCGCTCCTTGCGCAGGCAACTGGTAAGCGATTGGTGTATGTAATTGCTACTGACCGTGATGATCGTGTAGATCAGGTATCTGACTTGATACATTGGAGCAACACAATTAAAAATCAGAACTTTTCAGGCGCATGGTTGGCCGAACAGGTGTATCGCCATCAAGCTATGTACCCAAATGTCAGTTTTGTTTTTGTAAAAAAAGAGGAAATCTGCCAGACAATCTGGTCTATGGTTTCCAAGTGAATTTTGTGGTGCCAATTCAAACGGCCTTCTGCGCTATCACGATATCCTATGTTGGAACGGAGTTAGCATACAGATACTCCGGAGCAATATCAATATCTCCGTCTTTCCAGGCCGTTACACCGCAGTCGATATTACACTCCACAGTTTGCGGATGTATTGAGGGCAATCAGCCAAATTTCTTTTCTACAAAGAAATGCGACGGGCTGAATATTTTATATTTCTCTGGTCTACAGCACGCACCTCGTGCCTAAAGCCACCATGCCCGATGACAAGAGGAAAGGACCCGTGACAGGCAGGGCGTTGGTAATGAGGTTAATGTTAGATACAACAAATAGCTGGGCCATGCAGGGGCTTTGGGTTGCCGGGTGTCGTGCCAAGGGACTTGAGACGGATGGCACGGGTAGCCGCCCCTGAGGGCAAAAAAGAAATTCCCCGGATCTTCCTCTTGTAGAAAAGATAAAAGCGGCTAACAATCCTTCTATCATTTCGCAAAAACGAAACAGCCTCCGGTGATCCAGAAGCTGCTAGTTGGATATCTAGCCGGCCGAAGCCATCAAAATATGTATTCGGAGTCTTCTTGCCAATAGTTTTCTGTCGCTCTGCATGCAGATCTGCGATGCAGTATTCTGAGTAGCTTTCTTTCGTCAGGCTGCAGTTCTTGACTCTCTGACCAAAAAAGCGGGGCCTGGCATCAATATGCCAGCCCCCATTTTCCCACTTTTCAGCTTTACTTTAGGCGCTGTATTACTTGCCAGCCGCCTCGATGAGGGCACGGGCAATATTGGCGGAGCCAGTATCATTAAGAGACACATCGTAGCCGCAAGCACGGGCATGCTCAGCGAAGCTCATAATGACAGGGTAGCCATTTTCAACGGCAGAGGCATCAATGACAACCCACTCGCCGTCAATCAGCGCCTGAACCCAGCCGTGGGCTCCATTTGCGGTATCCGCTGTGATAATGCCAATATTGGGAATCCCAGCAGCCTGGAGAATATTCATCGTTGCGTTTGCATAGTCATTGCAGTCGCCAGTGGTCTTCCCATTTGTCCAGGAGAAACCGCCGCCAACTTCGTAATCGAAGCGGTCCACGATTTCCTGCACGCAAATTTCAGCCTTTTCACGGTCGCTCATGCCAGGAGTAAATTCGGCAAGAATGGGATCAAAGATGGACTGAAGCTCGTCATTAGTAGGAGTTGCTGTAAAGTATCCCATCCCGGTACTATTGTTGCCAGCAGAAAGGTACTTTGCCCCATATCCACGAAGCAGTGTCATCGCTTTGGTAACTGCCATCTTTTTGGAGTCGTTGGTATCACGCGCAAAAACTGCGTAGTTGTAATACTTGTTGATTGTGCCTTTGATCTCGCCCTGTGTAATGATAGTCTCCGTATTGGCAATAGTGCTGCAGGCCGCGTTGAAAGCATCCTTGTCCGTGATAGCCTTGATATCAGCCGGCTGGTCGGACCAATAGTCCACGACGGGCTTGTGAGTATCCAGGCTCAGGGTAACAGGAGTATCGCTGATGGTGCCGACAATACCAGTAGAGGGCACAGGGTCGGGCTCGGGCGTGGGGTCAGGCTCGGGAGTAGGTTCGGGCTCCGGCTCAGGGTCAACAGGGGTCTCCCCTGCGGTTCCCTCCACCTGTTCCGCCAGGCGGGCCAGAACCACACATGCCTGGGCACGGCTCATCAGGGTGTCGCCACTGAAGTTCCCGGCAGAATCTACACCGGTCAGGCAGCCGAGATTGTACATGGCGGTCACGGCCTCTGCATACTGGTCGGGAATCTGGGCGTAATCCGCGATTTTGTCTGCGGTGGCCTTCAGCTCAGACTCGCTGGGCATATCCACGCCCTCAGCCTTCAGGATGCCGTACATCATCTGGGCCATGTCATAGCGGTTCATGGGGGCGTTCATGATCTCCTCGTCCCAGATGCCCTTCTGGTAGTACATCCGGGCCGTGGTGTTCTCGAAGACCCCCTTATCCATCAGGAGATCCGCCGCATTCACCCACCAGTTATACCCAGCGGGCATGGCGTCCAGCTCGTCCGGGTAGATCAACTGGCCGAGCATGAGGGCGAACTGAGAAGGCGTCACATCCTGGTCCGGGGCGAACTTGCCGTTGCCGATTCCGGAAACGACACCGCGGTCTGCCATCTCCTCAATGGCGGTATAGGCCCAGTGGGTGGTGGGAACATCGCTGAAAGTGGGGCTGCCGTTGGAAACAGCCCCAGCAGGGAGGGACAGTCCCAGAATCAGGCACAGGGCCAACCCGGCACTCAACATTCGTTTTTTCATTGTCCTTTCTCTCCTTGATCATGTATTCCAGCGGACGGCTTTCCCCAGGCGGGGCCAGCGCCCCGCCCAGGGTGTCCGCCGGAAACATATAAGGCGGTGCCGAGTTATGTACTCAACACCGCCTGATAAAATCATGCGTAGCACAAAGCTATTTCCCTCTCCCGCCTTGCAAAAGCACGGCGGAATAGGTATAATAACCCCGTGGTGCAACGAAAGTTGCTGTGCTGAGTGCTCACTCACTCTGTACAGGGCCGTGGGGTGTTGGCGCACCTCACGGCCTGCCGCCTATATGTTTCCAAGCCCTATTTTAACTGTTCCACAGGGGAAAAGCAAGGGTCCGTCGGCGAGAAAAGTCAAAATTTCGGCTTAAATTTTCTGTGGTGTACTCTTTTTATCGGACTATCCAGTGTATCGGCTCCGATATTGAGTTCACATGACATTTTTTCTCAGATGGAAGGGCTTGCTGTTTTCCCTACACCCTATATTATGTAGTCACCATAAAGCGCATGCATATTTTTGAGGAATTTTTGAAAATTTTTTGAAGTGTTGTCAGAAAAAGGGCTAGCTTCCCATATAGCCGAAGCCAGAAACAGAGCAGTCCAGGAAACCCTGGACTGCTCTCTGCGTTGTACAGGCCCTAATGTTGGGTACAACAAATAGCAGAGGGCCCACCCCTATGGGCCAGCCCTCCGCCGTCAGTCCGGAGCAGAGTATATGCGCTCCACAATATATCCAACCGGCACCGCCTCGCAGCACCAGACTCCATCCTCTGTTTTTCCAGATTCTACTCCGGTCTCCTCCAGAACCGCAGCGTCAATCTTCAGCACCACTGGGATCTCCCCTTTCCAGCGTGCCGCCGATTGCCAAGCCTTTCTGGTATCTGCTTGTAGGTGGACGGCATGTCGGGACATCTTCTTGATCTCCCCGCTTGCTAAAATCTTTTCCATGGCCGCAGTAGTGGTTCCGTGGTACAGAAATTGCGGGGGCGGCAGGAGCTCCAAATCCGGATGCACCCATGGGATCGAGTGGCCCTGGCAGGCCTTGATCCTCTGGCCGTCCTCGCTGAAGCAGAAGCGGCCCTTGTCATCTGTTGCCACAATCTCCTCCAGGGTCTCCCGGTCGAGCTGATACCTTCCAGTGGCGTTGATCCCTTGGATCAGTTGGGTTGCTGAGACCCAGCCATGGGAATCCATGTCCAGGCCGGCTTCCTGGGACGCGTGGCGAAGCAGATAGCTGAGGAAGATGGGAAGATGTTCCGATTTTATCCGGCCCATGAGGGTACCTCCTTTTGGCGCCATTATACTAGGCTCCTCTCTTGGTTGTAATAGGGCCCGTCAGCTGTCAGCCGCAACAAATACATAGTCATCCAATAGGCATCTATTATCCATTCAATCGTCATATCATACGCAGATAATAGTCAAATCATATACAGCCCCAATACCTATATGTGCAATTTATAGGCAGTTCATAGTTGAAACATAAGCAAATAATACGCGGAAAATATGCAAATGCCGTGTAGGCGGTTAAAATAGATGAAGTTGGAGCCGGGGAATGTGCTTTTCAGAGGTTACCAAACCTCTTTCATCTTTGACACAGAGAAAAGTACCAGAAGATTTTTCTTTGCTTTGCCCCTCCGCTACCAGTTATATCAGCTGAAGGCCCCTGGGCACGACAGCGGGCAGAACGGTATCCATGCTGAGCATAACAACTGGCACGGCGCGGCCGTCCCGGAAAAAGTGGAAATGCGGCCCATCCCTCCTCACTCCGACCTACTTGCACTGCCCATCTGCACCTCCAAGCCCCCTACTCTCCGCCACGCGCCCGCCATAAAACCCTCACTCAAACATCATGTAAAACTCTCAAACCGTTCATTATTTCACCCTAAATAACGAAAAGAGAAGCCCCTCGCTGTGGCAAAGGGCTTTTGTATGTTGGACAGAAACCGGCTTTTCGTTCTGCCGCAGGACCATGCTTTAGGCCCTTTCCATCCTTAAATATTTTTCCCGCAGGTACCAAGCCTGTTCTGAACTGATGACCTGTTCCACCTCGGCCATATTGATGTCAGATTGAAGCTCATCGTAATTGCAGTCCCAGTGCGGACACTCTTC
>CASEPH010000473.1 GCA_949289625.1 uncultured Clostridia bacterium | reverse complement strand
CGTTGATAAAATGACGCTGAGCCGGCGCAGCATTGAACAGCAGGCCGGAGAACTATCCGGCGGAAACCAGCAGAAGGTTGTGCTTTCCAAATTGATCGCGCATGACGATATCCAAATCTATGTATTTGATGAGCCGACCCGCGGCATTGATGTGGGCGCTAAGAGCGACATTTATCGCTTGATCTCCGACTTTGTTAAGGCCGGAATCCCCAGCATCGTCATTTCCTCTGAAATCCCCGAGATCCAAGCGCTGTGTGACCGGGTAGTGGTGATGAGCGAGGGCAAGGTAACGGCGATTTTAAATCGAGAACAGCTGAAAGATTCCAATGAGATTCTGAAATATGCAATTTCCTGATGCCGACAAAGGCTGCCTGGACAGGCAAGAATCTGTCCGGGAAAGAGGCGTAATGATACCGGAGGGAAAAATGGAAAAAGTAAAAAAGATCAACCCAGGCACATTGGCAAAAAAATATGGCACAGTTGCCGCGTTTGTCGTGATCTGCATTTTCTTCTCACTCAGCACAGAGGTCTTTTTAACAAGCAGTAACATTTTGACGGTTTTGAGACAGATTTCTATGCTTGCGATTTTGGGCGGGGGCTTGACGGTCGTGATGATTACAGGCCGAATCGACCTCTCCATTGGATATGGAACGAGTCTGTTAGGCATTTTCTGCGCGGCTCTGATGGTGGACTTCGGCGTTTCCATGCCAGTAGCGGTGTTGCTGACACTGCTGGGCGGTGCCTTAATCGGCCTGCTGAATGGCACATTGATTGCTTATGGCGGTGTCCCTGACTTTATTTGCACGTTAGGCACGGGCTTCCTGCTGTCCGGCATCAACCAGGCATATACAGAGGGCCATCCGATTTCCGGTTTGCCGGACAGCTTTGATGTCTTCGGAAACATGAGCTTTCTTGGCATTCCAACCATGATCTTCATTCTGGCGTTCTGGCTGCTGATCATCGCAGTTGTGCTGAGTAAGACGCGCTTCGGCCGTCACACATATGCAATCGGCGGCAACAAAGAGGCTGCGCTGATGTCCGGCGTAAACGTAAAATCGAATTCCATGTGGGGGTTTGTTTTCTGTGGTGTCGGAATGGCAATTACGGCCCTGGTCCTGACTTCCCGTATGGGCTCTGCCCATGTAACGGCTGCAGACAGCTACCAGATGCAGGCCATTGCAACGGTCTATCTGGGTGCCACCGCTTTTAAAGAAGGGGAACCCAATCTGGCGGGTACCCTTTTGGGCGCGTTGATTCTGGGCGTGCTGAAAAATGGCATGACGCTGATGAATATTTCTTACTATTATCAGGATATTGCCCAGGGCGTGGTGATTCTGCTGGCCGTGATTATCACCTCTATCCAGCGCAACCGTAAAAAATAAGGGGATGTACATATGCTAAAGACCCAATGCCAACGGCTTCGAGAGCATCTGCAGGAGCTGGGAAAGATTGGCGCAGCGCCGGAAGGCGGAGTTAATCGCTTTACATATTCCCAAGAATATTACGAAAGCGTTGAACTTCTCCGGCGCTTTATGGAGGACGCCGGACTTGAGACGGAAGTTGACCCGGTTGGCAATGTGATCGGCACCCGAAACGGAGCCACGGACCGCATCCTGCTGCTGGGTTCCCATATTGACAGTGTGCCCAATGCGGGAATTTTTGATGGCTGTCTGGGTGTGTTGGCCGCTGTGGAGGCAGTGAAAACCCTTGTGGAAAACGGCATTGAGCTGCAGCACACTGTAAAGGTAGCTGCCTGGGCAGAAGAAGAGGGCAACACCGTGGTGGGACTGCTGGGAAGCGGCGCCTTTGTGGGGCGCATGAACGATTTAACGGACATGGCCGTTGCCAAGATGGAGCAATTCGGGATTACCCGGGAAAATGTCCGCGCTGCTTATTTTCCGGATCTTGACAAGATTGATGCGTCTTTGGAGCTCCATATTGAACAGGGGGGAATTCTGGACCGGGAACACGTGCAGATTGGCATTGTCAATGGAATCGTGGGAATCGAGCGGTATAAGGTAACCATTCAGGGTACAAAAAATCATGCCGGAACAACCCCCATGTATTTGCGAGACGATGCGATGACCAAAGCGGCAAATCTCATTGTGGAACTGGACAAGCTGGCACGGGAGACGGACCGCGATATGGTTTGCACCGTGGGATGGCTGAGGGCGGAGCCTGGTGTGGCCAATGTCATTCCAGGACAGGTCGAGTTGTCGGTAGAGGTGCGATCCATGAATCCGAACTCTATGGACCGCCTGCGGCAGTATATTCAGGCGCGCTTTCCGGAGGGAGCATGCACGCTGGAAACCACCTTCCGGCAAGTACCGGTTCCGATGGCCGATGTTTGCAAGGGGGCCATTTCAAGGGCGGCAAAAGAACTTGGACTGTCGCAGCGCACGCTGAACAGCGGCGCGGGACACGATACGATGATCCTGGCGGAGCGCATTCCCCACTGCGGGATGATCTTTGTCCCCAGTGTCGGCGGTGTCAGCCACTGCCCGCAGGAGTGGACCGAGTGGGAGGATGCAAACAATGGAGCCAGTGTCCTGCTTGGGGCTCTGTTGGAACTGGATGGAAAAAATTCAAGTGAATTGGAAGCACTATAGATTGGAAAGGACGCGACAATATGAGAACACTGGTAAAAAACGGAACTATTGTCACAGCGGAGAGTGAATACAAAGCGAATATTCTGATTGTCGACGAAAAGATTGCGGCGATTGGCACCCATCTGGAGGGGCCCTTTGACAAGGTTCTGGATGCGGAGGGAAAGTATATTCTCCCCGGCGGCGTGGACAACCATGCCCACTTTGAGGCGCTCAATACGGATGGCGTTACCACAAATGAGCCTTATGCCACCACTTGGGTGGCGCTGCAGGGCGGCACAACCACCATCGTGGACTTCTGCACCAACGAGCCTGGAATGAATCTGGTGGACTCTGTCAACTACCGCCTAAATGTCCGTGCGAAAGGCAAGGTTGCCCCTGATATTGCCATCCATGCCTGCTGCAACGACTTCACGGACGAAACTGTGGGGGAAATCAAGAAATTGGTGGAGATGGGCGTACCCACCATGAAGCTGTTCCTGGCCTATAAGGGGACACCTCTCTATATGGATGACAGCAAGCTGCTGGCCTGCCTGGAAGAGGCGGGAAAGCAGGGCATGACCATGATGGTTCACGCAGAAAATCCCGATGTGCTGGACAAGTGCCGCAACGACGCGGCGGCGGCCGGCCACTATGAGCCGAAATACCACTACATGACCCGGCCCCCCTATGGTGAGGCGGAGGCGGTCTCCCGTGCCATCCGGTTTGCGGACGCCATGCACTGCCCCATGTGCATCGTCCACGTCAGCTGCATCGAGGCTGGCGAGGAGATCCGCAAGGCCCGGGCGGAGGGGAAAGCGGTCATCGGAGAAACCTGTCCCCACTATCTGGTACTGGACAAGCACAAGATGGACCATCCGGACTGGCATATTGCCGCCCGATGGATCTGTTCCCCCGCTCTGCGGGATAAGGAAGATCAAGATTACCTGTGGAAGGCGCTGAATGAGGACTGGCTGTCCATCTGCGGTTCTGACAACGCCGGCATCCCCCAGACACAGAAGAACTGGGGCTGGGATGAGGAAAATCAGCGCTGTGACTTCCGCATGGTCCCCAATGGCTGCCCTGGTGCCGGCGACCGCATGAACGCGCTGTGGACCTATGGCGTGGCCGCCGGCCGCATGACACGGCAGAAGTTTGTGGATGTGTGCTGCACCACGCCGGCCAAGCTGAACGGCATCTATCCCCGCAAGGGCACCATTCAGGTGGGGTCTGACGCGGATCTGGTGCTGTTTGATCCGGACTACAAGGGCACAATTACGCTGGAGACCAACCCCACCGGCGTGGAGTACAACGTATTCGAGGGGCTGGATCAGATCGGCCGTGCCGATACGGTGCTGCTGCGCGGCAGCGTGGTTGTGGAGCACGGCAAATATCTGGGTGAGGTCACGGAAGTCGTGGCGGACGGCATCAGCTATCTCGGCTGCACCAGCGGCCAGGGACAGTTTATCCCCGGAAAGCCCTATGGCCTGGGGTATGATCTTTTGAAGAAATAACCGTGGACCAGAGAAACCACTTGGATAAATGTCTGCGTGACCGCCGAAGTATCCGGCAATTTACAGATCAGCCTGTTGAAAGAGAAACCGTTCGGGAGCTCTTGGGAGCGGCCATTCTGGCGCCTTCGGCCAGCAATCGGCAGCCGTGGAGGTTTGTCGTTCTGGATGATCCGGCCCTTGTCCAGAAAATCCGCGCGTTTTCTCCGGGCATCGGGGGAAGCCCGCCCTGTCTGATCCTGTTTTGCCTGGACGGACGGCATCTTCCGGTGCAGAGAGATGGTACCATAGACCGGACATGCGGGATTATAGACCTTTCTATGGCAGCGGAGAACCTGATGCTGGCAGCTGTTGACCGGGGACTTGGAACCTGTGTGATCAAATCCTTCCACCCACAGATTGTGAAAAAGATTCTAAATCTGCCGGAACAGATCTATCCGGAGTTTTTGGTGACCCTTGGATACCCAAAGCAGCATGCGGCCATGCCGAGACGGCGGCCGCTGGAAGAAGTAACTTCTTATAATTTAGAGGAGCTGCATGAGCATGGAGGAGACCTTTAAACAGATTCTCTCTTTCCAGATCACGAGTGCACTGGAGTGCGCAGGAGAACCGAACGCCTATGGAGCAGTCCGGCTTTTGGAGTCTGCACAGCAGCTGATTGAATTTGGACTGCTGCATGGAATCAGCAGCGATACGCGGCTGCGCAAGATTGCCGAACAGATCGGGAGAGAGAAGGGAACGGCCCTGACAGACAGAGAACGGTTTTTCAAAATGACAGAGGAGCTTTCTCTGGCGATGGTTGACCTCGTCTGAACACATATTGGGAGGAGAAACATCCATGGATGTCTATGAAAATCTGAAAAAGTGCGGAATTGAACTGCCCGAGACGTTAAGCGCAGCGGGACTTTATAAGCCAGTGAATCAGACGGGGAATCTGGTATTCATCTCAGGCCAGGGCAGTATAGACCGCGGAAAGAACCTAACCGGCCGTGTGGGCGTGGACGTCACGGTGGAAGAGGCGCAGTATGCGGCAAGAGTCTGCGCGATCAACACCCTGTCCGCGCTGGAGAGCTATCTGGGAGACTTAAACCGGGTCAAGCGCTGCGTCAAGATATTGGGATTTGTTGCCGGAGCAGATGATTTTACCGAGCAGGCCAAGGTCATCAATGGAGCCTCCCAAGTGTTTATAGACGTGTTTGGGGAAGCGGGACGCCATGCCAGATCTGCCATTGGGACAAACAGTCTGCCCCTGGGGCTGACGGTTGAGGTGGAGTCCATCTTCGAAATTGCGTAAAGGGAGGGATTGAAGTTGCTCGGCCAAATCTTGGAGCCTATTCAGATTTCGGATATCTTGGCGGCCAAACAGCGGCTGCGGAAAGAATTTCCCGCCTCACCGCTGTTGTCAATCGCGCCGCTGGACCAGAAACTGGGAACGCATGTCTATTTAAAGGCAGAGAGTCTGCTTCCCTCCGCTGCCTATAAATTCCGCGGTGCTACCAATAAAATCAAGACCTTGATTGAGACCTTCGGAAGCGATGTCCACATTGTTACGGCCTCCTCCGGAAACCACGGAATGGCCTGCTCCCTGGCAGCAAGCCGCCTTGGAATTTCGGCGACGGTTGTGGTCCCTGTCCCCACGCCTCAGATCAAAAAGGACTACATCCGGTCTTTAGGCGCCAACCTGCTGGAGATTGGCGAAACCTATGATGAGTCCTTCATCGCCGCCTGTGAGCTGGCGGAGCGGGAAAAAATGTTCTATGTGCATCCCGTCTCTGACCGCTATACGGTTGCCGGGCAGGGGACCATCACGCTGGAACTGTTGGATCAGATCCCGGACTTGGATCAGGTGATTGTCCCCATAGGGGGCGGCGGGCTGATTACGGGTATTTCTTTTGCGATGAAGCAGCTGCGGCCGTCCGTAAAAATCATCGGTGTGATGCCGGTGGGCTCTGCGGTGTACTATGCGTCCAGACAGGCGGGAAAACTGCTGACGCTGGAGCGCTGTGCATCCATGGCAGATGCCTGCGTGCGGAAAACCGGAGAAGCATACCTCTATCCCTATATAGAGCAATATGTGGATGATATTGTGACTGTCACAGAGAACTCCATTCGCAGTGCCGTCAAAATGGCCTGCCTGTATGGCAAGCTGACCCTGGAGGGAGCCGGGGCGATGCCGCTGGCCTCTTTGCTGGAAAACAAATGCCAGGCTGTTGGAAAAACGGTCCTGATCTGCAGCGGGGGCAATATTGATCAGGAAGTGCTGGATGCCTGCCTGAAATCCTGAGGGCAGGCAACAATTCAAAATTAGAGAATAGAATGATGCGCCAGGGTCAAGAAGTTTCCTTCTTGACCCTGTTCGCGTGTTGGCGACTCACAAATTTTTGCGTTTCATGGCTGCGGGGTGAAGACAATGAGGGATTGTTGTTGGTGGACGAGCTCAAAACGGCTGCGAATTGTGTAGTTGGATAAGGACAACTGGAAAACTCCCATATTGCGGGGAAGTGCTTATAGGCATCGGTTGGCTTGTCCCCCGCAATTAGCTGCAAATGGGAATCCTCATGCCGCCGGAAGCACATGGGTGATGTCTGGGAAATTTCTCCATCCGCGGCATCCGGCACCATCTCCACTTGTACTTTTTGGTTTATACAGCGTAACGGATTGGAACTTCCCTGGATAGGCTCCGGGAGGTATCATGGTTCCGGTGAAGGAATGCCGCTGGTTGCAAGGCCATTTGAAAAGAGGTAAACTAAGAGCGAATCCATCATGTAGAAGGAGAAAGACATGGAATATCGTCAGCTTGGAAAGACCGGCCTGCTGGTCAGCGAGATCGGCATGGGCTGCGAGGGCTTTGTGGACAAGTCCTATGCGCAGGTGCAGGAACTGGTGGACGCCATGGAGGCGGGCGGGGTCAACTGCATCGACCTGTACACGCCCAACCCGGAGTTCCGCTCCAACCTGGGCCGGGCCCTGCGGGGGCGGCGGGAGAAGTTCGTCCTCCAGGCCCACCTGTGCACCATCTGGAAGGACGGGCAGTACAAGCGCACCCGGGACTTGGCAGAGGTGCGGGAGGGCTTTGCGGACCAGCTCCGCCGGCTGGAGACGGACCACGCCGAGATCGGCATGATCCACTATGTGGACTCCCTGGCCGACTGGGAGACGGTGCGGACCAACGGTGTTTTGGACTATGCCCGGGAGCTGAAGGCGCAGGGGGTGATCCGGAGCATCGGCCTCTCCAGCCATAATCCGGAGGTGGCCCTGGCAGCGGTGAACAGCGGCGCCGTCGAGGTGCTGATGTTCTCCATCAACCCCTGCTATGACCTCCAGCCCGCCGGGGAGGACGTGGAGCAGCTGTGGAACGAGAAGAACTACGAACAGCCCCTGGTGAACATGGACCCCC
>CASEPH010000472.1 GCA_949289625.1 uncultured Clostridia bacterium | reverse complement strand
CACCAACCGCCGGGTCTCTGAAAGGCTGCCTCCGCGGCCCTCTCCGTCACAGTTTTTCAGGGCGGCCCAACCGGGCCGCTATTCGATTGTGGCACCATCTTACCATATCTGCCGGTAAAAGGTCAAGGGGAAATTTTGGCGTTCACAGGGCGGCCCTGCTGTTTGCACCATGTGCGGGGGCTTCGTGCCCCCGTGCCTCTGTTTTCGCTCCGCCTGTGCCAGCGCATGGCACCGATGGGCTCAGATTCGCCCATCGCCGGGCGGGCGGCGGGAGAAACATTTCTTCTTCCGAATAGCTGCCATTCTATTCGGGAGCATGTGGGGCCGCCCCGGCCCCACACCCCGGGTGTCTCGGGGGGTGCGCGCCCCCGAACCCCGCGGTTCAGGTCTTGTGGGGACTACCCGTCCCCACACCCCGGGGTTCACTTTTGGACGCCCAAAAGTGAACCGAAAAACCGCCAAAACCAAGGATTTGGATTCCTTTTCCTAACCGGTCTCTAGCAGATTTGATACTTCTCTGCCACCGAATTTCGTTTTGGCATCTAATCTGTGGTTTGGTGGTCAACGAAACTTCGCCTGCCGGCCTCTTAAAGGGATACATGTTTCTATTGGTACTTGCCGAAACACGGTTCTTGCGACGCACCTGCGGGAGTATCCATCGTCAGGCAGGATATTTAAAAGTCCTGCGGGGGAATCCAAAGGGGGACAGGCGTCCCCCTTTGTGTCGTTGCGGGTGGGGGATTTTTAAGGGGGAGGGGGAGTCGAAACACCCTCCGGGTTAATGTTTATAAGGGTGCATGAATCCTGTCGAATCAGTTCAGCGGGCTATAGGCGGTATTACGCTGATTCTCTTTTGTGGACTGTGTGGGAAAAACCGATCTCACCAATAAAATTGTAGTGGATGTCGATCTGCTGGGTCCTCTGGCCGCTGGAGTAGTCCGGGGCGTGAACCACGATCTTTTCCACAAATGCCCGAAGTAATTCAGGAAACAGCTTGTCCGGCACTGTGTACTTCCGTACCAGCTTCAAAAAGCTGTCCAGATTCACGCTCTGCTGTTCACATGCTTCCACTGTCTGACGCAGCTCTCCAATAGAGGCTTCCAGGTCGGCCTGTTCCCTCTCATAGTCGGCGGACATTTTCACAAACCGCTCATCCGTCAGCTTTCCGCTGATGTTGTCCTCATACAGCCGCTTGATGATGCCGTCGATCTCGCTGACGCGCCGCTCCTGTTGCTCCAGCGTCCGTCTCGCCTGGGTCTGTTCCCGCATTTGCACCCGCATGTGATTGGACATGGCCTGTTGGACGAACGCGTCCGTATCCTCACGGGCAAAGGAAATGACTTCCCGCAGGTTTTCCAACACCAGTTGTTCCAGCACCACCGCCCGAATAAAGTGGGCGGTACACTGCCCTTTCTCCCGTTTGTAGGTGCCGCAGGTGTAGTTGTCCTTATCTCTGGCCCAAGACTTCGTGCGGTTCAAATGAAGAGTATGGCCGCAATCAGCACAATATAGCAGACCGGAGAACATCCCCATATCCCCCATCTTGGTGGGCCTGCACCGGTTCTGGCGGTTCTTCTGTACGATCTCCCACGTTTCCTTGGATACCAGCGCCTCATGGGTGTTCTCAAACACCACCCGCGCCTCAGATGGGTTCCGCACGATTTTTTTGCTCTTGAAGGACTTCTTAAAAGTTTTGAAGTTCACCGTATTGCCCAAATAGTCCTGGTTGCCCAGTATATTGGCGATGGTCGTTGCGTTCCAGTGGTATGGGTGGTCGAGGTCACACCGGCCCGGTCGGCCTGTCCGCTGGTGAGCCAGCATCCCCGGAGTAAGGATCTCCAGCTCTCTCAGGTGCCGAGCGATTTTGCCGGGGCCGTTGCCTTCAGCGGACATCTGGAAGATCAGCCGGACAACTGGAGCGGTTTCCGGGTCAACGGACAGATGGCCTTCGCTGTCTCGCAGATAGCCGTAGGGGGTCTTTGTGGAGATCCGCTCACCGCTCATGCCCTTGGCCCGAAATACCGCCCGGATCTTCTTGCTGGTGTCCTTGGCGTACCACTCGTTGATGATGTTGCGGAACGGGGTGAAGTCGTTGTCCTCCCGCTGGCTGTCCACGCCGTCGTTGACCGCGATAAACCGCACATCGTACTCCGGGAAGCGGACCTCTGTGTACATCCCTACCTCCAGGTAGTTGCGGCCGAAACGGGACATATCCTTGACGATGACCGTGCTGACGAAGCCGCCTTCAATATCGGACAGCATCTCCTGGAAGCCAGGCCGGTCAAAGTTCGTACCGGAGTAGCCGTCATCCTTGTATATCCTGTAATTTGTGATCCCATGGTCCCTGGCGTATTTGGTCAGGATAGCGATCTGATTGGCGATGCTGTTGCTGTCCCCTTCATTTTCGTCATCACGGGAGAGCCGGACATACAGGGCCACCCATTTCTCCATCGTCTGAAGAAATTCCTGGAAAGCTTCCATTATGCCCGCCCCCCTTTCACGGCTCGAAGGAGAGCGTCTGTGTTCGCCGCCATGCTGCTTTCTGTCAGGCTGTGACCATTTGATACAGTATACAGCGGGACACCGCCTGGGGTCAACACCTGTTCCGCAAAATCCTGGAACAAAAAGCTGTCTCGCATCAGCCGGTCCAGGCTTTTCACAACAACAGCCTGAATCTCTCCGGCCATGATCCGCCGTACCATGCTCTGGAGCCCTGGGCGGTCAAGATCCGTCCCCGGATATCCGTCATCCACAAAGCAGGCCGCGGGCTCCAAATGATTCTGATATACAAAAGCGAGAGCCGCCCAAATCTGGCGCTGAATGGATTCCGGTGAACCAGGGTAGTCTACCCTGCAATAGATCGCTGTAGTTTTTTCAGACTGCCTATACATTCTGACCTCCATTCCGGCAGTCACCGCGCTTGTCCCTTATGACACTATTATTATACCAAAAATCAGAAAATACGTCAAATTTTCAACGACTTCTACGGATTTTCTGCTCCTTGGTAGCTGTGTCGATCAGATGACGGACATGGTCTGCTGCGGTGACGCCCTGCTCTTTAAAATAAGAAGTCACGATGTATGTAGTGCCGCCTATCTTTCTCTCTCTCAGCGGCGGCGCTGTTTTCACGCTGCCTGCCATGGAGATGCCATTCTCACTCACCATGCTGAACAGGTAGCCCAACCAACTGCCTATAATTGGAATGCCCCGCCCATTCCTGAACTTCTTTCATCGATGCGCCTTCAGATAAAAGCAAGCTGATATTGGTAT
>CASEPH010000471.1 GCA_949289625.1 uncultured Clostridia bacterium | reverse complement strand
TAAAGGGCTTGCCGCCTGCGATTCACAGACAACAAGCCCTTTCAGTTGCTTGAATAATTTTTGTTTGAAAATATTGTCTAACTTTTTGGGGTCACTTCAGTTAGGAATCAGACGGGAGTTTCGTATGCACCCGAAAACCGTCAGCTAACAGTTGATAAGTGATTTAGTTCCTTATCACTGTTAAGCGAATGGTTTCGGGACTTTACTGGAGCTGCTAGCCAGATTCGAACTGGCGACCTCATCCTTACCAATCCCCACGGTGAGGTTTCAGCGAGTATACGCCTGGTACAAAGCAATACAATCTGGTATGCCAAAACCCATTGAAAATCCTGCACTTTTCGGTCAAACCAGTACAAACTGGCGCAAGCCAGACAAGGGTGGGATAAGCCCCCAAACGGCGGCTTTGTACGCAGAATGTACGCAATTTTGCTGTGCAACCTTTTTATTATAGCTGCTGTCGAAAAGTGAAACGGTAGTCTTGACAAAAAACAGAAAAAAGTATATGATAAAAATGAATGATCATTCATAAAGCAAGTGAGGCAATTATGGCAATTTCTAAGACAGATATTATTGATGCAACTATCCGTTGCACTTCCCGAGTGGGGCTTCCTGCAGTGACCATGAACACCATTGGCAAGGAGGTCGGAATTCTTGCGCAGGGGCTATACAACCACTTTGACAGTAAGGATGCGATTCTCAAGGCCTGCTTTGATTCCTGCAACCATCAGCTGGCCGCGCAGTTTGCCGGAGTTACGCTAGACCCGGAAGATGACCTGCAAACTGCCCTCAAGAAGCTCTGGATGCGGTACTTTCTGTTCTTTGTGAACCATCCGGGCGAGTGCTGCTTCTACCGGCAGTACCGGGAGCTTGCCGTGGCACCGCCGCCGAAGGAGGATGGGGAAAGCACTTTCCACAGCGACTCAGTGTTCCGGCACCTTTGGAACCTGATTGACGAGCTGGATGAAAAATACGACCTGTTTGCCTCAGTGCCCAAAAATATGATGGTCTACTATGTGCGGAATATCACGCCGTACCTGGCCCGGAGTTTCTCTGATGACATTATCCCTGACACGCCAGAGAATCGGGAGCATATGTGGAAGCTGGTTTCACAGGGGTTTTCAAATCTCTGGAACAAGTAAATTCTGCCCCAATACCATTTTTTGGTATTGGGGCACGCAAGGGCTATGTAATGAATGATCGTTCATAAATATCGGGATGGAGTGACCAACGCCGCTTCGCGCTACCCCCCCTGTATGAATGAACGTTCACAAGCGGATTACACCCGTCCGAACAATAGTATTTGTTTTTCTATTAGTATGAATGAATGTTCATAAACCGTAAAGTGGTGGCTAAAAGCCACTGCAAATATATTTCAGGAGGAATATGCAATGAAAAGAACGGTAAGCATTCTGCTGCTTTTAGCCATGGTTTTCGCCCTCTTTGCGGGCTGCGGCGGAACGAACAGCGCAGAAAGCACATCTGCTGTATCTGAGGTAGTCTCCGCAGAAACTGTAGAATCTGCAGCAGAACCCGAAGCACCGGCAGAAGAAACTGCCCCGGAGGCAGAAGCCTCTATGGAAGCCGCTCCCGAGGAGATCCTGGAGAAAACTCCTGTTCCCGAGGATGCTTACACCTTCCCACTGGACGAGACCCAGACATTAACCCTCTGGTGTACATCTCCCGGCGACGTCATCAATCTGCTCCCTGAGGCTGACTATGATCTGCTGCCTGCTCTGGCCTATGCCGAGTCCCTCACCAATGTCCATCTGGATACTACCGCCATCCAGCCCAATGAAATGCAGACCCAGTTTTCTCTGATGATGGCCAGTGAAGACTATCTGGATCTGCTCCACAGCGCACCCTCTTTCTATCAGGGTGGTGGTACGGCTGCGGTAGATGATGAGGTCATTATCGATCTCAAGCCCTATATTGAGGATGGTTATGCCCCCAACTACAGAGAAGCCATTCATATCTCCGAATCTCAGCTGGCTGACGTCCACACCGACGAAGGCTATATCACCACCTTCCTGACCATTTATGAGAACGGTCCCGACCCCGCCGGTGGCATGTGGATCCGTCAGGACTGGTTGGAAAAGCTGGGCAAGGACGTTCCCACCACCTATGATGAGCTCCACGAAGTTCTGACTCTCTTCAAGACTGAGTTTGGTGCCGTTGAGCCCTACTTTACCTACAGCTTTGGCGACAGCCACCTCTCTCAGGGTATGGGTGTCTCCACTGAGTTCCAGGATACCGAGACATATGATACCGACCTGTTTTTCCAGGTTGAGGGCGAAGTCAAGTTTGCGCCTCTGGAGGACGAGTGGCTCACCGCCATGGAGATGATGGCACAGTGGCACGAGGAAGGCCTTTTCGGCCCCGACGTTGCTACCCACAC
>CASEPH010000470.1 GCA_949289625.1 uncultured Clostridia bacterium | reverse complement strand
AACTTGGGGTAGATAACGGTCCTGATGCGTTCCCAGGGCCAGTCGCTCCAAAAGCTCTGGAGTGCACATGGCCTGCAGCAACCCCTGGAACGCCCCATGTAGCTCACCGACCGCCAGCAGATAGCCTCGGTCGCAGGTATAAGCCCGGCATCGCTTCCACTGGTTCAGCAACATCTCAATTCCACCGAGCACCTGGGCTGGGATCGGCAGCATCTGCAAGCACGTTTCCATCAGCCATGCAAGCGTCAGTCCCCGGTGGTGCCCCACCTGAATCCCGGCAACCTGACCGGCCAGGACCCCCAATAGCGCTCTTTGATCTACCCGGCGCAGGAAAGAATCTGACAAGAGGATGATGGGGCGGGAAATTCCAAGCAGCTCCACCGTGCTCTCCGGCTCCCGCGTCAGATACAGTCCCGGCAGCTCCTCCCGGCCAAACAGGTTGCAGGCCTGACGGAGCAGTTGATGAATCTCTGGAGCGGTTTCCTCACGGAGTTCCAGGAAGGAGGATTGAAAAACAGACTGATAGGCCTCTTCCAGCTGCTGATCCCGGATCCAGTCCACCAGGTTTTTCACACGCTCATGTGCCAGAATCTGCGTCATGAGATTGCGGTCTGCCGGATGCCAAAACAGCTCTGATCCGTATGGCGGTGATACCCTCATAATATTCTCCTCATTGGCGGTAACGGTCTAGTAACACTTGATAGCCGCTACAATACCAAGTGTATAGGTCCTCCAGCATCTGGTTGGCTGGGGCCTCCACATAATTCAGGTCAATCCACCACGCGGCGGCATGAACTCCTATGCCATCCTGCCCATTTTTCTGTTCCACCGCACGCAGGTATCTGCGGATGTAAGTAACTGCCTCCTCATCTGTTTGAAACAGCTTTCTTGTCTCGCTGGAAGGGATTCCCAGCTCTTCAAAGTGGCACCGTGCGGCTCCCGCCAGGGTTTGACATGCCAGAAGCCCTCCACGGTCAGAAGTGGCATCCGCCAAATGCAGGTACCGCTTAAATTCGATTGTCAGAGGCAGTGCCCACAAGCTCTGACGCATATAGGCGGCCACAGTTGTCATCTCCACATGACCCGCTTTCATCATGGTGAGAGCATTTCCAAAGAGGTAGGAGAGCATATCATCATCATATCGCTCCGCCACATAATCGCTTATCAGCAGGCAAAGTGTGCTGCCGCTATATGGCAACACATGCGGCCCCCACTTGTGGCAGAGGTAAAGCTCCGGGGTCCCTGGGAAGTCCAGCACTCGACAGGCCTCCTGAAGTAGCCCATGCAATCTGGGTGCCGTCTCCGGCGTTAGGTGTAAATAAGTTCCCTGAATCTCTGTCTGTCCGAACTTTTGTCCCCATTCGCTGGCTGTTTGAATTAGTTTTTGAAAGGCGGGATTTTGAATCAATGACCGCTTTGCCTCTTCCTCGCCGGGGTGGATAAACTCCTGAACCGTGAGGCCTTTAAAAACAACCTTATCTTCCATGGAACCAGATTCCCCGCTTTCCATGCGGCAGCCCTGCCGCAATCATTCTAGCACTTTCGGACCAATTCCCCACAGGTGCTACATTTGCCGCAAGCACCCTGATTCGCCAAGCTCTCTCCGGAAGCTAAAACCACCGGCTTCTCATATGCCTTTTTCTGGACCGTATTCTCCATCACTTCACCTCCTCCCACACCTTTGAAAATCTGGAATCTACAGTTGTTGGCTGGGCTGCCGTTTGGAAAGCAGGGAAACCTCCCGAATTAGCTCTGATTTGCCCGCAAAGCCCGGGCCAAGAGGCAAGCCTCCTCTCCGGGGCAAAAGCCATCCTCCCCACGGTAGGCATCGCCGGGGCAGAGCTGGCAAAACTCCGCATCCGCGCAGCTTTCGCAGGTTGGACAGATATCCCGAAACGTCAGACTTCGCAAGCGGCGGAACAGCTCCGCCTCTCCCCATATCTCCGCCAGCGGCTTTGCGCGGATATTCCCGGCCAATTCTGAGAAAGCCACGCAGGGATGTACGCCACCATAAGGGTCTACAGAGAGAGACGCACGACCAGCCAAGCAAACTGGAGTACCCAAATCCAAAACTTCCCGAAAAGCCTTTTTTTTGCTGTTTTTATAACGCAGGTCGGCTTTCAATGCCTCATAATAGGCGCTGTATTCGCCCAGTCGGAAAGCCTGCGCACTCTGACCCGTCTGCGTATCGGCAATTGAGAATGCAGTCTCCACGGGGATCTGTAGCCGCTTTCCCAACTGGTAGAGAGACTCCAGCGTCTTGACATTTTGTCGGATTGCCACCGTCTTAATATAAGTGTCCACCCCTGCACACCGAAAAAGCGTCAGATAGTGCAGAGTTCGATCAAAGGAACCGGGGACCTTTGTAATGGCGTCATGGCTGGCGGCATCTCCGCCGTAGAGGCTGAAAGAAACGCTGTTGATGTGCAGATCGCATAGGGTCTGGAAAATCTTCATATCCAATGCGATGCCGTTTGTATAAATATCCACCAGCATCCCCAGGGAAACCGCCAGACGGGTAATCTCCAGGAATTCCGGCTTTAAACACACCTCGCCGCCGGTGAGCAGTACCCGAAAGCATCCCAGTTCCCGCAAATCACGCAGCAGCTGCTCATATTCCGTCATCATCAATTCCCGGTCCACTGGCTGCATTCCGTCCACGTAGCAGTGGATGCACCTCTCGTTGCACCGGTAGGTCAGTTCCAGCGTCGCATAGCAGAGCTTGTTCTCCTCCATGCACCGCATCTCCACAGTACTGCGGATGGAGGGCACCTGATTTTCGGAGTCGGGCCGATCGGGTACATCTGCCTCTAAGATTCTTTCTTGGATTAAATAGGCAGTAAATGAATGGATATCCTGACGGAACACCTTTTCGTCGTTGATCTCATACATCTTCAGGAGATGATTTCCCAAGTCAGTCTCATCTGTTGGGTTCCGAAGAGTCTCAAGAATATCAAAGACAATATCATTGAACAGATAGTCCTGGTGGGTATTGACATTGCGCAGATAGATCTGATTCCCGCTCCAATAGTAATAGATTCCATCCCTGATTTGCACTGCGCTGTCCCCTCCTTAGATGATGCAATTCTTAAAAGAAAAAACTTGTACTGCACGAAATTGACATTCGTATATCTGGATTTGTGATAGTTATAGTAAATTTACGAATGATGTTTTCCCTGACAACAACGACCGGCATCTCCATCACCTCTGGGAATCGCTATATACCTGAAAAGGCATGCAAATAGATCGCAGCACTTAGATTGGCCGTAACACAACCACGAAAAAAGACACAGGCTCTGGCCTTCTTACCTATTTATTCCCCCGCCGCTTTCGTACGGCATCAGCCACGGCATCATGCAGAGCTTGAAAGCGTTCCCTGTTGTTGTTTTTATCGAGACGAGAAAAATCGTGGATATACCCGACGCCCGGCTGCTCCTGCAGATCCTCACTCAAATACCACCAGTCATAGCACTCTTCCATACCGAAACCATCTTCGTCAGGCCCCTCCGTGCTGCTCCAGGAGGAGACTTCTGCTACGCCGTCGGTATCTGCTCTCTCAATGGTGTAACTGCGGTTTGGGTCAAAGAACAAAAATCCCATGGCCCGCAGGAGCTTTCCAGGGAAATTTCCGGCCATCATCTCGTTCATCAGTGCCGGCATCCGCTGCATGCCGTTCTCCTCTGTCCAGTGCCGAAACCAGACTTTCGCGTTGGAACTGCCCCTCTGATAAGCGCGGTACCGCCAGAAGTTGGCTGCCAGCTCATAGAATGGCTGTGCCCCCAGACCCGTAAAATGATCGCCCATGGCCCACATGGCGTCTGAATCGCCCTCGGCGCATCGCTGCGCCAGCATCCGGAATTGAGTGGTCTCCTGGAAGTCCTCCGGCACTGGGGCCTCTTTTCTCTGCAGGAATGCACCCACGGTTGCCCGGCAAATGTTGTCAATCGGGCGGTTCCCACTGGCAACGAGCTTGTAACCGTCGCACCGGTAGGCGATCAAGTCCTCGAGTACAGTTCCCTCTCCCTCAACTTCAATCGCCTCAAGGGAGCGGCAGTTCCAGATTGCACAAGAGCACACCCGTTTCACACTTTTGGGGATCGCGAGCCTGCGGATGCCGCAGCCGCTGAAGGTCCAGCGTTCCAGCACCTCCAGTCCCTCCGGCAGGATCACCTCCTGCAGATGGGGGGTGTCCTGAAAGGCCCCTGGATTGATCCGCTTAACACGCGACGGAACGGTAAAGACTTTTTCTTCCGCATTGCGGGGGTATGCGTAAAGGACGGTTCCGGAGCGGTTGTATACAGGTTTCGTTAGCCCCTCGCACAGGTTAAACGCGGCGCGGGACACCTGGCGGATGCTGTCCGGCAGGACGATTTCTCGCAGATCGCGGCCGGAAAACGCAAGGGCCTCAATGGCCTGGACGCCCTCATCCAAAAGGATGCTCTTCAAATTCTCGCAGTCGGCGAAAGCCCGCTCATCGATCCGCTCCACCATGCTGGGGATCCGGACGCGGCGAAGCCTGTGACATTTATAGAAGGCCATCCTGCCGATCACGGTCGTTCCGGCGGGGATCACCGCGTTGCCCAAAAGATCCACCCTTGCATTTTTGTGCAACAGTATACTCATGTGGTTCCCTCCCACAAATGGAGATCACTCAGTCCTGCAATTCTAATCGCTGCGCCACAAGTAATCGTGTTTGACGAAGGCATTATGTACTATTCAATATAACATTCCTCTTATTTTTTTACAAGGCCTGCCAGTGATAACTTTATATTGTTTTAGAGGAACATTGTATGTCCTTCATGGTATGCAGGAGAAACGCTACTCTTCCACTGGTGAGTCGAATTTACTGAAAAAGCATATTGTGATATCTAAAGCAAAAAATCAGTGAATTTTAGTTTTCCATGGAGACGTGTATTCCAACGGTAAAGAAGTTAAGAAAGAAGAACTATGCCGTTACACCATGCACCAAGGCATAGAGAACATAACGCTGGAAGATAATCTTGCCGGATCTACCGACGCGGACAAGATCAGCAGTTATGCGGTCCAGGCCACCCGTGCGCAGATGACGGCCATGCTCCAGCGGTTCTGTGAATTACTTGGCAACACCTAAATTCAGTTGACGCTGGGACAGAAAACGATCTCCGTCCCGGTGTTCCTTACAGAACACCGCCTCAAAATCTGCAGGGGAATAAAACAAGGTGGATTTCTTCGCTTCCGCAGCAGGACGGCCTTGACAGTATCGAACATTTGTTTTACAATGACAACAGGCGAAAGCCGAAAACTCGCAGCTTTCCGGTGAGGTCCACACCCCGGTGGGACCTCAGACATTCATGGGCCTCGTAGG
>CASEPH010000469.1 GCA_949289625.1 uncultured Clostridia bacterium | reverse complement strand
GTACTTCAGGTTGACGCCGTACATGGCAGGTTCGGTGATGCCCAGAATGGCCGAGAGGGCCGCGCTGCTGCCTTCAAACAGTTTCTGCTCACAGCCCTGGAGGCAGCCGATGCAGTAACGGATGTTGGAGAGATGTCCCTTCTGGGCTTTCACCGGCAGGAAGGGATCAGCCAGGGAACCACGGGCCATGCCGATGAAGTTGGCTTTGTTCATCAACAGCAGGGTGTCAGCCATCCGGGGATCGTTGATTCGATTGGTCAGAATAACCGGGATATGTACCAGTTCTTTGATCTGCTGGGCACCCTGCATATTGAAGGCGTGCTCCGAGAACATAGGCGCAATGATCTGCCGCGTGGCAGGGCTGGCGTACATACCGTTGGAGACATGGATGGCGTCAAATCCAAGCTCCTCGCAGTGCCGGGCCAGAACAAAGCTCTCGGCCTCCGTGCGTCCGCCCAAAAGGTATTCGTTGACAGAAATACGGACAGTGACGGGGAAGTCTGCGCCGACTTCTTTGCGGACAGCGGCATAAATCTCATCCAGGAAGCGGGCACGGTTGTCAAAGCAGCCGCCGTACTGGTCTACCCGCTTGTTGGTGTAGGGGGAGAGGAACTCAGAAATCAGATAGCCGTGGGCAGCGTGGATTTCGATGCCATCAAAGCCGGCCTCTTTGCACCGCTTGGCACAGGAAGCAAAGTCTGCCACAATACCATGGATTTCCTCTACGGTCATTTCCCGCGGCATCTCCTGAAGCAGGGGGTCCATGGTGGCGGAAGGCGCGATGGGCTGAACGCCGCCATTGACAAAATGGGTGGACTGGCGGCCAGGGTGATAAATCTGGCAGAAAATCTTGGAATCGTAGCGGTGGATGATCTCGGTCAGCTTCCGGTTGCCCTCCAGTTGGGCGTCGTTGTACAGTCCGGGGATAAAGCGGTAACCCTTGGCATGGGGGTTGACGGCATAGTCCTCGGTGATGATGAGACCCCAGCCCCCTTTGGCTTTTTCTTCAAGGTAGCGGACAAAGCGGTCAGTGACCAATCCGTCTTCGGTGCAGAAGTTGGTCACCATGGCCGGGACCGCAAGGCGGTTGGGAATGGTGCAGAAGCCAATATTCATAGAGGAAAACAACTTAGCAAACATATGTGTCCCGACATCGCACCAGAGGATTTTTTCCAGTTCAGCAATGTCCTGCTTTGTCAGGGGGATGATGGTCTTGCCCATCCGGTCGCCGCCTGCTACCTTGATACTCTGCTCCATCAAGTCTTGAAACACCAGGTCCGCAGTTCCCTCATTGAAGACAAACTTGTAATGGATCCTCCCCGCAGACATGAATGGAAGAACGGAACTTTTATGCGCATATTTTAGAGGAGTACCGAATGAAATCCGCACCTCTGGCTCCGGGGTTTTAAAGTCTCTTTAATAAAGAAAAATTCACGTATTATATCATTAAAATGAAATAAAATACCGATTGACCAGGTCGAAAAAGATCCGTATACTTGGAATATAAAATACGCCATTCCATGGCTGAGGAGAGGTGAATATGAAACGAAAACTTGCATGGATTGCGGCTCTTGCAATGTTCCTTTCGACTGCTGGCTGTGTGGAGGTGTCACAGGCCGCTACATCGATCTCTGCAATCTCAGAATCCCCAGCGCCGCTTGAGGAAGAGAACAGCCCCTCGGAAGAAATCGCCCGTGCCGTTTCTTACGGGCTTGTACCGGGGGAGATCCAGGAAAATTATTCCGCCAGCATTACATTCCGGCAGTACAGCGAGATGCTGACCAACCTGATCCGCATTTGGGACCCGAGCCGGCTGGGGGAGTGGGAGCAGATCATCTCTCATGCAGCCCAGTCAGATGAATCGATGACGCGGGAGGATGGAATCCTGGCGACAGCCTATGCTATGGTGTTGATGGGCCAAAACCGGCCAGGAGCTTTTTTCCATACCGACATTGACCGGCTCATGGAAACGATGAGCCTGGAGGCGGAGCGGCCTTCCTGGAACTATCCGCTTTTCCCCACCTGGGAAGAAATGGGCTTTCCCTGGTGCCAGTCCAACTATATGTGGGGCGGGGTATACACCTGCGCCATTTTGATCTCCCGCATGAGCGGCCTGGCCATTTACCCATATGATTATGAGGCGAACTCTGCCCATCTGCATGACCCCCTCACCCGGGAGGAAGCCATCTGCGCAGTGCTGCGCTTGGGCGAGATAGACCCTGCCGTCTTTGAGCCGGAGGCACGGTATCTGTCTCTTTCGGAGGTGGGAACCTATGATAGGACAATCATCACCGATGCACTGCTGAACGCTTCCATAGACCTGCCCGAGGTGACCCAGGCCAAACTGCCTTCTGC
>CASEPH010000468.1 GCA_949289625.1 uncultured Clostridia bacterium | reverse complement strand
TCCGACAGGAAGGGGCCGTAATCGCAAATATCCACAGGGATAAAGGAAACATTACGCTGCCGCTGTCCTTCCATCAGCACCCGGCCATAAAGGAAGGTGGTAAAACTGATATGTCCATGCATGGCAGGATCGGTCACGCACTGGAAATTTCCCTCGTGGCCTTTGATACAGTGGACATCCTCCACATAGGGCGCCAGCTTGTGCAGATTCTCCAGGATTGTATTGGGCTGGTTGCCGTCCCCGGCGAAGCAGACCCTGGCATGGGAGTGGATGGCCTTCAGGCAATCCTCCAAGGTCCCCTTTTTCTGTGTATACAAGCGTTCAAATTCCGTCATAGCCATTCCCTCCTTCCATCAAATATAGAACTGTTCCCGGGCATAGCGCCGCAGCTCTTCCCGGACATCCGGATGGGCAATGGCGATGAGCTGCTCCGTCCGTTCCTTGACACTGCGCCCCTTCATGCGGGCCACGCCGTACTCGGTAACAATGTAGTCCACATAGTTTCTCGGAATGGTCACATTGGCTCCTGGGCTGAGCTGGGCCCGGATCTTGCTGATCCCTTTTCTGGTCATGGCGGGGAAGCACAAAATACTTTTGCCCCCCTTGGAATGGATAGCTCCCAGAGAGAAACACAGGTTTCCGCTGGAACCGGAGATCTGTCGGGTACCAATGGATTCGGAGCAGATCTGTCCGGTGAGATCCATTTCAATCAGCGTATTGATGGCAATCATATTGTTCATCCCGCTGATGACCGCAGGATCACAGACATAGCTGGCAGGTCGGATGGCCGCTTTGGGATTGTCAGCCAGAATGTCATAAAGCCGCTGTTCTCCCCAGGCTGCGGAAGCCACCGCCAGGCCTGGATCAATATTTTTGTGTTCGCCGGTGATGATTCCCTTTTGAATCAGGTCTCCCACGCCGGTATTGAACCACTCCGTATGGAGTCCCAGCTCCCGGTGATCCGTCAGACGTTCCGCAATGGCGTCAGACAGGGTCCCGGTTCCCAGTTCCAGGCAGTCACCGTCGGATACAAGATCCGCAATATAATCGGCAATCACCGCCTCCACCGGCGTTGCCGGCTCCTCTTTACACTCCGGAAGGGGATAGACAGCCTCATGGAACGCCGTCACCTGGCTGATATGAATATTCAGCCCTCCCTGCATCCGGGGCAGGTTTTCATTGACCTCCAGAATAATTTTATGGCAGGTCTCCAGGCACTCCTTTTCCCACATCAGGTTCAAGCCCACCTGAAAATATCCTTCCTCATCCATGGGACTGACTGCGGCGATAAAGGTATTGCAGGGCTTATGCTCAGAGATGAAGCGCGCATAATCATGCATATCGCAGACAATATGACTGGTATTGCCATGCTTCATCCCCTCGATGAAAGCCTCTCCATAGAGAGAGGAACCGGTATTGATATGTCCGTTCATGCCTGGTGCGGTCACAAATTCATAGTCGCCGGAACGGGACTTGATGCATTCCACATCCTTGACTCTGGGTGCCACAGTGTGGAACTGCCGCATAAAGGCCACAGGCTGGTTGCAGCCTCCCGCAAAACAGATATTGTCCCCGGACTGGATCAAATCCAGGCACTTTTGCAGCGTGGTCTTTTTCTGCTGGTACAAGCTGTTCATATTTGGCCTCCTTGTCTCGCGGAAAAGTCATCAGGCTTCTCCAATTTTTTCAAGCAGTTTGAGCATCGTCTTACGCTCTGCCAGCGTCAGGGGCTGCATAATAACCCCGTCAGACTCCAGAATGGCTCCGTTTAGTTCTTTGGCAAAGACCTCTCCCCGAGGCGTGGCACAGAGGATATAGCTTCTGGCGTCTCTGGGATCCGGATTTCGCTCCACATACCCCTCCCGCTCCAAAAACGAGATGATTTTGGAGACGCCGGGGTTAGACAGATACAGGTATTTTTCAATGGCCCGCTGGTTGACCGCCTCCTGTTTCCCGTACCAGGCGATATAGATCAGGCTCATAGCCTGGTACATATTCACGCCGTACTTTTTCAGCGCTTCTCCATGGGCCCAGGTGACACGCCACTCCATTTTGCGAAGGCGGCTGGTAAGACTGTCAGGCGCAGCGGTAACCAGGATCTGATTCTCAGGCGTACTGTTCACCGTGTTCTCCCTTTCTAAAATATATAATCTGTTATATATTTGATTATACCACGCACGTCCGTATGCGTCAAGAGAGGCCATGCAGAATATCCCCTGTTCCAAGGCCCTGATTTCCGTACATATTGACGGATGCAGAAGGTATTTTCCTGCGAAATCTACAAATCCACGATCTCAATTCAAAACAATTCTCCTGCAGTCAGCAGGTATCCCGCCAAGATACCCTGAGCTTTTTTGGAAGAACAGTTGACGGATTCAGGATTGTGCCGTATAATATTTTCGGAAATCATGTAACTTTGCCTGTTCCGGGCAAATAATATGGAGGTTAATTTCATGAAAGAACTGTATGTTGTAAACTGCTGCAGAACTGCAGTGGGTAAGTTCCAGGGCAGCCTCTCCAACACGCCTCCCGCTGAAATGGGCGCCATTGTTGTGAAGGAAGCCATCAAGCGTGCTGGTGTTGCTCCCGAAAATGTAGACGAGCTCATGTTCGGCTGCATTCTCACCGCCAACCAGGGCCAGAACGTGGCTCGTCAGGTTGCCGTGAAGGCCGGTCTGCCCCTGTCCACTCCCGCCTACACCGTGGGCATGGTCTGCGGCTCCGGTATGAAGGCCGTTATCGAGGCCAGCCGCGCCATTCTGGCCGGCGACGCTGAGGTCGTTGTCTGCGGCGGCACCGAGAACATGACCATGGCTCCCTATGCTATGCCTGCCGGCCGTGGCGGTGCTCGTATGTTCGACACCACCATGGTGGACACCATGGTTAAGGATGGCCTGTGGGATGCTTACTACAACTATCACATGGGCACCACTGCTGAGAACATCTGCGACCTGTGGGGCATCACCCGTCAGGATCTGGATGAGTTCGCTGCTTCCTCCCAGGCCAAGACTGCCAAGGCCCAGGAGACCGGCCGTTTTGACGACGAGATCGTTCCTGTTCCCGTAAAGGTGAAGAAGCAGATCGTGGAGTTCAAGGTGGACGAGTTCCCCCGTGCCTCCACCAACATGGAGTCCCTGTCCAAGCTGAAGGGCGCTTTCCCTGTGGGCCCCGAGTCCGCTGCCATTCAGGAGCAGGGCAAGAAGATCGCTGCTGGTGACAAGAACGCCGAAGGCCCCATCACCATGACCTTTGAGGCCACCGAGATCAAGGGACCCGCTGCAGATGCTGGTCAGCCCAGAGTGACCGCCGGCAACGCTTCTGGCGTCAACGACGGTGCTGCTGCCATCGTGCTGGCTTCCGGCGAGGCCGTCAAGAAGTATGGCCTGAAGCCCATGGCCAAGCTGATCGCCTGGGGTCAGGGCGGCGTGGATCCCAAGATCATGGGCACCGGCCCCATCCCCGCTACCCGCAATGCGCTGGCCAAGGCTGGCCTGACCATCGACGACATGGATCTTATCGAGGCCAACGAAGCCTTCGCCGCTCAGTCCATCGCTGTGGCTCGCGAGCTGCACTTTGACATGAGCAAGGTCAATGTCAACGGTGGCGCCATTTCCATCGGCCATCCCGTTGGTGCTTCCGGCGCTCGTATCATTGTCACCCTGCTTCATGAGATGCAGAAGCGGCCTGAGGCCAAGAAGGGCCTGGCTACGCTGTGCATCGGCGGCGGCATGGGTGTTGCCACCATCTTCGAGAAGTGCTAACATAACTTTCTCAGGGAGGCGGGTCAGTCCCGCCTCCCTTTCCATTCTCTATAAAGAAGGTAATTGCTATGCCTCGTATTATCACAGCCCGGGAAGCTGCTTCCCTGATTCCTTCCCACAGTACCGTTATGTTCGGCGGTTTTATCGGCTGCGGTGCAGCCCATCAGATCATCCGCGCCATAGACGAAACCGATGTAGAGGACATTGTCGGAATCTTTGATGACGGCGCTCTTCTGAACGGCCCCGACGGTTCAGAATACTACGCCTGGGCCCGGCTGATCCATTCCGGAAAGATTAAAAAGTATATCGGTTCCCACATTGGTTCCAACCCCGACGCCAGCGAGAAGTGGGCCAACGGTGAACTGCAGCTGGATCTGCTGCCTCAGGGTTCCATGGCGGAAATGATTCGGGCTGGCGGGATGGGACTCCCCGGTATCCTTACCGCCACCGGTATCGGCACTCCTGTGGAAGAAAGCCCCTGGGTAGATCGGATTCTGGAGATCGAAGGAAAGAACTATCTGCTCATGAAGCCCCTACGAGCGGATTTTGCCGTGATCTCTGGGTATCTGGTGGACACCCGTGGAAACATCTGGTACAAGGGTACCACCCGGAATTTTTCGCCTCTAATGGCGATGGCGGCAGACACCGTAATTGTAGAGGCAGAGCATCTGGTGGACCCTGGAACCATTGCCCCAGAAAACGTAGTAACACCAGGCATTCTGGTGGACTATATCGTGGTAAGGGAGGATGAAACCCATGGATAAGGAACGGGCCAAGGACATTATTGCCTACCGCTGTGCGCAAGAGTTGAAAGATGGGTATGTGGTAAATCTAGGCATTGGGATTCCCACTCGCTGCGCCCGATTCTTCCCAAAGGATGTGGATATTATTCTCCATGCAGAATTAGGGCTGATTGGGCAAGGTCCTGCGCCGTCCCCCGAAGAAGCTGACCCCATGCATGTGGTGGACGCATCGGGAAATCCAGCTTCCATCCTTCCCGGTGGCGCCATTGTGGATTCCGCCACCAACTTTGGATTGATCCGCAGTGGACATGTCGACGCCTGTGTACTGGGCGCTCTGGAGGCAGACGCAGAGGGCAGCTTTGGCAACTGGATTATCCCCGGTAAAAAATTGACTGGCATGGGAGGCGCCATGGATCTGGTCAGCGGCGCCAAAACAGTGATTCTGGCCATGACCCACACCCAGGGCGGCAAACCAAAAATTGTAGACAAATGCACCCTTCCTCTGACTGGCTATCGGGTTGTGGATCTGATTGTCACGGAAAAAGCTGTGTTTTCCATTACGCCAGAGGGACTGATGCTGATGGAATACAACCCGGAACTGGGTTCTAAAGAAGCAGCAGTAGCAGATATTCGGGCGAATACCGGTGCAAAGTTCCTGCACTCTCCGGATTTAA
>CASEPH010000467.1 GCA_949289625.1 uncultured Clostridia bacterium | reverse complement strand
TTCGGGATCGGGACGGCACCCTGCTGCTGACCAATGGGTCCGGGCGGCAGTATGCCGATGACGAGATGATCCGCAAGGCCACCATTCACCTGCTGGGGGACAACTACGGATATATCGAGGCGCCCCTCATCAACACCTATGCCGACAAACTCATCGACTACAATACCATCACCGGCATTTACAATACTTCGGAGACCGGAAATGTACTCAATTTGACCCTTTCCGCCAATGCCTGCGTCACAGCTCTCAATGACCTGGGGGAGCGAAAGGGAACTGTAGGCGTATACAACTATGAGACTGGGGAGATCCTCTGCATGGTATCCTCCGGTACCTATGATCCGCTGGCTATGCCCGATATGGAGACCATTGAGTCAGTGGACTACTATGAGGGCGTATTTCTCAACCGGTTTACCAAGGCCACCTATGTGCCCGGGTCCATCTTCAAGCTGGTCACCGCTGCGGCAGCCATCGACAATATTCCCGACGTGTTTGACCGGACCTTCCGCTGTGAGCAGGAGACCATCATCGGGGGAGAATATGTGACCTGCGAGCAGTACCACGGGGATATTTCCTTTGGTACGGGCTTGGTGAAGTCCTGCAATATCGTGTTTGGCGAGCTGGCGGTGGAGCTGGGAGCTGACACGCTGACAAAATACGCCGAGGCTGCCGGTATCAACGATACCCTGACCTTTGACGGAACCACCACTGCTGCCGGCAATTTCAATCTGGATGGCGCCAACGAGGCGTCTCTGGCCTGGGCCGGCATCGGACAGTATACCAACCTAATCAATCCCTGCCAATTCATGACCTTCGTGGGGTCCATTGCTAACGGTGGTCAGGCTGCGGCGCCCTATGTGGTGGATAGTGTGGAGACCCCGGAGGGAATCAAGGTCTATTCCGCTGACCAGCAGATGCTGGATCAGACCATGTCCAAGGATACTGCGGAAAAACTGACAGAGATGATGCGGGAAGACGTGGTGTCCAACTATGGCACCTATCATTTCCCTGATGTCTATGTCTGTGCCAAGTCCGGTACGGCAGAGGTGGACGGAGAAGAACCCAACGCCATGTTTGCCGGGTTTATTCAGGATACTCAGTACCCCCTGGCATTTATTGTGATTGTGGAAAATGCGGGCAGCGGCAGCGAGGTTTGCGCCTCCATTGCCGGCGACGTACTGGCTGCCTGCATGGACTCCATGGGATAACAGAGCAGAAAGAGGAGATTATTATGGCAACCATTCTGGACGGCAAGGCCTTTGCCGCGATTTGTAAGGAATCTATCCGCCAGCGGGTGGAAAAGCTGGAAGCTATGGGCTGTAAGCCCGGGTTGGCTGTGGTGCTGGTGGGGAATAACCCGGCATCTCAGGTTTATGTCCGCAATAAGGAAAGCGACTGCCGGGAGTGCGGCATTTACAGCGCCATGTACACTCTGCCGGAAGAGACTACGGAGGAACAGCTGCTGGAACTGCTGGATACACTCAATCAGGACACCAGCGTTCATGGCGTACTGGTGCAGCTGCCCGTTCCCAAGCATATCGATCCCCAGAAGGTCATAGAGGCCATTGATCCCCAAAAGGATGTGGACTGCTTCCACCCCATGAACGTGGGATATCTGACCCAGGGCCAGCCCAGATTTGCTCCCTGTACCCCTGCTGGGATTGTCCGGCTCATGGAGCATTATGGCATCGACCCGGCAGGAAAGCACTGCGTGGTGGTGGGCCGGAGCAATATTGTGGGAAAGCCCATGGCATTGCTGCTGCTGCAGAAAAACGGCACAGTGACCATCTGCCATTCCGGCACGAAGGATTTGAAGGAGCAGACCCTGCAGGCGGATATTCTGGTGTCGGCGGTGGGCAAGGAAGGCGTGATTACCGCCGACATGGTGAAGGAAGGGGCCGTGGTCATCGACGTGGCCATGAACCGGAACGCGGCAGGCAAGCTTTGCGGCGATGTGGAATTTGGGGCGGTTTCGGAAAAAGCCTCGGCCATTACTCCGGTGCCCGGCGGCGTTGGACCCATGACCCGGGTGATGTTGCTGGAAAACACTCTGACGGCCTGCTGCCTCCAAAACGGGATGCATGAATTTTTGTAAAATCGGGAACCTTTTGTATAGACCTGCGTCTAACAGGTCAGGAGGCGATTTTATGAAAAAGATTTTTGCTTTTATTTTGACCATCAGTTTGATGCTTTCTCTGGCAGCCTGCGGTTCCAGCGCACAGCCGGATTCCACCTCTGAGGCCACCACGTCTGAAACCACCACGTCGCCGGAGACCACCGAGACCAGCCAGGTGCCATCTGTGGAAGAAGCTTCTGCGGCAGATCAGTCGTCTGCCGATGAGACGGCCATGGAGCAGGTGGATATGCTCTATTACCTCGATCTGGGGGACGGCTCTATTATGGCGGCGCCCTATACCCAAGAGGGGATTGACCAGCTGGGACAGGATTACTATGTGGTCCATGTGGACGCCGCCAAGATCTATAATGCTGCCGGGGAGGAAATCTCCCTGGAGGAGCTGACAAGAGGCTGCCCCATTCGGATCACCTGGCCGGGCATCGTCATGAACAGCTATCCTGGACAGATCAGCGCGGAAAAAGTGGAAGCCCTCAGCGATGAAGCAGATCCCTCGGTCCCGCCGGAGGATGAAATTGAACCCTTTGGGGACGGTCCCAAGTGGTGGGTGCAAGAGCCACCCACGGAAGTGCCGGTGCTGCATGTGGAATATCGAACAGACATGGCTGCAGTGGTGCAGATTGTGGAAAAGCGGTATGGCAGCTGGTCCTTTACGGAGGAAGCAGAGGACAGCGACATTTCCGGCGGAGCATCCAACACCCAGTTAGATGGACAAACCCCCTGGGAGTGGACCTATGACGACAGCAACACCATTACCCGGGAGATGGACACTCTGACGCTGACGTTCTCTACGGAGGCCCAAACCATTCAGGTCACTGCCTATGCTTATGATGATCCCCAGGATCCCGGGACGGATGTGCCGGTTTCCGAGGACGGGACCATCGAACTATTGGAGGGCGACCATATCTATGTGATCTCCGCCAGCTGGGACACCGACCAGTATCAGGGCGAAGGCACCTATGGCATCCTTGTAAAAGAAGCATAAAATCTGTGCCGCACCGCGATTTCGCGGTGCGGCACAATTATTTAAAAAAGCTTTTTCTTTCGGCAGGGGACCCGGATTCGTTCCAGATCCACCTCCACCAAAATGATGTCGTTGCCAATGCGCCGGATACAGCCCCAGGGGATGACAAAGTCGTCCTCCCGGCCAAACAGACCGAAGAATTTCAGCTTTCCCGGCACGATCAGCGCCACGATATTTCCGCCGGTGCAGTCCAGTTCCACATCACAGACAAAACCCAGGCGGCATCCGTCGCAGATGTTGATGACCTCCCGGCATTTGAGTTCCGAAAAACGCACCACCATTCCGAGCCCTCCTCCCATACTGCTACAGTGTATGCGGGAGGAGGGACGGTTTTTCCACTTATTGCACGGCGATGGCCTTGCGGATCTGGGAAATGGCGTTTTTCTCCAGCCGGGATACCTGGGCCTGACTGATGCCCACTTCGCTGGCCACCTCCATTTGGGTGCGTCCATCGTAGAACCGCAGGGCCAGGATTCGTTTTTCCCGGTCGTCCAGGTTTTTCATGGCCTCTCGCAGGGCAATGTGCTCAATCCACATTTCATCGGTGTTCTTGGTGTCCCGCACCTGGTCCATCACCGTCAGGGGGTCACCGCCGTCGGAATAGACGGGGTCATGGAGACTCACCGGTGAGGCAATGGCGTCCATGGCGAAATTGACCTCCTCCACCGGCAAATCCAGGGCTTTTGCGATCTCCTCCATGGAGGGCTCCTTCTGGTTTTCCTTGATCATGGACTCCCGTACCTGCAGCACCCGGTAGGCAATGTCCCGCAGGCTTCGGCTGACCCGGATCGGGGAGTTATCCCGCAAAAACCGTCGGATCTCCCCGGAGATCATGGGGACGCCGTAGGTGGAGAATTTGACCCCCATGGTGGGGTCAAAGTTTTCCACTGCCTTCAGTAGCCCGATGCAGCCCACCTGAAACAGGTCGTCGGGATTTTCCCCACTGCCGGAAAACCGCTGGATCACGCTGAGCACCAGTCGGAGATTTCCCTCCACCAATGCGTTACGCGCCTCCTGATCGCCCTGTTTGGAGCGGGCCATCAGGGCCAGCATTTCCTCATTCTTTAAAACTTTCAGCTTTGATGTGTTTACGCCGCAAATTTCAACTTTCCCAAGCATATTTTAATCCTCCCGGAAAATTCCTAGCCTTAAGAATTTTTCCCCAAAGGGTCCATTTCATTCTGACGAAGAACGGGATATTTGCGGGGAAATGGGGCGGAGAGGACGCTGGGAAAAGAAACCTGAAAATATATAAATTTTTGCTTGAAATCCTGCACAATATGTAGTATAATCTAAAGGCTCTGCAAACTGCGGAGTCACCACACACACCCAAGGATTTTTGCCATGGTGCCCCAAAGGGGTCTGGCAAAGAGATGATTGGGGTGGCGGGATAACTTAAAGGAGGAAAAATTTATGTCAGTCGTATCTATGAAGCAGCTGCTGGAGGCCGGCGTACATTTCGGCCACCAGACCAGAAGATGGAACCCCAAGATGGCTTCCTACATCTACACCGAGAGAAATGGTATCTATATCATTGACCTCCAGAAGACGGT
>CASEPH010000466.1 GCA_949289625.1 uncultured Clostridia bacterium | reverse complement strand
AAGATCGCCTGCCACTCTTCGTCAGTGTAATAATGCTCCGGACGGGTCCACCAGTCCGGGCTTTCCCAGCCCCGCATGCCCTCCGGCATATCCGCAGGATCCTCATAGCTCTTGAGGTTCTCCCGGGCGGAGAACAGTACGCCCAGAACCTTTTCCCCCTTCTGATTGTACACAGAACCGTAGCACTTGAGCACCAGATTCCGATAGATGCTGCCCTCCTTGGGGGTCAGATCGATCAGCTCCAGTTTATCCTTCACCAGATACAGCGTATCTCCGGCATAGACAGGCCCCAGCTGGTCAATCTCATGGTGGAGCCCGGTAACCGCCAGGAAGTCCCGAGCCTTGCCGTTGAAGGCCGTCAGGAAGCTGTCATCGTGGGCGCCAAAGGCGGGCATGGCGATCTTGGCCTGATAGCCCAGAGATCTGGCATACTCGTCATCTGTGTACAGCTTATTATCCGGGTCATATTTCTTTGCGTTGTAGAGCATCATATCTTCCTTGACTTCCAACACATTGGAGAAGCCCTGGGTGCCCTTTTCAATTTTTCCGGAGATCAGGGCTTCCACATCGATGGGACCCCGATCCTCCAGTTCCTTGATCTTCGCCATATACTCCTCGGCATAGGGCTTTTCCCGTTCCGTCCAGACGCCGGGATAAACGGTGACAAATTTTCCAGTACCCATTCATATCTTCCTTTCAAAAAATTCTGCCAAGCAGGAACAACCCAACCTGGGCTGTTCCTGCTTGTATGCACCAATTAAGACATGGAGATGTATTCGCTGTTCACAAAGCCCCGCAGGCCATCGTAGGTCAGGAAGTAGTCTTCCACCAAATCGGCCACCAGATATTTGGCCTTGTTGATGTCTCGCTCGTTGGGATGGGCCCACATCTGATTGTGGAAGAAGTAGGAACCCTGGATCTGCTTTCCATCCTTGCAGGGATAGTAATTGGGATCCTGGATCTCGCCCATTCCCATGATCTTGGGCTTATCTCCCTCTGCCACACCAGCAGGTCCGAACTCCACACCGCAGCAGGCGAAGGTGCCTACCACAGACACATTCTGGAGTTCCAGGAACAGCTTCAGCGCAGACAATGTGGCCTTGGATTCTCCGGAACCATAGAAGCCGCCGCCGTAGGTGGTAAAGACAATGCCCAAGGGCTGATAGTTGTCCCGCACGGGACCACCGGGATAAGAGCAGCTTCTCCGACGCCATGTGGGACCGCCAGCTCCGGGAGCACCTTCCGGACCACCGGGGCCTCCCGGGCCGCCGGGGCCACCCGGTCCGCCAGGTCCACCGGGACCACCAGGACCACCTTCTCCAGGCAGCTGCTGTCCCTCAGGATGGGGCCCCTTCATGGTATCCGAGGTCATCTGGAAGCCCTTTCCGGCATCCACCATCTTCTGCACATTGCTCTCCAGTTCACCGCCGGCACCCAGGGAGAACAGCTTGTTGACAATGGTCAGGGGATAGCCTGCCACAATGGGGCTGCCTAGGCAAACCACATCGTAATCGTCAAAGTACAGATCCTTCTGCAGCTCCGCCCACTTGTTGGACTTCTTGAGACGCAGGCAGTTGACCTCCCAATTATAATACTCAAAGGATTCCTTCATAGCAAGGGCGATCTTTTCGGTATTCTTTGTCATGGTGGCATAGAGAATCAGGGCCCGGCGTTTGGGCTCAGCATAGGTCAGCCCTTCCAGCTCCGCAGTCTTATCGTTGCCGTCAGACTGGGCAATGACAACGGACCCGGTCATGGCAGCCTTATCGATGGTGATCTCCTGCTTTGCAGGACCGCACTGGGCTTCAAAAATAATCGCGTCGCCCTTGGTGTGGATATTCTCCAGCAGCTCACAGCCGCCGTGAGAGGAGATCAGCTCTCCCTCATAGCCTCTGGCATTTCTGCGGATCACGACCTTTGTCTCCCGCTTTCCGCTGGGGGTATCCATCAGATAGGTATAAGTACCGGCAAAATTCATACACGTTCCTCCTTATTTCTTTCAGGGGTTCTATCTTTCAGCGGGTCCGGATACCGGACCCGCCAAAACAACGGGTTTAGCTGTTGACGCGGTCGTAGGCAGTCTGGACAATGGCCGTCAGATCAGCAATTCCCATGCCTTCAATATCTGCCACATAGCTTTCCCAGACGGCGTCATCGTCAATGTCCAAGTCGCCGTTGATGAACTGCAGGGCAGAGGTTCCCACATAGGTAATGATGTCGCTGTAAATCGCAGAGGCTTCCGTCATTTCCTCCGAAGTCAGGACGGTATCGGATCCCAGAATATTGTTGGTGTTTTTATTGGTGCTCCAGGCATCAAAGCAGCTCAGCTCCCGTTCGCCAAACTCAAAGGCCAGCCGTGCGTCGAACACCACACCGGCCAAATCCTTGGTGGAAATCACGCTGGAAGCGATATTGGTGGTAGCGATGGAATTCATCACCGCAGCGTCAAAGGTGGGTACGCCTTCATCGTCAAAGTCCCAGGTCTCCACATCGTGGCCGGAACCCTTCTGGAAGCCGAAGTTGTAGAGCAGGGAGCCCTCATAGCTGTAGCCGTAATCCAGGAACTGCAGCGCCACTTCTACGTTGTCACACTGGGAGGAAATGGAGAGTGCGGAGGCTCCGGTGGAGTCCACCAGAGAGGTCTCCTCGAAGAACGGGATGGTCTGGCCGGCCTCCTCCGCCACATCCTGGACAGGCCACCAGTTGCATTCACTGTCGCCATACTGATCGGCAGCCATGGTAGAATAGTTGCCGCCGAAGGGCTGGTTGGAGAAGATATAACCGTTGGTGCCGTTGGCGGCATTGCCGGCGTTCAGGTCAGAGAAGGGATTGGTCTCACGATTCTGCATATTCTCAAAGTCAATCAGGTCTTCCTCATACAGCTCGTGGAGCCAGGAGAGGTACTTGCGGATGCCATCGGTGGTAGCACCATAGACGACCTGCCCATCCTCCTGATAGAAAGAGTTGGAGAAGTTGGTGCCCATGGCGTTGGCACTGAGCTCCGCCAGCGCCCCAAAGCCGCCGGACAAAAGCCCGTTTTGCAGGGAAACGGTGTTAAACAAAGCCATAGGCTCAGAGGCTCCCTTTTCGGTCTTAAAGGCCCGGAGCACCTCCGTCAGTTCGTCATAGGTCTGGGGCACTTCCATCCCCAGGTCTTCCAGCCAATCCATCCGGATAAAGGCACCGATGCCTGTGGGGTTGGCAATCTGATCCTTGATGGGATAAACCCGCAGGATCATACCACCGTCCTGCACATCCGCCAGGACATTCTGGTCGGAGTGGATAATCTGATCATAGTTGGGCATATATTCCGCAATCTCGTCGGTCAGGTCAATGATGATGTCCTCCTCATAGGCTGCCTCTGCACCGGAAGGATAATCCGCGATATTCATCAGATCGGTGTAGTCGCCAGAGGCCAGCATCAAATTGAACTGATCTGTCTGCTGGGTTTTATCCACAACCCGCAGTTCCACCGTAACGCCGGTGTTTTCCCGCAGCCAGGCCCAGATCTGCTGGTTCATCAGATCTCCGCCCTCAATATAATTCAGGGTGTTGGATTCAAAGCCCATAAAATATGTAAGAGTTACAGGCTCCTCCGTAATGGGCAGCGACGTGGTCAAGCTCTTGAGCATTTCCTGATGGGCCGTAAAATCCATGCTGGCATTGGCTTCGGTATTGTCATTGGGGGTCAATGTAGCCTCTTCGGCAGAGCCCATTTCCGGTTCCGTCTCCGCAGCAGAGGTTTCCGGTTCCGTGGATTCTGTTTCCTCCGGGGTCTCCGGTGCTGCAGTGACTTCTTCTGTCGATTCTGACGTGGATTCCGCTGTGGATTCCGTGCCGCCGCAGCCTGCGCACAGGCTCAGCAGCATGCAGAGCGCCAACAGCAGTGCAAGGCATTTCTTTTTCATGTATGGTACCTCCTTATTGGTTTGAACGCGGATATTATAACATCAAACTATTTTTCTAAGGAAGTGCCACTTTTGCGCTTGCCGTGACGATTTTGCGCTTTTGGATGGAATAATTCCCGCACAATGTGCCGTTTTCCCCTCTTGGTACCGCGAAGGGACGCATCCGGCAGTTAATCGGATGCGTCCCCATTGTTACAGCAGCATGGCAGCCTTATAGCCGGAATAAATTGCCCGCTTGATGTTGGACACCTGTACCGTATCCCCCAAAATCTTCACTACAGGCGCCACACCCTCAAATTGGGCAGCATCTCCAGTTCTGGGGCTCCGTCCGCCGGACACCACCACATCATCGAAGGGCAGGGTTTGGATCTCATAGACCGGATCGGGAGCCGGCCCAGGCATTCCGAAGGGTCCTCCCGGACCACCAGGACCACCGGGTCCGCCAGGACCACCAGGGCCACCAGGACCACCAGGGCCACCAGGGCCACCAGGACCGCCTGCATGCTGATCCCGATAATAGGCATCCTCATCGTTCTGCGGAAGCATCAGTGGAATGAAGCCCCGGACGCCGTTGGTCTGCACCTGGAGCGTCACCTGATGGTCGCCGATCTCCAGGGTCTTGGCAAAATCCACATAGGAGAAGTTGGGATTCGTCTCAAAGGCCTCCCGTTCCAGCCGTTCGGTGTGCATATCGCTGGCCAGCTGGATCTGCTTTCTGGTCACCATGGTCACCTGATGGCCAGCTCTGGCCAGGTAAAGGCTCACATCCCGGCCCGTATCTGCGCCGCCGATCACCACGACGTGCTGTCCCAGCTTATCTTCTTTCCCGAAGACATCCTCCGCCAGCCAAACCTCGGGCCGATCTGCGCCCTTGACCGGAGGCCGTGCCGGAGCAGAGCCCACAGCTACCAGCACCGCGTCATAGCCCTTTTCCTTGAGCAGCGCAGCATCCGGCCCACAGTTCAAATGAACCTTGACCCCGGCTTCCTGGATTTGGCGGCAGAGATAGGCCACATACTCCCGAATGGGCCACTTATAATCCGGGGTACCAGCCGCCACCAGCTGTCCGCCCAAAACGCTCTGTTTTTCATAAAGATCCACCTGATGGCCCCTTTGGGCTGCGGTAATGGCAGCTACCAATCCTGCGGGACCGCCGCCGATCACCGCCACCCGCTTGGGCGTGGTGGTCTCCGGGAACAGGCCCCGCTGCCGCCCCAGCCGGGGATTGACCGCGCAGGTGTGATGTCCGTGGCAGCCGTTGCAGCGAATGCAGGGTACGATCTCCTTGGGATCCGCACCATCTTGCAGCTTTTCATAGTAGTGATCGTCCGCAAGGAATTGCCGGGCCATGGCAAAGAGGTCCGTCTTGCCTTCCCGGAGATACTGTTCCATGAGGGCCGGATCTCCATATCCGCCCACCGGGGCACATGCAATCTTCAGTCCCCGCGCCTTGAACTGGGCCGCATAATCAATGGAGGAGGGGTGATCCTTTTGGAGATTGAGTCCATTGACATGGGTGGCGGATCCATCCACACCCCGGATCTGCACAATGTCCACCAACCCCTCCAACTCCTGACAGAAGTCCAGGAAATCCTCAAAGGTGTAGCCGGGGGCCTCCTCCTCTGCGGAGATCTGAGCCTCGATCAGGAAGTCCGGACCACAGACCTCTTTCACCCTGGAAAAGACCTCCTTGGCCAGGGTTGCCCGCTCCGCCATGGTTTTTCCGCCGTATTTGTCAGTCCGCTGGTTCAGCAGCGGGGACATGGACGTGGCCAGCAGAGAGGACCGATAGGACATATAAAATGTACACATATCAAAGCCCATATCCTGGGCCTCTTTTGCCCGGAAGGCAAATTCCTCTATCAGAGTTTGCAGCCGTTCATAGCTGATGCCCGGTTTGTTCCGGAACACTGCGGAATTGTAATCTCCCTTCTTGGGGATCTCATCCCAGTTGGGCGTGTCCGAAATATTGACATCCGTGGGTTCAATATCCATCAGCGATGCGGAAGCCAGGGTCCCATATCGGTGGACCGTCTCCGCGATTTTCCGATAGCCTTCTACCACCTTGGGGTCCCGCATATCGTTACCGGTCCCGTCCATGTGGGGCATACGGCCCTGTTCGTCAGGCTGGTTCAGGTTCCGTTCCGGATGGTCGCCCATGGCCACCGTCACCGTGGCAGCGCCGTTTTTGGCCATGTCGCCGTAGAACTCCGCGGCCTGCTCCAGCGTAAAGCTTTGCAGGGCGCATTTGGACCCCATCATTCGGTTTTTCAGGGTCACGTTTCCGATTTTCAAAGGGGAGAGCAGATGCTGATAGGGATTGGGCATAACGCGTTCCTCCTGTCATTTCGATTTCTAATATTATAACACACCTGGTCCCGCTTCGGGGTATATACATTGGTTATAAGCTATAACCTGCGGCTATCAAAATTTCAAGGATCGTTGTACATCTTATACGAGTTCCCCCTCGGATAATTGTTGCAGGCGACAAAGTTTTATTTAGGGGTTGCAGGATTTTCCAACCTGTGGTATGATGCAACCCAGAAATCAAACTATGAAAGGAGGTCGGCAATATGAAATTCGTACACAACTACTTCTTGATCCGTAGGGTCCGTCTGCCTCGCCACAGCACCCGTAACTGCATATTTGCCGGCCGCAGGACAGGTATCTCTGGATTGCGGACGTAGGTCTGCGTCCTCTTTTTTTGCCCAGTTAAGCGCGGACGATTTCTGTCCGCGCTTTTTTGCGCCCAATTTTAAGTCCTGCCGCCGGTGTTACCGCTCTGAGAAAGGAAGTGTTTTCATTGCAAAAAATCAAACGGACCATGGGTACCATCTGGGGCTATGCAGAAGGTTACCGCCGCAGGCTGCTAGCCGCATTTGTGCTGCTGGTCTGTGAGCTGCTTCTCAGCTTTGTAACCCCCTTGGTACTGTCCGTGACCATCGACTCGGTACTGGGAAATGCCCCGCTGAACACCCCCTGGTATTTCACCTGGATTCTGAATCTCTGCGGCGGCATCGACTTCATCCGAGACCATATTATCATCATGTCCCTGCTGATGGTGGCTATGGCGGCCTTGTCCGGCTGTCTGGCTTTTCTGCGGCCCTGTCTCACCGGCTCCACCGCCTTCCGGGTTGCCCAGCGACTGCGGGACCGCTACTACGTCCATGTGCAGAAGCTGCCCTTTTCCTATCACGTCTCGGCCCAGACCGGCGATCTGATCCAGCGTGCCACCAGCGATATCGACACGGTGCAGCGTTTTCTCTCCAACGTTCTGCTGGAACTGCTCCGCACCGTCTTTCTGCTGGTGCTGGGTTTTATCCTAATGGCCTCTTTAAACCTTCCCCTGACGCTGCTGTCCTTCGTGATGGCTCCGCTGATCCTGCTGGATTCCCTGTGGTTCATCAAAAAACTGGACCGAGAAGCCGAGGGGCTGGAAGCTCAGGAGAGCAAGGTTTTTACCGTCATTCAAGAAAATCTGACCGGCGCCCGTGTAGTGCGGGCTTTTGGCCGGGAGCGATATGAGCTTCGTAAAATGACGGGAGAAAATGAAAAACTGCGGGGCAAGCTGATCGGCTTTTACCGGATGCTGACCCATCTGTGGTGGAGCCTGGATATGCTCAGCGGTATTCAGATCGCCCTCGTCACCATTGCCGGCGTGATCTTCACCGTAAAGGGTCACATCACCCTGGGACAGTATACCGCGTTTCTCTCCTACACCACGCTGTTCCTGATGCCCATTCAGAACTTTGGTCGGGTGCTGGGCTCCTTCAGCAAGGCCCAGATTGCCTCGGGCCGAATTGAAGAGATCATGGCCGTACCGGAGGAAGATCCCGTGGCTGACGGTCTGACCCCCTCTTTGAACGGCGACATTGTATTCGACCATGTGGACTTCTCCTATGACGCCGCGCCTGTGCTGAAGGATCTATGCCTCACCATCCATCATGGGGAAACCGTGGCCATTCTGGGCGGAACCGGCAGCGGAAAGTCCACCCTGGTGGAGCTGCTGCAGCGGCTTTATGATCCCACCGGCGGTATCATTACCATCGGCGGCTGCGACATTCAGCGCATGAACAAGCATCATCTTCGGGACCGAATTGGCATTGTCATGCAGGAGCCCTATCTCTACTCCAAAACCATTGGAGAAAACATCGGCATCAAATTTGCCCGTCCGGACCGGGATGCCGTCATGCAGGCAGCCCGTATTGCCTGCGTACACGAAGATATTATGGAATTTGCCGAAAACTACGACACCGTCATCGGAGAACGGGGTGTCACCCTCTCCGGCGGACAAAAGCAGCGGGTGGCCATTGCCCGGGCCATCCTGGCAGACAGTGATATTTTGATCTTTGACGACGCGCTGTCCGCTGTGGACACCCGAACGGATCAGTCCATCCGGGCCGCTCTGAAGCAGCGGCGGCAGGGCGTCACTACCATTATCATCTCCCACCGGATCTCCACACTGATGGAGGCGGACCGCATCTTTGTACTTTCCGACGGCAAGGTGGCCGAGTCCGGCACCCATCAGGAGCTGCTGGAAATCCCCGGTGGACTGTACCGCCGGGTCTATGAAATTCAAACCAGAAAGGAGGCCTAATGGTCTCCGGAACTCTACGAAAGGATATTGCAGTGTCTTGCAAGGTGATTTCCCATGCATGAACAGGATTATCAAAACAAAAAAATAAAGCTCTCCACCTGGCGGACCATCCTTCATTCCGCCAACTCCCGCAGCCGGTTCTTTGTCCGCATTTTGCTCTGCGGCATGGCCATGGGGCTGATGCAGCTGTTTTCCTCTCTGCTCAATATGCACATCATCGACCACTTTCTGGAGCAGCAGCTGCTGGAGGGCTTTGTCTGGATCGCCATCCTGGTGGTCCTGGTCCAGATTCTCTATGCCTTCCTGGCCTACGGCTTCTGTTTCGGCGCCGGGCAGCTGGAGAGCCATCTCACCAGCGACGTCCGGGAGGCATGCTTTGAAAAGCTCCAGACCATGAGCTTTTCCTACTACGACAAAATGTCTGTGGGGTATCTGCTTTCCCGGCTCACCTCCGACATCTCCCGGACCATGGAGACCATCTCCTGGTCCTGCATCGACGTGGGCTTCGGCCTCATGTCCATTCTGGCCGGCGTCATCGGCATGTTTGTGGTCAATCCCAAGCTGGCGGTGATTCTGATCTGTGCCGTGCCGCCCCTGGCAGTGGTGTCCGCTGTGTTTCAAAAGAAAATTTTGAAGCATCAGCGGCAGACCCGGCGGCTCAACAGCATGATCACCTCCGCCTTCAACGAGGGCATCACCGGAGCCGCCACCACAAAAACCCTGGTGCGGGAGGAACTGAATTTTAGGGAGTTTTCCGATACCACGGAAAAGATGTATCACGCGTCCTTCCGGGCCTCCATGGTGTCCGCCCTGTATCTGCCTGTGGCGTCCCTGCTGATCTCCATGGCCACGGCGGCAGTGCTCTACACCGGCGGGATGGACATCCGCCACGGCCTGATCTCCGTCGGCGAGCTCAACTTCTTTATGACCATCGGCAATATGATGTTCGAGCCCATCCGTACCTTCGCCGGAATTTTTTCCGAGTTTCAGTCCTCCCAGGCCGCTGCAGAGCGGGTGGCCGATGTGCTGGAATCCAGCCCGGAAATTCAGGACACTCCGGAGATCGTCCAGAAATATGGGGACCTCTTTACGCCGAAACGGGAAAACTGGGAGCCCATTTCCGGCAGCGTGGATTTTGACCATGTGTCCTTCCGCTACGGTGAGGAACCTGTGCTGACGGATTTCTCCCTCCATGTGGACGCAGGGCAGACCATCGCCCTGGTGGGAGAAACCGGATCCGGCAAATCCACCATCGTCAATCTGATCTGCCGGTTCTACGAGCCCCAGGAAGGCCGGATCCTCATCGACGGAATCGACATCCGGCAGCGGAGTCAGCTCTGGCTCCACAGCTCTCTGGGCTATGTGCTCCAGGCACCTCACCTGTTTTCGGGCACAATCCGGGAAAATATCCAGTACGGCCGTCTGGATGCCACAGAGGAGGAGATCCGCCATGCAGCCGCTCTAGTGGGAGCCGACACCTTCATCGAAAAGCTGAAGGACGGCTATGACACCCAGGTGGGAGAGGGCGGCGGTCTGCTCTCCACAGGCCAGAAGCAGCTGATCTCCTTTGCCAGGGCCATACTGGCGGACCCCAGAATTTTTGTACTGGACGAGGCCACCTCCTCCATTGACACCGAATCGGAAATGCAGATCCAGTCCGCCATCGAAACCATGTTGTCCTCCCGGACCAGCTTTGTGGTGGCCCACCGGCTCAGCACCATTCGGAATGCGGACCGGATTCTGGTCATCGACAGCGGCAGAATTTTGGAGCAGGGAACCCATCTCGAGCTGCTGGCCAAACGCGGTCGATACTACGACCTCTATATGGGTCACACCCTCCAGGAAAACATCGATCAATCCCTCCACCAGCTGGCATAATGGCAGCGGAGCCGCCCGGATATGGCGGCTCCGCTTTGATGTCCTTGACTTTCTTTCTCCATCCGGCGTATTTTTTCGGTAAAGGTGAAAAAAAACAGTTGTAATTTTCGGGCAACATGCTATAATAACCCCAAACAAACCACGAACACCGAGGTATGCTATGAAGACCATGCACAATCGATTTTATGGCTACTTTACCTGCTCCTTTCGGGGAGCGGGCAATTGTCATATATTGATTGAGTCATAACCTTCTAAGGAAGCATACCGTCTGTCGCTCCTGCTGAATGTTTGATTCAGTCAGGGGCGTTTTTTGTGGCCTAATTCCATGGAAACGAAAGGAGAACATCATCTATGGTTATTATTATGAAGCCGGGTACCAGCAAGGAGCG
>CASEPH010000465.1 GCA_949289625.1 uncultured Clostridia bacterium | reverse complement strand
CAAGTTCCAGGTGGAGAAGATCCCCGGCAATTACAGCGGCCACCATATCCACATTGAAACTCCCACCCCCTGCAAATACTGAACATTTCCAACACACACTCCGCGGCGGCGCTTTTCCCAAAGCGCCGCCGCCCTTTTGTTAAAACAGCCCTGCCGGATGCGCGCTCGAAACGCTCCTCCGCGGAGGCGCCCCGCAGCTGGGGGCGGCAGGTACCCTTCGTTTTTTTGGGGGCCCCGCTCTCGCCAGGCCGGCTGTCTTTTCCGTCTCCGGAGCTTATCCGGCGGCACTGCGTTCTTCTCTGCAGTCATCTTTTTTACAGTTTCTCTCATTGCTGACCCGTTTCTTCGCTATGGTGCCCACCTCCTTTTCAGCGCCACGACATCCCACGGTGTGAGCCCGATGGTCTTAGAACGAGGCAACTATTATTGAAGAAGCAACCGCTTAGGCTAGAAGCCTTGGTATCAACGCCCGGTTTGGTGATGATATAATCTCCTCAAACAGGCAGAGGGCCATTTCTTTTCTACTTGCAGTATATCCGCGCTTTAAGCAGCGTGCAGCCTCGCTCTTACAAGATTTCATTTATGATCTGGATGCTAGAACACTTGTCCTCCGCCGATGTCGAAGCAGGGTATGACTTGTAAGAAACACGGGGGTTGCCTGTCACTATAATTTGAGGATGTGGTGGTATGTTTATCGTCGGGATCAATGTAACCAAGCGGAATCATGAGGTCACTGTCATTGCCTTAGCGGGGCAGGTGGTGTGCAAAGGATTTCGCATTTCCAATACCTGTACTGAATACAGCCACATGATGGGGCGGCATGAGAAACTTACCAACCTAAAGAGTCAGTTCACCTTTGCTATGGTGTCTACCGCTCACTATTGACTGGTTCTGCATACCCGTCTCAAGAAAGATGGTTAGCGGGCCGTTTCAAGCACATACTACGCGGGAGATGGTTCTCCGCAAATCAAAAACCGACAGAAAAAACTCTTTAGTTATTGCGGAGGTCATTCGCTTTGACCGTTACGTAGCCAGCAATGTTTTGCAAGAAAAACTGTTGGCACTTAAAGCGTTATGCCACAACCGGTCTTACCTCATGGATTTTACCAGCGACTTGAAAAGAAAGGCGGCTGTGTTCCTGGACCGTGTCTTTCCAGAGGACGAGATACAGTTTGACTCCTTTTTCTGTAAATCCTCTCTAGTAGTACTCAACAAATATCCCACGCCGTAAAATCTTGCCAATGCCAATCTGTCCAAGTTGACAGAGAGTCTTTGGGCAAGTAGCAATGTCCACTTTGGAGAATGGAAAGCCCAGGAGATGAACGCGTTGGCCCGGAACAGTTTTGGCATTGCAGACTGCGAGGGAGCTTACTCGACACTGATTCTTTTAATGCTGGAGCAAATCCATACGCTGCAAGAAAAATGCGGTGCGCTGGAGGCGCAGATTGGAGCGTCGCTCCAACAGTTCGATACCATGTTGACCACGATCCCTGGGATAGGAGCCATCATTACAGCTACGACCCTAAGCGAGATTGGTGATATCTCCCGATTTTCCTCTGCCGACAAGCTGGCGGCGTACATGGACGTAGTCCCGGCTGTAAACCAATCCATTGCGTTTGTGGGCATACATGTCCATATGTCCAAGCGAGGCTCACCCTATTTGCACAGAGCAGTCTGGACGGCTTCTGTGGATGCTATTCAGCGCGATCTCATGTTCAAGGCACATTACGAGAAGAAAGCCGCTGAAGGACTGCGCTACATAAGCATCATTAGCTATCTGACAATATGCCTGTTGTTGCGTAACGGAATGTCATTGCCTCTGTCCAGGTCCACTCAAAACGGCCCCAGCTTTCTGCACTATTTTTCATCTCACAAGCATTCACTTTACCTGCATATTTTTTGCTTGCCAAACAAATGGCCGGCCGCTTTTTCTTTCGCCCCCGCAAAATCCTGAAGCGAGGTTCAAAACCACTTCAAAAGAGCAGGGGGCAATCGTCACAATTGCTGCCTCCTCCCGAAAAGTGGCACACAACGGCTTACAAGTGCACACAGGGGCAGCTTTTCTTCTCTCTGCCTCTCGACCTGTAGGACACCTAAAGTGGGTCCAGGCCTCTGCCTGGAACTGCGGCCGTCGTATAGCCGGCCGCGATGCTTGTATTTACTCGAACAGGCAGGTTTCCTATCCCCACAATCTCCACCAAAAAGGGAGAGGCTAAAGCCCCTTCCCTCATGGCCTCCTTACCGGAGGCCAGTCCAACTCTCTGTCCCGCTGTCCTCATCGTAGCTAAGGCCATTGGTGGCCTCCATAACGGCGTAGTAGGCCCAATAGGTCTCTTCCACATCGGAGGACTGCCGCAACTCGTCCACACGGCGGTCCACATGCACTGGGTCTGCGCTGCGGCCCAGCATCCGGTTGATGATGGCGGTCACCTGTTCCCGGGTGATGAGAGCATAGGGCCGGAACATGCCATCGGAGAAACCGCCGATCCAGCCGTACTGGGCAACGCCGGTCACCTGGGTGTAAAACCAGTCGTCCGCATCCACATTGGAGAATCGGATGGTCCCGGCCGGTGCCCGTCTGTGAATCGCATAGCGATCACCGCGAACTCGGCCTGGGTGATATTTTGGTTGGGCCGGAAGATCCTGCCGGAGTAACCCTGGATGATACCCAAGGAGGCCAGAGTGTTGACGGCGGGGCGCACCACACATCGTCCAGTACGTCTGAGAAGGCTGCGGTGACAGCCCCCCTTTTCCAGCAGCAGGTTGCAGAACACCTGTGCCGCCTTGCCCCGGGTCATCTATCGGTCAGGGCCGAAGGAACCGTCCGCTAAACCATTGAGATAAACTGTGTGGTCGCGGGTATTCAGTCAGCCGGACACGCCGCTATCATCGGGATCAGCCACGCTAGGCGTCGCCTCGTCCTTTTCAAACACCACTTCAACAGTGTATTTGGTCCGAATGTTCTCAAAGGTGTATCGGCTGGCCGCGTCTACGCTGTCGCCGTCCACCTGCACGTCCGCGGTCTCGTCGTCCGCCGTGATGCGGAGAGTCTGGTCGCTGCCCCGGCTGACGCTGATCCGCCCGGAGGGGCTGATGGCCCCGCCCCGGTCCGCCTCGGCAGTGATGGTGTGGCGGGTGGTGCCGGAACCCTGCCCCCGCCGCCGGCGGACTGGACCATAAAGGACAAGGCCACGGTGGTCGTCTCGGTATTGGTGCCATAGGCATCGCTGATCGTCAGCATCTCATCGTAAGTCCCTGCAGTCAGTCCCGCGATGGGCTAGACGGTGAAGGTGGTCGCTCCGCCTGCCTCCAGTGTGGCGTAGTCACTGTTGAACCCCGAACTAGACGTGACGATGTAGTTCGTGCTGATGGGCGGAGTCGCCATCAGCTTCTGGTTGCCTGTGTTGGTGATGGTCACCATCTGGGCCATAGGCTAGGTGTAATCGGTGTCCACGATGCCGAAGTTCAATGGCGTTTTGTCGGTTGTAATGGACTGTACGGGAGCATCTTTTGCAGCGCCTTCAATGATATACACCGTATGTACCGTGGCCAGCACATCCTCATCGGTGATGAAGGAGATGAAGTTGCAGCAGGGCTTATATTGTAATAGTTTTCGTTGGTACAGGTGTTGTCTGTGGAAGTGATAGGAATAGAGATTATCTCTTGGGTGCAGAATATTGTGGCCCATCGCTATGGCATAGTCGATCATGCCATTACCTGGGATGTGGCAGGACATGACATCCCGCTACTGAATACCCATTGTGAAAATTTACTGCGACAGGATCATTCTCCGAAGGAATGACCCAGGCCCTGCCTCAAATTTCTAAATCTCAGCGGAATGAGATGGAACAACCTTCAGTTTTTAGTTTATCGCAGGGCAAAAACATGCCCGGAGGCGGTGTTTCCGTCTCCGGGCTTTCCAAATTTTAGGGGAGGTTATTTGTGATCAGAGGGCTGGGGCCAGAACATTTTCCATGCCTTGGTCACATCTTTTGTGCCACTGTGGTGACATTGGCGTAGGCGTCCAGGATGACCCCGGCGATGTAGCGCCCAGCATACCGGACATCGTCTTGATGTCCCCCCGTTCTAAAGGGCCCGTGTTGCAAAGGTACGCCAGAGGTCACGGAATCGTCCTGCCCGCTCAGCCTTTGGCGGAGCATATGCAGAATGCCGTCCGGCGAGGTGGGGCTACTGGTGAGTGTGGAGAGACACTCTGAGGGTGCTGATGACTTTTTTCTTCTACTTTTTCAGGATTTGGATGGTATTCTCCGTCAACAGCAGGTTGCCAGAATGCATCTCGAATACACCGCTCTCTTTAGCTTTCCGCAGGAAGGATGTCAACTGCTCGATAGTCAACGTTTTCATCTCCTCATATTCCAATTCTGCAGGGTCCTCCGTCTGTAGGATCTGTAGCGATAAGTCTCTGCGCCTTTGCCAGTTTCATTGCCGAGACGACATTCCTGTAGATGTTCCGCATCGTTTTGGGGCTCAGACCTTTGGCTTGATGTTCGCTCTCGACTCTATCAATCCTCCCACTAGCCAGCAGCTTCTTGTAGAGATTCTGCAACTCCAGAGGAGCAGGTTTTTCCAACGGAATTTTGCCGATACTCGGTTTAATATGGTTGTCGATGCATCTCTGGTAAGTCTGGCGGGAGGGCGGTCTTACTTTTACCTTTGCGTAGTTTTCGAACCACTCGTCCACTCAGCACCCACCGTGTGCTTTTCTGATTCGGTGACGTCCATGCTCTTGATTTTCTCGATGGCCGGCTTTGCGGTTGGCCGTTGTCTTTGCCCGGGTGCGGCTCAGGACGTTTTTGTAAATCGGCTTTCCGGTTTCCAGATTGTCCCCTGTAGTGTAGTGCCCTTCCCAGCGGCCATTTTTCTTTTTCTGATGTTGCCTTCTCCGTTGGCCCACTTCTTTACCATGTTACATGCTTCCCGTTCAGCAACACAACATACCACATGGAAAAGAAAAAGCCAGGGCCTACAGACACTGTTATCAGAAAATCAAGGTAGTCATACTTTCTTCAGTGCTTAGGAATCAGAGCGAGGCAGTTCCTATTGATGGTGTAGCTGGAAACCTGTATCATATCGGTGCTTGCCGAGATAGGCCTCCTTGACCTTCTCGTTGGCCAGCAGCTCCGCGCCGGTGCCGGACATGGTGATCCGCCCCGTCTCCAGCACATAGGCCAGGTCCGCGATCTTCAGCGCCATGTTGGCGTTCTGCTCG
>CASEPH010000464.1 GCA_949289625.1 uncultured Clostridia bacterium | reverse complement strand
GGGCATGTCTCGGGCTTCATCTACAATGTTTTTTGGCGTGATTTTTACCTCTGCTTTTTCCATAGAAATGCTCCTTTCTCAATACAAAACAATTATAACCGTTTTTCGGTCTTATGCCAATCCAAACAGGACACACAGAAGGACGCCGACTAAATTGAACAGGAAGCAGGGCAGGAAGGAGTACTTGGACTGCTGGATGGGATCCACCTCAGCCAGCTCACAGGCCAGGTTAGCGGCGGCCACCAGCGGGGAGCAGGGGTTCAGGTAGGAGATGTTGAGGCAGGTCAAAACCTGATAGGAGTTCAGGCCCACACCAGCGCCCAGACCCAGCAGCAGAGGATTCATGCTCTGGAAAGCCTGATAGGGAACGAAGATTTCGATCGGCAGGATGATGATGGCGAAAATAACGTGGAACCAACGGACCATGAAGGAAGGAATTACAGACAACACCACGTCCACAATGGCGGTGACCATTCCGGTGCCGTTGATGATGCCAACCATCATGCCGATGCCCATAAACAGGATGCCAGGGGCCAGCATAGTGGCGGAATATTTACGGACAATCTGGCCCTGTTCCTTTTGTGTATGATAGTTGATGAGCAAGGCCGCAGCGGAGAAGAGCATGAACAGGATGTAGGTGGGAACTTCCGTTAGGAACATAAAGCAGAACAGAGAGGCGATGAACAGAGCAAAGTTTACCCAGAACAGCTTGGGACGGGCCAGAGGATTGTTAGAGAAGTCCACCGGCTTATAGCCCTCCAGTTCAAAGCTGGCCCGCAGGGCAGCCAGCTCGGCGGCGTTCTTCTTGGCATAGTAATGGCCGCAGCAGAGCGCGTACACGATGGCGGCCACCAACATAATACCCACGATGGGCAGCAGGCTGTTAGCCATAATGACCGGATCAATCTCAGGGGCAAAGGCGGGCATTTTGGCCGGCTGGCCCCAGGCCATGGCGGTCATGGGGGCGGCGGCCAGGGAGACCAGCAGCACCAGACAGCGCCGGTCAATGTTCAGCCGCTTGTACAGAGGAGCCAGAGCGGGAATGGCAATCAGATAAGTTGTGTTATAGGCGCCGTCCAGATGGCCGATGAAGGCCACGATGATGGTAACGACCATAACCACGTAGATGTTTCCCTTCGTGATGCTGACCAGACGGTTGACCATAATGTCAAACATGCCGGTTTCAGACAAAACACTGAAGTACAGGACTGCGAAGACACAAAGCAGGACGGTATTGAATACACCCTGGACGCCCTCGCCGGCGAAATTCAGGACTTCGTCAAAAGAGTAGCCGCACAACAGGCCGGCAATAACTGGGACTACAATAAATGGGACCATCAAGTGCATTTTCTTGCTTAGTGCCAGGTAAGATGACACAACAAACATGAGCAAGCCGATGATAGCGAGCATATGGATCCTCCCTTTTTCTTTTTGAGAATTTGCGATGCAGGATAAATGCGCTTCCCCGGGGCAGACAAAGTGCAGCAAATTCTTTGCGACACCTCATCGCTTTCTGTGCATATTTTCTCACTCGTTTGGCGATTTGTAAAATACATATATTTCATATCGCTATCGTTTTTGTTGATATCGCTGTTCGGGTGTAGTATACTAAATATGACAGGGGGGAATAGCTAAAATGACCTTTTTACAAATCCAATACTTTATTGAGGTGTGTCGGTTTGGAAGTACGCTGAAAGCATCGCAGGAGCTGAACGTATCTCAATCAACAATCTCCACATCCATCAGAAGCTTGGAATCAGAACTGAACGTCTCTTTGTTTGAGAGAACCTCAAAAGGAATGGTGCCAACTGCAGCCGGGTCCTTTTTCTTGGAACGGTGCCAGGAGATTCTGCAGAAGGCCCAGGCTCTGAAGGCCGATATGGAGCAATTCTCCAGTGTAAAACGTCCAATCCGCCTGGGAATTCCAGTCCGTCTGAACCATTTATATTGGGCTGACCTCTATTTCCAACTGAAGACAGCATTCCCGGAAATGGAATTTCAGTCAATTAATCGCACAGTTCCTGTCCTGCTTGAAATGCTGAAGCACAATGAGATAGATGGCGTGATGTTCCAGCGCAATGGGCAAAAGATTGACGGCAACTTTGTGATTCTGCGAAAGGAAATAGGCCAATACGTCTCCATGTCAACCTCACACCCGCTTGCAAATGAGAAGGCGGTCTCTTACAGGCAGCTGCTGGAGTACCCAGTACTCCGCTATGTGGGGGACGATCTATATACAAAAATTCTGGAGGAACAGTATCGGC
>CASEPH010000463.1 GCA_949289625.1 uncultured Clostridia bacterium | reverse complement strand
GCGCTGGCCTATACCCAGGGCACTCAGGTGCATGTCGGGCCGGGACAGGAGCGCCATCTGCGGCATGAGTTGGGTCATGTGGTGCAGCAGAAACGGGGGATCGTGAGGCCAAATTACAGACTAGGGGGATAGTCTCTCTTACTTTGTAATCAGTTTCAGGAATATCCCTCTTTTCGCAAATCGAGTTCATACAACTCCAGCAACAGAGTCTTTGCCTTCGTATCTCTAGTAAATCAAATTGGAATGCCGGTATCCTGTTGCTGGAAGTCTGAAGAATACTCCTTTGTTTGATGGAAGCATCTTGCCATCAACAGGAGCAGCGTACCACGCCGGACCCGCAAGGTAGCGCCACCCGTACACAGGTAGTGGCGATCCTGCAAAGATCCTTCCAGCAATACGTCTGCAATTAAAATAAAACAGAGGCAGGTGGAATAGTTCCACCTGCCCCTGTTTCTGTGTGTAGTCCTGTCAGAAGATCCCTTACCCGGCTTTATGCCGCATCCTTGTCATAGAAGTAGACGTACAGATTATAGTCCCTCTCCCGGGCGATCAGCCGCAGCCAGATATAGAGGCGCTCTGTTTCGGAGTAGAGGTTGTATTCTGTTTTTTCCGAAGTCGGTTCCGCATAGAGCTTGCAGGCGCGCCTCATGCTCCGCAGGGTCTTGAACTCCGGCAAAGCGAAAAGCGCATCCATAAATGCGTCCATTTCAGAGGCCACTTCGGGCGGTGCCTTTTCCTCTTGGCCGGGGAACCAGGTCGTCCACCATTTGTAGCCGTCATAATCGGAGCGGGAATACGCGATCAGCGAAGCGGGGAACAGTACGCTGTTCAAAGGCAGCGTTTTCTTTGGCCCGGAAAAAACGTGCGGAAAACGGCAGCCCCGCAGCAGCCGTGAGGCGTTGGGCGGTTCATGCTCACCAAAATATTGGCGCTTTACGATGTACCACTCGCTCATAGGCAGGATCTCGCCTGTGGCGTCCCGGAGCGCTTCGTCCATCCCGCAATCGGGACATACATAGACGTCCAGCGCTCGGCTCAGTGCGTTTTGAGCAAGAGGATAGCGCATCTTTCGGCCGCAGCGCATACAGGTTCTGTATTCAGGCCGGTCCATGTCAAAATGCGACTTGTTCACAAGCCAGGTCAACTCCAGATCGTATTTGGGATAAATGATCACGCGATACTTTCTCATAGCAATTCTCCTATTCATAGTCGATTCATCAGGCAATCAGCTGCTCGCCCCAGCGGATCTGGAAGTGTCCTTCTTCGTCCAACTCCCGGCGCATCAGCAGTGCCAAGAGATTGTAGTCGATACCGAACTTGTCATAGATCTCGTCCAGATTCGCGTCCTTACCCTTCATAAACAGGTTGATCTTCTCCTTGGCCACCACCATCTGCATGAGGTTGGACTCCAGGCTCCCGGCGTAAGTGAGGAAGTAGATGTCCTTGAACTCCGTGGAGGTGTACCGGATGAAACGCATATAGAACTGGCTCATGCCGGAATTGTTGTAGTGC
>CASEPH010000462.1 GCA_949289625.1 uncultured Clostridia bacterium | reverse complement strand
TCACAGTCAAAGGTGACAGAGTACAGCGCGTTGAGAGCGTCGGAGCCCATGCAACGCTGCATGCAGCCGCCCACACGGTGGCAGATGAGACGGGTCATGAGCTGCTTCTTCAGCAGATCATCCACAGACTGGTGAATATGGGTAGAACGGTTGTGCACAGAACCGTCGGGATCCTTCACCACGCAGACGTCTGCGTACTCGGGATCGTTGGCGGTGTCGTAGCACTGCTTCATAACATAGGTGCCACCAACAATCCAGTCGGCCAGATCACGCTCGGCACCTTCCTTGCCGTTAGAACGGTCAACCTTCTTACCGTTCAGATAAACGTTGGGCTTCATCTTGAGGAGACGGGCCTTGTACTGTTCATAAGTTCCAATTGCCATTTTTAGGTATACCTCCAAAACATTTTTCATTGGGGAATCCCCAGTAATTACGGCAAAACAGCGGGAACAGGAGAACGGCTCCTGCTGCTAAAACCATAGGTCCATACGGACCGTCATGCATATCCGCCGGGATACATATGACGCTCCGCACGGGCAACGGAACACGCCACCGGGCGACAGGACGGAACCCCGTCCTGTCGCGCGAAAAAAAGCACTTAGTTGATGGTCATGCCGCCGTCTACAGGAATCAGCACGCCGGTGATGTAGGCCGCAGCGGGAGAAGCCAGGAAGGCAGCCACAGTGGCCATTTCCACAGGCATGGCATACCGCCGCAGAGAAATCATCTTTTTGACCGCATTGGCATTGGCCTCGTTGGCCATCTGGTCCTTGGTCATGTCAGTGATCACATAGCCGGGCGCAATAGCATTACAAGTGATGCCATAGCGGGCCAGCTCGTTGGCCATAATGCGGGTCAGGTGGGTCACAGCAGCCTTGGCTGCGCCGTACACCGTATCGCCACGGGGACTCTTAATGCCAGCAGCGGAGGACATATTGATGATACGATAAGGATCAACGCCCTCAGGACGTCCCTGGGCCTTCATCTGAAGGGCCACCAGCTGAGACATGAAATAGACAGCCTTGAGGTCGGCATTCATGATGTTATCATAGAAGGCCTCGTCCATATCCAGCATATTCTTGGGCTGTCCGCCCACACCAGCGTTGTTGACCAGAATGTCAATGCGGCCCAGCTTTTCCACAGTGGTCTTCACCAGGTTTTCCCGGGAAGCGGGATCATCCACGGATGTGGCCACGCCAATGGCCTTGCCGCCCTCAGCAACGATCTCAGCGGCAACCTTGTCGCAAGCCTCCTGCTTGCGTCCGGTAATCACAACCGCAGCGCCATTTTGCGCCATCAGCTTTGCAATTGCATTGCCGATTCCGCGGGTGGAACCGGTGATGATGGCAACTTTACCGGTCAAATCATAGATACTCGTATCCATTTAAAAACAATCCTCCATACATAATTATATAGTGGGCAAATGTCAAGTCCCTCAAAGCTATTATAATGTATCATCTCAGATTTCGCAATATGGCACAGTGACTTTTTTCTGTCAAAATCTGCTGTTGTTTTATCCAAGCTTTCGTCGAAACCACGAAATTTCCCGCCCTATTTTAGCACAGCCCGCAATGGATTGCAACCGCTGCCGCGCAGGAAACCAAAAGGGATTTTCGAGAGAAACAAGCACATTTGTGACATAGTGCATAAAGATTGGGGGGCGTACGAGCAAAAATTTTTAAAAAATCGAAATATCAACTTGAAAAACCATGGCTCCTGTGCTAAACTTTAGGCATTGGATGGCACGAAACAAACCTTGGCAAAAAACTATGACTTGGAGGGTTCCGTATGTTAGATATGGATAACCTGCGAAAGGAAAAACACGAGGGGCTGTGTAAGATCCTTGACTTCATCCTTGTGGGCCTTTTCGTAGTGTTCTTCATTCTCTCTTTGCTCCCGTACTACTCGGTCGAAGAGGACGGCGTGATTTCGTCCCGTGGTTTTGGCGACGGATCCAAGATTGAAACTGTGGTGGAGGCAAAGGAGGCAGATTCCTGGTCTCTGCTCAGCTACTGTGGATTCCCCTACAACCACACTTCGGTGGAAGATTGGCAGGCGGACATGTACAAAGAGAACAAGGATATCATCAAAGAGAACGAGGACAATGGCTACGACAGTGTGTGGACGCAGATGGTTGGTGCTCTGGGTATTACTCTGACCAACGAGGACGGCGAAAAGAATCCCTACCAGGATTTGATTGTCCCCGGCATTACCACCAAGACTGTTTCCATTAAGCAGGTGGGTGCGATCCTGTTCCTGGATGTTTTTGCTCTGATCGGTGTTGCAATCCTGCTCATGAAGAAGGGTACTGGCCGTGCTATCTATAGTGTCCTGTGGGGCATTATCGGTGTGCTGGCGTTCCAGTTCAACTATCTTCTGAATATGAGCACCACCGCGGTTCGGCCCATCATGCTGGCAATTACCATTATTGTTCTGGTGATTGCACTGGTGGACAGCGTCTTCTACATTATTGACGGTCGTTCCAGAGCCGCTTATCTGAGATCTATCAGCGCTGCCTACGCTTGATTTAGATCCTTAAACACAAGAAAAAACCTCACGCTTTGCCTGGCGTGAGGTTTTTTGTTATTGTTTTTTGGGGGAGCACTTGTTTTTTTGGTTTACTGGTTTCCCTCCCCTGGAACCATAATACGAATGGGCTTGGGAATGTTGATGACCACAGCATGATCCGTGTCTCCGCCATACTCCCCGTCCAGCGTCCAGGGCACCGGAACATCAAAGTCCAGCGTGACGGAATCCGACTGCAAAATGTGGAAATGATCCGGTTTGAAATCCCTCGCAATTAAAGCGCCCACAATGGCGTTATAGTCTGCCAAGACCTTGGGGGCTCGGACCAGAATCAACTCATTAAGGCCATCATCCATTTTTACAATAGAATCATCCAGAGCTTTAAACCCGCCTACAGAAGTGGCGTTGGTCACCATCCCCAGGATCACATCGTCCTCGATCTCTGTGTCGCCGGTCTTGGCCCGCACATGGATAGGGCGAATATCCGTCAGAGAGCGAATGCCCTCCAGAATATACGCCGCTCTGCCCAAGGCCTGTTTGCTGGCATGGGGTGTAGCATAGCTGACCTTGGTAAAGGCCCCAAAGGCTGCCACATAGGTGAAATACCGGTCGTTAAAGCCCCCCAGATCCACCGAGAACGGCACTCCCTCGATAATGTTGGTCACCGCATCGGGTATATTTTTGGGAATGTGAAGGCTGGTGGCAAAGTCGTTGACGGTACCCGCCGGAATATAACCCAACAGCGGGCGGTGCTTCAGTTGCATTATCCCAGTCACGGTCTCGTTGAGGGTACCGTCCCCACCACAGGTTACGATCATATCGAACCGTTCTCCCCGTTCCGCGATCACCTCTGTGATGTCCTGGGGCTTCTGGGTGGGATGACAGGTCACATCATAACCGGCGGCGGTAAACCGGGAGATCACGTCCATCAGCTGGTAGTGCATCTCGGACCGGCCTGCCGCAGGATTGACAAACAGCAGCATATTCTTCATGTTGACTTCCTCCGTTATAGAATCGACGCGCCATTGATATTCAGCTTAAACTTCAGCTTCAAATGATCGGCAGCTCTGCGGCACAGCAGCATTCGGGTCATGAAAATCTCAAAATAGTCCATGACAGGGCATTGCTCCGTATCAATAGTCAAATTCAGCGTCACCGTTTTGTGTTCCGTATCCAGCACCAGTCTGGCACTGTCCACCGCATGGTTTACCCGGTCATGGATGTCGAACTCCGCCGGATTCTGGTTCCGCACCCGGCTCCGGCGCACATCGCACTTGTCCGCCAGAATCAGCGCAGCCGCCATGGGACTCACCGGAAACGCCGTGGACTCATCATGGTTTCCGATGGCCGCAACGATCATGGCAATCTCATCCGGCTCCATCCCCCATTTTTCCAGCAGATGAAAGGCGATCAGCGCCCCGGATTGGGCGTGTCCTTCCCGGTTGATCATATTGCCGATGTCGTGCATATACCCAGCAATGCGGGTCAGTTCCACCGTACGGGCCGGATAGCCCAGAGCCTCCAAAATATCGCCGGACTCCAGAGCACATTTTGTTACATGGGCGAAGGAGTGCTCCGTATACCCCATGGCCCCCAGGGCCTCGTCCGCTTTTTTGATATAGATGTTAAGTTCCGGGTTGCTCTTTACAAAAGCATAAGAAACCATGACGATCCCTTCCTATCTGAAAATATTGGTATGGAACAGTTTAGCACAGGCGATCGGAAAATGCAATCGGTCAATCTGTCGCTTTCCGCAAACAGATGTCAAAACCGGGCGCGATCTGACATCGCGCCCGGTACAAATTTACTCAATTTTTTCAAACACCTCAGGGCCATGCTTGCAGATGGGACAGACGAAGTCCGGCGGCAGCTCCTCCCCTTCATAGATGTATCCGCAGATGGTGCAGCGCCAGCCCTTGACCTCCGGCTTTTTCTCCGGCTTGGGCTTGATATTGGACTGATAGTAGCCGTAACTCACCGGAGCTGTCCCCTCCAGCACGTCGCAGTCCAACACATCCGCCAGAAACTGAGTATGGGTACCCAAATCCATGGAGGAAACCACTCGGCAGCTGAGATACCCGCAGGAAGCCCAGGTGAGATACGGGATACCATTGCCGTCAGTTTTGGTGCTCAGACCGGCAAATTTGTCCACATCCCTGCCGCTCTGGAACCCGAAATGCTGGAACAGGCCGAAGGGGGCCGACTGATCCAGCAGGGACACCGCAAACACGCCGGATTTTTCAATGAGCTCATGGGTAAAGTTGGCCTTGTTGACGGTGACGGTGATCCGCAGGGGCTGGCTGGTCACCTGCATCACCGTGTTGACGATGCATCCGCCAGTTTTGTCTCCATGCTTTGAGGAGAGCATATAGAGTCCACAGGTGATATTGTATAGAGCTTTGGTGTTCATAAATAAGGCTCCCTTCCAGATAGTCTTTTCTTTATCATCGCAGAAAACCGGCAAAAGTCAAGAGAAATATGGCCGCCAGCCAAGGAAATTTGGCTGGCGGCCTGTCCATCTTTCTGTATCATTCACCGCAAGCTTTGCCTACGGTACTACGCAAAGCCTCTAAATTATTTACACTTCGCCAGCAGCTGCTCCCATTTCTCGTCCACATATTGCTGGGCGGATTCCAGCATCCATTCGTTGCCCGCCTTGAAGCAGTGCTTGAACCGTCCCTGAAGCCGCATATAGTCCTCAATGGGCAGCTTCTTTTTCGGCTCATAGGTCAAGTGCCATACGCCGTCCTCCACCTCATACATGGGCCACAGGCAGGTATCCACAGCCAGCTGGCACACCTTCGGCAGCAGCGCCGTCTCATACTGCCAACCTCTGGGGCAGGGAGACAGCACATTGAGAAAGCAGGGGCCATGGGTATAAATCGCCTTTTTTGCCTTCTCATGGAGATCCCGGAAGTTCCCGATAAAGGTGGTCTGGGCCGCGTAGGGAATACCGTGGGCCACCATAATCGCCGTCAGATCCTTCTTATCCTGGGCTTTGCCCTGCTTCTCCTTTCCCACAGGGGCCGTAGTGGCATTGGCAAACCGCGGCGTAGAAGAGGACCGCTGAATTCCGGTATTCATATAGGCTTCGTTGTCATAGCACACGTAGACCATATCATGGCCCCGCTCCATGGCGCCGGACAGAGACTGGAAGCCGATATCGTAGGTACCGCCATCACCGCCAAAGGTAATAAACTTATAGTTCTCCGTAACCTTCCCTCGTTTTTTCAGGGCCTCGTAGCAGGCCTCTACGCCAGAGCAGGTTGCCGCCGCATTTTCAAAAGCCGCATGAATATAACTCTCGGTCCAAGAGGTATAAGGATACATAAACGAGGAGACCTCCAGACAGCCAGTGGCGTTGGTGATAACCGCCTTATCCTCCGGCTCCAGAGCCCGCATTACCGCCCGGCAGGTGATTCCTGCCCCGCAGCCAGCACACAGGCGATGCCCTCCCACAAAGCGTTCGGGTTTCTCCAGTTCCTTTTTAAACTGATATGCCATATCTTATTCCTCCCTGACGCCCATATGGGTATAGATTTCTCCGGTCTTGCCGGTTTCCGCGATCTGCTCCAGTCGCTGGTACAGAGCTGCAATATCGTCGGTGGAGACGTCCCGGCCACCCAGTCCGTAG
>CASEPH010000461.1 GCA_949289625.1 uncultured Clostridia bacterium | reverse complement strand
CAAGACCCTTGGTAAGCGAAAAAGAGTAACAAAAAAGCGCCCTCTAATTCTATAGGACGCGCCAAATAGGGAAATAACCCTCATCGGAGTGTCAAAGCCATCTGTAGCTTCCTAACCCCCAAGATTCTAATTACTCGTTTTATGTTATAGACCCAAAAATGCAAACAAGCTTCCGTCCTCACACCTTCTAATCCCCGAGTTAGAAAATGTGAGAATCCCCAGACTCCTTTTACAATTCCAAAGCAGTGCTCCACCGTTGACTTTCTTATACGGAGCAAATGTTTGTTTGCTTTGGTATCTGCATCAACTTCATCTGCAAATATATCATTAGGGCAGCGAGTAACCCTCCGTCCACTTTTCCTGTTGGTACATAGATTCCGCATAGCACAAGCTTTGCAGGCCTGTGTATTTGCATACAACTCTTTTGATGTTTTATTTGCCTCAGTATGTTTGTGGTGAAAAAGCTCTTTCCCTGCCGGACAGATATAAACGTCACGTTCTGCACAATACTCGAATTCACTCTTATAGAAATCCGAATTCTGTGAATGACCTCGCTTAGGTTTTGGCACAATTGGCCTAATAGCATCTGCCTTGCATTTTTGAAATTCCTCTGCGCTGTAATATCCTTTATCAGCCAATACTGTCAGTACATCTGTATCCATTACAGCCTTTGCTTGCGCGGAAATATTATGTAGCTGCTTATAATCCATTCCTTCATTTGTAGCATCGACCGCAACAACCAGATGATTCTTGGGTTCTACTGCTATTTGCACATTGTACGAAATATCATGCCCGCCGTTATTTACAAGCATATTTCGTGCTTCGGAATCTGTTGTGCATACAGGCCCTTCCTTCTCTATGCGAATGGCCATCTCTTGATAAAAAGCAATTCGACTTTGTGTAGCATTCATCTGGCGTTGAACTTCTTCGGCATCTGTGGAATCATTCAAATCCAGCGTTTCTAAATATTGCTCCATCCGCTCCTGATACATCTCCAGCTGCTTCGAAACCTTGGCTTTTGTGTAATAATTGTCTTTTCTATTCCAGGCCCGGAATTTACTTCCGTCTGCTACAACAATATCTCTGCTACACAACCCCATTTTGTAGCATAGCTTATTGAATTCCTTATATGCCTTTTGAATAGAGTGTTTATTATTTCTGCGGAACTCTGAAATTGTTTTATGGTTGGGAGTCTGGTTCCCCGTCAGCCACATCACTTCTATGTTTCGCTTACATTCGCGCTCGATTTTACGAGATGTGCGAATTCCGTTGTAATAGCTGTACAGATACAGTTTAAGCATATCTGCCGGGTCATAGGGCCTGCGGCCCGTCTCTGCAGTGACTGCATATTTAAACCCAAGTGCAGCAATATCTAGATTTTCCACAATTACGTCGATCAAACGGACGGGGTTTTCAGAGTCAATTAAGTCTTCCAGGCTCATCGGAAACAGATTCAGTTGTTCACGATCTTCTTTGTCCCTATATCGTCCCATATTATCCCCCTCTTTGTTTATATTTTACCACTTTATTGCGCGCATTGCACTCTTTTGACCCAATTTCGAAGGTTATTGATCCGGCAAGCAGATGATATGGCCGCCGATGTTGAGGAACAGCTCCGGGCGGGCAAACCGCCGTTCGTAGCGGCTTGCCTGCTCCTCGGTCAACCCCTCCAGTGTATCACTGTCCGGCGGAGCCCCGCACAGAAAGAAGGTTCCGCACACAATATCGTAGACGGCACCGCTCTCATCCCGCAGGGCCCGGTTGGCGGGCAGCCTCAACAGCTTCCCTTCCTCATTGCACACCAAGGCCACCGGATCTTCAAAGGGGTAGAGGATCTGGATGGAGCCGCCTACGGCTTTCTGCATCTCCGTCAGGCTATGGCTCAGCTCCAGACGCCGGGGGGCTTTCCCTGGTTCTATCATCAGTACAAGCATCTCAGATCCTCCCCTCCACAGCCATACAGCACCTCTTCAATCTCGTCGGTAGTCCAGCCCTCGGCCAGCAGGGCGTCGATCTCCTCCCCGGAGTAGCCCATGCAGGAGGCGATACTTTTCAGCTCCCGCAGGTACTGCTTCTCCGCACAGCTGACGTAGGGCGTGCAGAGGTGTCCTCCCCGGCGGTTCAAGTACCAGGCTGCAAAACAGTCCTCTCTGATGGTAAAATGCTCGGACAGACGGGCTCCGTCCGGTGTAATCATCAGGATCTCCCCGCCATCTACAGGTACTTCGGTGGGCTTCTCCCAGCTCAGCCAGGTTTTCGTCAGGGCTAGGTGTAGGATCTCCCTGGTGGAGGCATAGACGTAGAGCCCCAGCCGTGGGAACTGTTCCAGGCACAGGGGGTTGTCCCCCTTCACAAACCAGAAGCTGTCCTCCTCATCCAGCACCGTGAATACAAAAGAGCCCTCCACGGCCTCCGCCATGGTTCTCAGGCTGGCCGGTGTGAGGACTCCCAGCTGTTCGATGAGCTGGACAGCCACGTAGCTGTCCGTCTCGATGTTGGTCTTGGGCAGTTCCTTTTCCCGGCGGAGGATGTGGTCGTTGTACAGAACCCCGTTATGGGCCAGCGCAAACCGGGTATTGGGCACGTTCCCGGCAAAGGGGTGGTTGTTCCGGTTGAATTTGGCCCTTCCCTGAGTAGTCATGCGGCTGTGCCCCATGATGACGTGGGCGTCGTCCGGGATGAACAGGCGGAGCTTGTGGGCCGGGCCGGGGCGTTTGTGGATCTGGAGCCTGCCGCCGGAGTTGTAGGCAAGCCCTGCGGCGTCGGTGCCCCTGGCCTCACTCTCCACCGCCAGGGCGCGGATGAGCTGCCCCTTCTGCCGTCCGGTGAGGCGGTGTCCGTAATCAATCAGTCCAAACAGGCAACACATCAGTCCTCCACCCCCACTTCCACAGGCTCATTCACATAGAGCCGCCGCTCTTTGAGATACTGCACCAGCTCTGGGAACTTCTCCGCCGGGATGCCGGCCACAAAGGAGGTCCAGGGTACGGCCTTCAGTTCCTCGTCGGTGAGACAGACCGCCAGATCACAGATGCGGTCCAACAGCTCCAGGGTGGCAAGGATCGTGTTTGCCTTCAGTGTCCCACGGAACATACGAAACTCCACCGTGGCGTAGTTCTGGAGGTTGACGCAGGTGTAGCGCCCGCCATGATATCCCTTCTTGGCGAAGTCCAGAATCTCCATGGGCTGTTCCTTGTAGCCGTAGCGGGCCGCCCACCGCTCCAGCTGCCGGGGCGTCCTCCGGCTGAATTTCAGCAGCTCCTCCCAGTGCTTCTCGAAGAAGTAGAGCACCCGGGCTATAGCGGTGTCCTGGGTCTGCTCCGTGGCTCCAAATGCTTTGCGGCTCACGTGGACATGGAGGCCGCAGGTGGTGGCCCGGTGGCTGAGGTAGCCCAGGGAGACCGCCCTTTGACACAGCTCCGCCCATGGAACCTTGTGAAGGTGACAGTCCAGAGACAGGGGGTGCGTCACCAGTTCCAGGCCGTCGTCCAGGGAGCCGTCATGCTTGATGTAGAAGAACGTCTGCTCCTGGTTGGCTACCTCCAGCAGCGAGCGGGCATTGCCCTTTACCTCACCGCCGTTGTCGATCTCCAGCTCCACGCCAAAAAACCGGGGCCCCTCTCCGCAGAAGATGGGCTCCGGTTTATAGTAGTAGTCATGAATTGGATTGTCCTTGCCCTGCTCCTGGTAGCAGTCCACGCAGTAGGGGTACTCGTCGTAATCGTCGTCCTCGGCGTAGTAGGTGCTGGACTCGTGCAGCAGCGTCCCACAGCGGCAGCAGTGGGTGTAGTGGTCATCAAAGCAACTCTGGCACAGGGATGTGTCCGAACTGCCGGCGTTGTCCTCGTCCCAGATACGCTCCCCACAGCGTTCACAGGTCAGGGTTCGCTGGTCCAGGCAATGCGGACAGAGCTCTAGGCCGTCAAAGGGATACAGTTCTTCAGCTGGATAGGGCTCCCCGCACAGTCCGCAGGTTCTTTGTTCGCTCATAGTCATTACCTCCATGATTTTTCCCCCCGATCGCCTCGGGGTCATTCATGGCGATAATATCTAATTGTTTTTTGTCTAGATGACGAAAGCCGGGTCGTTCCGTAATGGAACAGCCCGGCTTTGCCTTGCTATTATCAGATTTTTTGTTCAACTACCGATGGATTTCTGTCACGCCTTCCATGGAGAAACCGCCGGATTTCTACACGTTCCTCATAGACCGCATAGTAGAGCACATAGTTCTTCACTGGTACCTTGCGGATTTCATCCCGCATAGGGCGGTTCGTCCGGTACAGCTCATGGGCATACGGAAACCTGGCAATCCGGGATACCGTATCCTCCAGTTCGTCCAGCAGTTCGGCGGCCGCCTGGGGCGCATCCAGTGTCAGGATGAGATAGTCCAGCGCCTCCATCAGATCCTGTTGTGCAATCGGCAGGTACTCGATTTTATGCACGGCGATCGCCCTCTGCCTGCTTCAAACGTTCCCTGGCGGAGCGCATGACCTCCTCATGACTCACGCGCCGGGAGGTGCTGACAGCCTGAATTTCGGCCTCCAGTAGTTTGTCGTACACCTGGCTCTCATACCGCCCTTCCTCATAGGCGTCCATGCTCATCACGACAATAGACCCCACGCCGTTTTTTGTCAGGAAAACCGGCTCCTTGGTCTCCTGTACTTCCTTTGTGATCTCAGCGAAATGATTTCGCAGATCAGATACCGGACGGATACTTGGCATAACAATCGCCTCCTTATCATTATTATAGGCACAATTATGCTAGAAGTCAACGTGTGGATGGAGATGGGACCGTGTAAACTTTGATCAACTAACATCATGGTAAAGGAGGGATCAAACAATGACTTCATATCAGAAGGAATTACAGGCGCTCCGGGATGGAAGCAAGCGGCCCGAGAATTACGGGAAACCGTGGACTGACAAGGAAATCTCGGAGCTTAGAGCACTGTTCCTGCAATGCTATGATATATCCTATTTGGCTGTCCTGTTTGGCAGGACAGAGGTGGC
>CASEPH010000460.1 GCA_949289625.1 uncultured Clostridia bacterium | reverse complement strand
CCGGGATCTACATTTGTCCCGCTCCACAGTGAAACGCGCAATTCAAGACCTGCTTCGCCTAGGGTGGATCGAAAAGCGCCCCAGATACCGGGAAAATGGGGGATGCACCTCAAATCTATATCGTCTTTTAAAGTAAAAGTGTATGCCCTCTTTCGGCACCAAAAGGCATATTTCCCCACCAAGGGAAAACTGCGCCTAAACACTGGTCCAGGGCCAGGTTCACATTGGGCCATCTAGAAGATGCTATTGGAAGTATTATAATATTCAGAGGATTGAGAATCAGTTGTTAAAATCGTTCAGTACTGTAAATTTGAGAATCCTTTATTTTCCAGGCACGAAGTAATAACTGAAGTTTGCTTTGCTTCTACTGTATACTCCATTTCTTATAAGTTAGCATATTACCAAAGTGTTAGTATCGCACCTAAATGTGCGTACTTGTATTTTGCTACATACGTAATATAATCCGATTGTCAGCAAATTGAGAACTGGCACCTTGTATGTGTCAATGTGCTCATTGTATGCAGGACGATTATCAAGAAGCGAAGGAGTATGGTTATTATGAGAGCGGATCTGAAAGAATATCAGGCAGTTGAAGCTGCCGCCATGAACTTTGTGAAAAGTGTGGCCGAAGGTAACAGTAAGTACGCAAAGGAGCTGTTCATTGATGAAGCCGTCCTTTTCGGCTATCTGGACGGCAAACTGGAGCATGGTTCTATTGAGCAGTTTTACCATAATGTCGACACGGTCCCAGGCGGCGATAATTTTAAGGCACGTGTGGATGTCCTCCTTGTTGAAGAAACTTTGGCCGTAGTTCGTGTCTTAGAAGAGGGCTGGGGGAATCGAATCAACTTTACGGATATCTTGCTTCTGCTGAAAATGAACGGCGAATGGAAATGTGTTGCCAAGGCCTATAATCAAAACTCTGACACCATCCAAAAAGGATAATTTTGCAGAATAAGTTATACGGAGCAGGGGGGCATAAATCCTGCTCCGTATCCTTATACCGAACGATTTAATCTGAGGAGGTTATCTATGCGCGCCCCATTAGAAGAGTATAAGGCCGTAGAGGCTGCTGTCATGAAACGGATGGCCGCTGTGGCAAATGGTAATAGCACAGAGGCGAAAGCAGCATTTAGCGAAGAGGCTGTTTACTTTGGGTACCCAAATGGTCAGTTTGACCATGGACCAATTCAATCTTTCTTTGATAATGTTGATCGAGTTGGCTCCAACCCCAAATTCACTTTTCGTGTAGACGTAATTGCATTAGAGGAAACTATTGCAGTTGCACGTATTTTAGAAGAAAATTGGGGTGGAACTTCGGACTTTACTGATGTCCTGCTTATGATGAAACAAGGCGAAGAATGGAAATGCGTTGTACAAGTATACAATCAAAGTTCCAAGACACTTTCTAAGTCCTGCACTTGCGATTCTTAGTATTTGCCTTTCGAATATAGACCCGGCTGCAGCAAGAATAAGCTGCGGCCGGGTTTTTATCCAGGTGAGGTCTCCCCAAACTGCAGAAAAAGAAATAGGAAAAATGAGAAAAAAGAGACGCGGGGAATAAACGGGAATAAAATCTAAGATAGAATTTCCCCTCCTAACCACTGGAAGCTCTTGAACCAACGGAAAGGTATTTGGCTATGATCGCTGCAATTTTGCTCTTAACATTGATTTGGCTGGTCTATTTGCTTTGGGAGGCACGCCGGGTTCGGCAGGCGCGGGCCAAATTAACCCATATCGTTCATGTAAATGGGACGCGCGGAAAATCTACCGTCAGCCGTCTGATTGAAGCAGGACTTCGGGCCGGCGGCATGAAGGTCTTCTGCAAGACAACCGGGACAGATCCTATGACCATAGATGTATCGGGTCACGAGGAGCTGATTCGCCGCCGGGGGCGGGCAAATATTAAAGAGCAGGTTGCTATTCTGGAACGAGCCGCCGCACAGGGTGCCCAGGTCCTGGTGGTGGAGTGCATGGCGGTACAGCCGGAGCTCCAGCATGCAGCTCAGCACCAAATCCTCAAGGCGTATATTGGAGTGATCACCAATGTCCGCAGGGATCACACTGACGTGATGGGAGAGACTCTGCCTCAGATCTGCGACGCACTTTCCAACACCATTCCCAAACAGGGAGTGCTGTTCACCGCTGAAGTCAGTCAGTTTGCCCGTCTGTTGGACAAGGCCGCATCCCTCGGCAGTGAGGCGATCCAGGTCCGACCAGATGGAACCGAGCCAGAGTTTGATTTCCCAGAAAACATTGCCCTGGCTCTGGCGGTATGTCAGCATCTGGGGATAGATCGGGAAACCGCCCTTCAGGGCATGATGCACTACCAACGGGATCCCTATGCCCTCTCCCTGCACCGGTTGGGCAAGGCGCTGTTCATCAACGGCCTATCTATTAACGATGTTCAGTCCACCTGCCTTGTGTGGGAGCGGCTGCGGGAGCAGCTGCAGCTCCAGGACCGGGAACTGATCCTGCTGGTGAATAACCGCGCTGACCGGGGCAGCCGGACGGAGGATATGTTGGCCGTCTGTCTGGCACTGAATCCCTCTCAGGTGTGGCTGATGGGAGCGGCCCGCGGCTACATGCGCCGGGGGTTAATCCGCCGACGGCCCGATATTCTGGTTCGAACGCTCGCAGGACCGGAAGAACTGTCCATTGATCAGCTGGCCGAGAACCAGGTCATTTATGCTATTGGAAATATTGCCCAGGGCGGTCGTGAACTGATGGCCCGCGTACGGAAGGAGGGGACCACTCTTGTATCATGAGACAATTTTGGCCGGGGTCTTAATCAGCCTCTTGTATACAGAGTTTACCGGACTGTCCGCCGGCTTAATAGTCCCCGGCTATCTGGCTCTGTGTCTCCATTCCCCGTGGCGTATTGTGGATACCCTGGTGATCGCCGCTGTGGCTGTTGGCATCTGCAAGCTGTTATCGAAGTCCATGATCCTCTATGGCCGTCGTCGGTTTGCATTTTTATTGGTGCTGACCTTTTTCTTGAGTCTGCTGGCTCAGGAAATTAGTCTCTTCCCCAGCGGCGGCATTGTGATTGGAACCCTGATTCCCGGCATTATTGCCCGGGAATTTGACCGCCAGGGCTTTGCCGACACCCTGTTGAGCCTGGCTTTGACCACCGGCCTGGTGGCGGCAATACTGCTGGTGTTGGGCGGCTCTCTGGCCGGATTGTAAAGGAGGCCGCCATGAAGTGCAAGCGTTTTGCTCTGCTCCTGTCTGTCTTAGTCTTGTCTGCATCGGTCGCTCTCACGCTTCGGAGCGGCAAAGTGGTCCCTGCAGAAGATTATAATGTGAAACTGGAAGCTGCCCAGATCATGCAGCGGTGCATGGACCAGGTCAAGGTCTATAAGCAGGAACTAGGCCTGCCCATCCATGAGGAGGACTGGTTTCGCACCGGTATGATTGGGGATCGTTTTACCGGCATCACCACCACTCTCGGTGCTCTGGAGGCAAAGCGAACCACCGCCAACCCCGATATGGCTGCTCTGGTGGTTCAACTGCTGAAGGAAGCCGGTGTTCAGCCAGGCGATACTGTGGGAGCTGGTTTCTCCGGCTCTTTCCCCGCCATGAATCTGGCAGTTTTGTCCGCCTGCGCCGCCATGGACGTGGAGGTGGTCTATATCTCCTCAGTGGGCGCCTCCACCTATGGGGCCAATCAGCCGGAGCTTACCTTTCCGGATATGGCATACCGCCTGGTGGAGGATGGACTGCTTCCCCAACAAGGAGCTGCTGTCTCTCTGGGAGGTGCCAGCGACTGCGGCCTGGATATGGACCCGGAACTGGTGGACCAAATCCGTACTCGTTTTAAAACCTATTCCGTCCCCCTGTTATATGAGGAGGACTTCTCCGCCAATCTGGCTGCCCGCATGGAGCTGTACCAGGAAAACGGTCCGATCACCTGTTTTATTGGGGTGGGCGGCAATCTGACCACCTCCGGTCTGGGGGAAAACGAGCTGTCCCTGTCCTGGGGTGTGGTGGAACCGGACCGGGTCAAGACGGTTGATGAAGGGAGCGGCCTTCTGCAGCGGTACAACGCTCAGGGTCTGCCTGTCATACACCTCTTGAATATCCAACGACTGGTGGCGGACTACGGCCTGCCCTATGATCCGGACCACCTGTCTCCCCCTGGTGAGAGTGCAGTTTACCAAACAACTCAATATCCCCGACACTTTCTTGTGTTGGGACTTGTGGGAACAGCTGCCCTGCTGGCCTGGGGTAGGTGGTCTGTTCGGAAAGGAGAATGCAAATGAATACTCGGAAACCGTTGACTCTGACCCTGGCTTTAACCGCAGCCCTTTCCGTCACGGCCTGTGGGCCCCCGTCTCCATCCTCTTACGGTACAGAGGAGACAGGACAAGTGTGGTCTCCTATGGACGAAAACGGCGATCTGAAACGAACGGATCGGGACGCATTTGGAGTACACGGCATGGTAGCGTCCTCTAACGTATATGCCACTATGGCTGGATTGGAAATTTTAGAGGCAGGCGGCAATGCGGTGGACGCAGCGGTTGCCGTAGCCTACGCTTTGGGTGTGGCAGAGCCCTACACCTCCGGTCTGGGGGGCGGCGGCTTTATGCTAATTCATACCGCAGACGGTCAAAATTATTTCCTGGACTACCGGGAGACCGCCCCCGCCGCCCAGGACTCCTACACCTGGCTGGACGAAAATGGGGAACTGCTGCGGGAGGACATCACCTATTACGGGGGATTGTCCGTGGGTATCCCAGGACTGGTCGCCGGCATGGAGTACGCGCTGGAGCACTATGGCTCCGGGGAACTGTCCCGGCAGGAGATTATGCAGCCCGCCATCGACTTGGCCAACGAGGGCTATCTGGTTTCCGCCACAATGAGCAATGCCATCAACGAGAGTTATCAGCATATTCTGGACTACCCGGAGCTGGGAGAATACTACCTGAATGAGTGGCTCCCCTATGAGTCGAATGCCGTGATCACCAACCATGACCTAGCAAAGGCAATGGAACAGATCGCTCACAAGGGGCGGGACGCCTTCTATACCGGCGAAATGGCCCAAGCTATCGTGGACGCAGTGCAGAAATACGGCGGTGTTCTGTCCCTGGAGGACCTGGCCAGCTATGAGGTCAAAGAGCGGGCCCCCATCTCCTCCACCTATCGGGGCTATGAGGTCATCTCTGTCCCCCCAGCCTCCTCCGGCGGCACACATCTTCTGGAGATTTTAAATGTACTGGAAAATTACAATCTTGAAGCAATGGAGGTCAATTCCAGCGAGTATCTCCATCTGTTTTCCGAAGCATTCTAAGCCGCCTTCGCGGACCGGGCGGAGTATATGGCGGACACCGATTTCGCGGAGGATGTCCCCCTGTCCGGCCTGATCAGCAAGGAGTACGCAAAAACCATTGCGGACAAGATCACCGATCAGTCTCAAAGCTGGAGTCCAGGCGATCCTTCCACCTATGGTCACGTCTCCACCACCTCATTCTCCATCGCGGATCAGGCAGGCAATATGGTCACAGTAACCCAGACCATTAACCACTTTTTCGGCAGTCTGGTCGCGGTCCCTGGTTACGGCTTTGTTCTCAACGACCAGATGACGGACTTCTCCACGGACCCGGAGAGTGTAAACTGTGTGGAGCCCGGCAAGCGCCCCCTGTCCTCCATGTCCCCCACGGTGGTCCTCAACCCAGACGGTTCTCCCTTCCTCACCTTGGGCAGCCCCGGCGGCGTGCGGATCTTTACTACCCTCGCTCAAGTAATCTCCCATACGATTGACCACGGCATGGATATCCAGGCGGCCATCGACACCGCCCGCATCTTTGATGACG
>CASEPH010000459.1 GCA_949289625.1 uncultured Clostridia bacterium | reverse complement strand
ACATGGGCGGTGGATGGGCCATATTCCGCAGATACTGAGGCTGCGTTTTCTTGAGAATCTGCACCATAACAGGTCAATGTGACAGCATCATTGGTTATTGTGATAATCACTAAAATACTGGTACAATGAGGCCAGATCTTGTGTATTTGTTCATAGAAAAGGGAGCTGCATGAAGGATGTGCAGACGGATTGCCCAGATGTCGGGGGTCCTTTTTCCACTCAGATGACAAATATCCGGGAAATACCAGTGAAGGAGCGTTGAACATGAAAAAAACACTATCCCTGCTTTTGACTGCTGCTTTTTTTGCTTCCGTGTTTATTGGATGCGGAGGTGGCACTTCCTCTGCAGAATCGTCTAGCCCTGTTGCGGCGGAGCCTTCTGCTGTGACGGAGCCATCTGCGACTGCGGAAGTTCCAACGTCCGGCTCTGTGATGGAAAGCGCCGCAGAAGAAACAGATCCCATGATGGTAACGTTCCCTGTGGCGGAAGACATTACTGTGTCCATGTTTACTTCCGTAAACACCACCATTACGCCTTATGTGGACTCTGACAATTACGATCAGATCAGCGTACTTCGGGGCTGGACGGAGCATACCGGCGTAAAGCTGGACGTGACTGCGGTATCTTCCGAAATTGCCAAAGAACAGTTTGCGCTGCTGGCGGCCAGTAATGCGGTGCCGGATATTATCGTTCAGGGAGGCGCATGGTATCCTGGCGGCGCTTCGGCTGGCGTAAAGGATGAGGTGTTCCTGAATATGGCCGACTATCGGGCCTATATGCCGAACTATCTGGCGGCTATTGAGGAGTACGGCTTCACCAATAATGTGATGACTGCTGACGAAATCTCCGCGTTTTGGCAGATCAACGCCAACAATTTGCCGGCGGCTGGTATCGTGGTGCGGGGAGACTTGCTCCAAGAGATCGGCATGAATAATGAAGAGATCAAGACCTTTGATGACTGGGATGAAATGCTCCATGGCCCGAAGGGAATGGATGGCGTGATCGCTCCGCTGGCCCTGAGTGTTATTGGTGATATGGGAACCAGCAATGTGCTGGGCGGAGGCTACGGCATATCCGCGGTATTTCAAAATGGCTCCTATGTTAATTTGCCCCTGTATGTGGTAGACGGTGAAGTGCGGTTTGGGTTCTTAACCGATCAATACGACAAGTATGTGGAGACGATCTCAGGCTGGTATCAGGATGGGCTAATCAACGACCACATTCTCAGCATGGAGGGTGGCCCTTACTGCGAAGAATATGTGCTCCGGGGAGAAAATGCCGTATTTACCACAATGTTTTCCAATATGACCTACTATGCGCAGCAGCTGGGCGGAGATGCATACTATGTAGCGCTGCAAATGCCAATGGAGCAGGAAGGCGACGTATATCACTTTAGTATGAACGAGCCCGTTTCTCTGGAGTCTGGCGTTTGGAATGTGTCCTTTAACTGCGAATGTCCAGAATTGGTGATCCAGATGATCGACTGGTTCTATACCGAGGAGGGCAGCAAGCTTGCCAGTTATGGTATAGAGGGAGAGGCTTATACCCTGGATGAGAACGGAAATATTGTGCTGACGGAGCTGATTACCAACAATCCTGATTTCGGTGCATCTACCGCTATGATCCTGTATGCAGGCGATCTAATCCCGGCTGTTAAGGATTCTTCTCGTCTGCTGAGCACCTATGAACCAGATGTTATCGAGGCGATGGAATTTGTTCAGGAGCAGGAATCTGACGGAGCCTACAATCTGCCCTCCGGCCTGTCCTCCACCTTTACAGAGGAAGAACAAGAGATCTATGCGCAGTATTCCCCGGATCTGCTGACGTATATGTCTGAACATGCGCTGGCGTTCCTGATGGGCGAAGAGGATATGGCCAATCTGCCTGAATTTAAGGCAACCATTCAGGAACTGCATATTCAGGACATCATCGACGTCTACCAGGCTGCCTATGACAGAATGATGACTGGAGCAGGCTAAAGCCGGATCTTCCAAGCAGCCCGAGTATAAAGCGGCCCGAAAAACAAGAGAATTCCTGTTTTTCGGGCTTAGGGCTATGATTCCCTGCTGTTCCGGTATGCGGCGGGCGTCACGCCGTATTTCTTCTGAAACAGCTTGTAGAAATAGGAGATGTTGTTGTATCCCACCTGGTGGGCCACGTCCGTGATGGAGCAATCTGCATTCTTTAGCATCAGGGCTGCTTTATTCAGCCGGGTATGCTGCAGAATGTTGGTGAAGGTAAGACCAGTGTGATGCTTGATGATTTTGCTCAGATAGCTGGGGTGAAAGTGAAAGGTTTCGGCAATGCTGTCCAGCGTGGCTGTGTTGCAGTGTTGGTCAATATAGATGAGTATGTCCGAAAGCTTGTGCTTCCCCAACTGCAGATAGTGCATTTCGTCACGGCGTTCCATGTGGAGCCGCACCAGATGCACCATCAGCGCAGAAACATGGCTGGCTATCATGCTCTGGCACAGCGGAAGCTGATTGAGCTGCTCGATGATGGCCATGGCGAATGCGTATCGGACATTGGGGTCTCCAGCGGTGTGGAAGGCCAGCATGGGCTCCGAGGAACTGTCTGTATAGAAAGACTGGGTCAGGAAGTCCGAAAATAGGATACTGCGGTCAAACTGCTTGAGAAGGATGTTCTCCAAATAGTTCTGGGAGATCAGACAGTTGAGCAGCTGGGCGTCCTCCTGGCAGGGCTGGATCTGCTTGCTGATGTTGACGTTGAACATATAGCAGTTGCCCTGCTCAAGGGGAAAGGTCTGCTGTTTCATCTGGCAGGCGAAGCTGCCCCGATAGACATAGACAATGTGGATCAGATCCACTGCAGATGTCCATTCCTTCTGACAGTGGAGCATAATGTCAAAATAAGGGGATAGTCTGGAGACGTTGAAGGTGGTGGTTTTAAGTTGGGCCAGCATATCGTCCGTCTCCGGCAGATTGGCAATGTCCAGCCATTTCCGCAGAAAGGGCCTGGCCGCTTCATCGGCATTGAGCCGCTGGATTTCCTGAAGGGAAACTGTGTTTCGGTAGACGTTGAAGGCGTCCTCTATGGCGGTGAGTTGGGTAATATAGTGATCAATCTCATGAAAGTTGATGGGCGATGCCATGGGGTCCTCCTTTCCTCTGCCAGGGATGCTGAGCTGTTCCGGAGAAGAAGCGGGCAAAATGGCAGGGATGAGATGGGTTTATTGACATTATACTATCAGGACTGGAAAATGCAAGATAAAACACGGCCTTCTGGCCCCGGGGTAGGGTGAGCGATTTTACAAAACAGGAGATCTTCCAGGAAATGGAGGGTCGGCCGATCCATTCTATTAGAAAGGAGACAGGAGATGAGTCAATACAGCGTATATGGGGAGCTTCCCTTTGATGAGGCGGAAGCTCCAAAGAAAAGGGAGTATGAATGTGATGTTCTGGTGGTGGGGGGAGGATATGCGGGGCTCTGCGCCGCCATTACCGCCCGCAAGGCTGGAATGCGTGTGGTCTTGGTAGATAAAGGCCGGCCCGGATACTCCGGTCAGAGCCCCCATGTCTGCTGTACCCGGTGGTTTGACCCGGAGATGGGGGATGAGCGGGAAACTGTGGAGGAGCTCTATTATCACGACGCCGAGTATATGGCCAACCGCAACTGGTTCAACATATGGATCAATGAATCCAAAAGTGTGTATGAACTATATGCGGAACTGGGGCTTACAGAGCAGTATCCCGATGCCAACACCACTGGCTTTGCCGATCGGGACGATTATTTCGGCTATCGGGACCTGGTGGGAAGCCGGCTGCGTCACAAGCGGTTTCTGCCGGCCCTGCTTCAAAATGGGGTCACCGTGGTGGACCGGACCATGATCTACGATGTGGTGGAGCAGGATGGCCGTGTCATTGGGGCAGTGGGTTTCGACGTGGCCAGCAGTACCCCGGTGGTGTTCCACGCCAAGGCCACCATACTGTGCATGGGAAGCGGCGTATACCGGGCCGCAGGTTGGCCCACCGGCGGCACCAGCTTTGACGCGGTGGCTATCGGGTATCGGCACGGCCTGCCCATCATCGGGCAGGAGTTCGAGGATTATCACTCTTCCAGAGGAGAC
>CASEPH010000458.1 GCA_949289625.1 uncultured Clostridia bacterium | reverse complement strand
TATGCGCGAGTGGTGGAATTGGCAGACTCGCTAGATTCAGGTTCTAGTGTGCATTACGCACGTGCGGGTTCAAGTCCCGCCTCGCGCACCATGACGAGTGTTCTTATAGCATTTGAAACGCTGTAAGAACACTCATTTTTTATGGGAGAGTGCTATTCCTGGTCCGAGGTGCGGAAGATTATAAATGGTGACTTATGGCATCCAGATAGTCCGCAGCAGACTGTACCTCCTGATCTGTGGCGGTCTTGTTTCCGTAGCGGACGCGGTTGTAGCTGCTCATCAGCTGGTTCTCTAAGGGGTCTTGAGCGTTTGCCAGCTCGTTTGGAGTCCGAAATAAAATGTCGGGCTCTGATTTTGTCCGGTGCCGCAGCATCTGCTGAAAGACAAAACGGATCTTCAAATTGTTGTCTGTAAAGTCGGAGAGCCGCTGCCGCTTCCGGCTGGAATTCCATTGCCGCAGATGCCAGCGAGGGCGTTCCAGGGCTTCGATTTCATCCACATAGTCCGGAATGGGGGGCTTTTCTTTCTTTCGGACGATGCCGTAAGTGGCAAGACCAATGCTGCCGATGAGAGCCGCCAATCCCAGCAAGGGCAGCAGCTTCAGTGCCTCTGGCACGGGCAGGATCCAATGCCGGGTGACGATTACTTTCTCGTGTTCTCCTTTCAACTTAGTAATTTCCTGAAAGCAGCAGGTTCCGCAGATTGTTCCAGATGCGCATGGGATCAGGGATAGGGGACCAGGGCCATATCGCTGCCGCTCACGTTGCTCCGGCACAGGAAGCCGGCCTCCGTGAAGCCGCAAAAGTAGTAGTCATTATCGTAGTGGACCGATTCTCCGGTGTCCATGTTTCGTACATACCAGCCCAGATAGGTGCCGCCCAACTCCGTCCCTGCAAAGTCGCCGTCATAACAGCAGTACGGGCCAAAGACGTCCTGCACCTGACCGGGAATCTCCGCATAGGGTTCCAATTCCAGCGTTTCCGTGTTCAGCGTCAACAGGGTGTTTTGTGTCATGCTGTCCACCCGGACCAGAAGGATCGTTTCCCCGTTGGAGATCCCATGGCATTCCCGGTCCCAGTTCCCCAGGTCCTTTTGGGTCAGGACTTTGCCGGTTTGGGTGTCATAGGCGATGAGGGAAAATGTATACACGGTTTCATCTGCGTTTTCCTCACCATACGTATCTACGGTCTTGTGCAGCAGATACAAAATGTCATCCTTGACGGTCAGGGGTGTTCCGCTTTGGTCGCTTAGTTTCTCTTCAGTTCCGTCCTGGAGAGAGATTTTGACCAGACAGCTGCTGCCGCCGCCAAACTGTCCGCTGCTGTATTCTCCAATATATAGGTATTCTCCGGCCAGCATCGGCAGGCCATTGCCCTGGGAATAAGCGCTGTAATACCGAGGCTTGAACTGATACAGCCCGGTGCCGTCGGCGTTTATGGAGAAGAGCCGCTGCATATCCACAAAATAGACTTTGGTATCGGTGACAACGATATTGCTGTTTTGTATATCGCCGCCCAAGTCGCTGGTATACAGCGTTTCCTCACTGCTGCCATCCGCTTTGCAGCGCATCAGATTGGCGCGGTCCGGGGCGTAATAAACCCAACCCTCGATGGTACCGCTGGGAGCCGGGATAGCCGAGGCCTCTCGGTAAACCATATATCCCAGGCCTACAGCCAGAGTGGCGCAGAGGACGCTGAGGACCGCAATCACTGCGATCCAGGGCCGGCGGCTGTGCCGCTTTTGATAGGCGGCGATGGCTGCGGCTTTCTCCTCCGGCGTCTCTGGGTCCTCTGCCCCAAAGCGGAAGGGGGGAACGTAGTCCGGCTGGCTTTGGAAGGCCGCTGCGATCTGACGGCTGAGGGCCTGATAGTCCGGGGCGGAGAACACGTCCTCCACACTCAGCAGCCGGGTCATGGCGTCGGCTTCCGCCTGAATGCGTCGGCGCAGTCCTGCGGAAATCTGGGGGATCTTCTCCGGGTCCTGCTGCATGGTGCGGATCTCTTCAATGGAAAACTGGGCCTTCCGCAGGACTACAATGGCGTTCAGGGCCGCCACATCCTCGGATCGGAACTCGTGGTAGGTGCGGCCGCCCCGCCGCTCGGTGACGGGATGGATCAGTCCCTGGGATTCGTAGTACCGAATGGTCTTTTCCGGGATTCCGGTCTGGGAAATTACGTCTTTGATCTTCATAGAGGTCACCTCCTGCTGGGATTTTACACTCTCTACCAGTTGCGGAGTCAAGTCTTTTTTTCAATTTTGTGCCCAGAAAATCAAAATACTGCTCAATTGGGGAGATGAAAGCCTGCGGTTCCATGGGGCTTCATTCCCTGGAAAGGCTTTCTTGCTATTTCCAGCGTTTCATGTTATACTAACTCATTAGCAGGAGGATTGCTTATGCATTCGTTTTCAAACTGGCTGACACAGCTGAATTTCAGCTTTATCTGGGATTATGTGGTGATTATTGCCGCGTCCATGGTCTGCATCATGTTTCATGAGGTGAGCCATGGAGTGGTGGCGTTGAAGCTGGGGGATCCCACGGCAAAGAACGCCGGACGACTCACCTTCAATCCCATCCGGCATATCGACGTCTGGGGCCTTCTGATGATGGCCATTTTCAAGTTTGGCTGGGCCAAGGCGGTGCCGGTGGATATGCGGAACTTTAAACATCCCGTCCGGGATATGGCCATTACCGCTGCGGCAGGCCCCATTTCCAATCTGGTGCTGGCTTTTTTTGCGCTCTGTATCCGGGCGGGAGCGCTGTATGTGAACTACAGGACCGGTGGCGCGATTTCTGGGTTTGTGGTGGAATTCTTTGAATATGTGGCCATCCTCAGTGTTGGTCTTGCGGTGTTCAATGTGATTCCCATTCCGCCTCTGGACGGTTCTAAAGTGCTCAATGCCCTGCTGCCCAAGGAGGTATACTATAAGATTCTTCGATATGAACGATACGGCTTCCTGGTGATGATCCTGGTGCTGTACTCGGGAATTCTCAACACGCCCTTGATGGTTTGCAGATCGTTTCTACTGAACGGTCTGAGCCGGATCTCCGCATTTCCCTTCTACATTCTCCAGCATATTTTTGGATAAGGAGCCGCCATGAACGAACCAACCTACCATCTGAGCCATGTGGTAAAATCCAAGAATGCCGAGCCCGAGGATTTTTCCGGGCCCCTAGACGTGATTTTGCTGCTGCTCAGTAAGAATAAAATCGAAATTCGGGACATCCAGATTTCTGTGATCCTGGAACAGTATCTGGCGTATCTGGACGAGATGAAGCGTATGGATCTGGAGATCGCCAGCGAGTTTATCTCTATGGCCTCCCACCTGGTGCTCATCAAGACAAAGATGCTGCTGAGCGAAGCGGAACGGCAGGAGGGCCTGAGCGAGATGGAGCTGCTGATCCAGTCTCTGGAACAGCGCCAGCGTCAGGAAATCATGGAGAAGCTGAAGGAACCCATGGCTTGGCTGGAAAAACGGAATGATATTGGCAGAAACTATTTCACCAAGCAGCCGGAACCGCTGAAGCGGGAGCAGACCTACCGATATCAGCATGACCGGGAGGATCTGCGGCGGGCCATGTTTGGGATTCGGGATCGGGGTGACGCCAAACTGCCGCCGCCCACCGCCGCCTTTGTGGGCATCGTGGGAAAGGAACCCTATCCTGTGGAGAAAAAGGCCGCCGAGGTGCTTCGGCAGCTTTTGGCAAAAGGACGGCAGCGACTGCGGAATCTGTTCCGGGGCAATAAGTCCCGGTCCGAGGTGGTGGCCACGTTTTTGTCCATTTTAGAGCTGTGTAAGCTCCGGTCGGTTCGGGTGTCGGAGCAGAACGGCGAATATGAGATCGACTATCTAAAGATGCCGGAGGAGAGCGAGGTGGAGGATTGATGGAGCCGGAAGATATCAGACGGGGAATTGAGGCCATTTTGTTTGCTGCCGGGGAACCGGTGGGGGCAGATCGCATCGCCCTGGCTATGGGCGTAGCGCCGGAGACCATTCATCAGGAGGCAAAGGCCCTCCAGGATGCATATAGTTTCCAAAGACGGGGTATAAGAATCCTGCGGATGGAAAACGCCTATCAGATGGTATCGTCCCCAGAGGAATCGGAATTGATCACCCGGGCGTTGGAGACCAGAAAGCCGCCCAAGCTCAGCGCGTCGGCCTTGGAGACGCTGACGGTGATCGCCTACTATCAGCCCACCACCAAGGCCTTTGTGGAGCAGATCCGGGGTGTGGACAGTTCCTATACTGTGAGCGCGCTGCTGAACAAAAAGCTGATTGAAGAGCAGGGCAGGCTCAGCGTACCGGGCAGGCCAATCCTGTATGGCACCACGCCGGACTTCCTGCGGACCTTCGGCTTGTCCTCCCTGGACGAGCTGCCGGAGGTGGATCTGCCCCGGGGACAGGTTACCGCGGAGCAAATGGAGATGCAGCTTTCCATAGAAGAAGGTGAGGAAAAGGCATGATTGCCCTTTGGATCCTTGGGATCCTGGCGGCGCTGCTGGGCCTTTTATGCTGTGTTCCTGTGGGGATCACGGGAGAATACGGGCAATCTGGTGCCAGCTTGACGGCGCATATTGGGCCTGTTTCCCTGAGAATCTATCCCAGACCGGTGAAAACCAAAGATAAGAAAGACCGGAAAAGCCGAAAAAAGGCTGGGGCTGGGACGGAACGACAAATCCAGCTGGCCCGAAAGGAACAGCTGGAAGCGCGCCAACAAGAGAAAACAGCGAAAAAAGCAGAAAAAGCAAGGAAGACGGAACAGGCAAAGCGAGAAAAAAATAAACAGAGTTCCGAGAAATCCAAAGCCGTTCCTTCAGACGCACAAACGCCCCAGGAGGAACGAGGCGGAGGACTGGAGCTGTTCCGGCAAATTGTGGGGCTAGTATTGGAATTTCAGGCGGATTTGCGCAACCGACTCCATGTGCGGCAGCTGGTGCTTCGACTCAGAATCGGGGCGAAGGATCAGGATCCGGCCCAGTCTGCGGTGCTCTACGGCAGTGCATGGGCGGCCTTGGGAAATTTGACCACGGTGCTGCAGCGGGCGTTTCGGATCCATGACCAGGATACCCGGGCGGAAATTGATTTTCTGGAGGAACACACCACGGTGTATGCCAAAGCTCATCTCACCATGACAGTGGGGGCGATTTTGAAGCTGGCCGGATATTATGGCCTCCGTGGGTTAAAATTGTATCGAACGCAAATGAAGAAAGGCGGAAGTGAATATGGCACATCCAATTAGCGATTTAATGGCCACCACCATGGCGAAAATTCGGGACATGATGGACGCAAATACGGTCATTGGCAAACCCATTGAGGCCGACGGCGTCACGGTAATCCCGGTATGCCGGATCTCCATCGGATATGGCTCCGGCGGTTCCGACTTTGCCCAGAAAAACCAGAAACCCGAGCATCCCAACGCCTTTGGCGGCGGGGCCGGTATGGGCGTGAGCATTACGCCGGTGTCGTTTTTGGTGATCCAGGAGAGCACGGTACGGGTACTGTCGGTGGATCAGCCTGCCTCCACGGTGGCCGAGCGAGTCATTGATCTGGTGCCCGATGTGGTGAACAAGGTCAGCCACATGGTCTCCAAAAAGAAGGATGAGTCTGCGGACACCGTTGGAGAAACGGAGGAATAAAAGCGTTTTTCGGGGAGATACTGTATCCGGTGATGCAGTATGAAACAAAAAACGATTCGGATGGCTGCATCTTTGCTTGCGGCCATCCTCCTCTATATGCCTTCGGTCCAGGGACTGGAGGTGTCCGCCCGCAGCGCCGCCTTGCTGGACGGCGATACCGGGCAGATCCTTTGGGAGAAAAACGCCCAGGATCCCAGTCTGATCGCCAGTACCACCAAGATCATGACGGCGTTGGTGGTTCTGGAGCAGGCAGAGCTGGATGAGGTGGTGGAAATTCCTGCGGAGGCCGTGGGGGTGGAGGGCTCCTCCATGTATCTCAAGGAAGGGGAACAGCTGACGGTGGAGGATCTGCTCTACGGTCTGATGCTCTCCTCCGGCAACGACGCGGCAGTGGCCCTGGCCATCTATGTCAGCGGAAGTATCGAGGCTTTTGCGGAGGAGATGAACTGGAAGGCAGAGGAATTGGGCCTACAGAACACCCATTTTGCCAACCCCAACGGCCTGGACCAAGAGGGACATTATGCCACAGCGGAAAGTCTGGGGCAGATTACGGTGGCAGCCCTGCAAAATCCGGATTTCCGTACTATCGTTTCGGCCAAGTCCTATGCCTGTGCGGGACACAGTATGTCCAACCACAATAAGCTTTTGTGGCAGTATCCAGGCGCGATGGGGGTCAAAACAGGCTTTACCAAACAGGCCGGACGGATCCTGGTGGGAGCAGCGGAACGGGATGGGCGTTGTCTCGTGTCTGTGACCATCCATGCTCCGTCGGACTGGAGCGACCATGCCCAGATGCTGGATTATGGGTTTTCCCTCTACAGTTCCCGGACATTGGTGACAGAAGGGGAGGAAGTGGGGCAGATGCCGGTGATTTCCGGACTTTCGGATTCTGTTCCCCTCGTGGCAGAGGATACGCTGGCATATACCATGCTGGAGGAAGAGACGGCGGAGTACCGTCTGCTCACTGCCCCCTTTGTCTATGCGCCGGTGGAACAGGGGACCACCATGGGTACCCTGCAGGCCTATGTGGGCGGACGGCTGGTGGTACAGACGCCGGTCTACGCGGCAGCATCGGTGGAGCAGATGCCGGAGCAGCCCGGATTCTGGGATAAGCTGTTGGAAAAAATATCGGGATAAGGAGCAAAGCGGTATGCAGGAACGGGTGCAAAAGATTTTATCTCGCTGCGGAATTGCGTCCCGGCGAAAGGCGGAGGAATTGATCCTCCAGGGCCGGGTCACGGTGAACGGTCAGGTCTGCCGACTGGGAGATACGGCGGATGATGGCCGGGACCGGATCCTGGTGGATGGGACGCCTGTGGCGTCCCGGGAAGAACCGGTGTACATCATGCTGCATAAGCCCCGGGGCTATGTGACTACAGTGTCTGACGAAAAGGACCGACGGACGGTTATGGACCTGGTAGACTGCGGCAGGCGAATCTATCCGGTGGGCCGGCTGGATATGGACTCCGAGGGCCTGCTGCTTTTGACCAACGATGGGGATCTGGCCAATCGGCTGCTGCATCCCCGGGGGGAAGTAAACAAGACCTACCTGGTGTGGCTGCGGAAGGCCACGGCCCGGAAGCTGGAGGGAATGGGACGATCCATGGAGATCGACGGCTATACCATCCGTCCAGCAGAGGTGGAGACGCTGTGGCTGGACGGGGATATGGCCCACCTGCGGCTGACCATCCATGAGGGAAGAAACCGGCAAATACGCAAAATGGCAGAGCAGTGCGGCATGATCGTAACACGGCTCCGGCGGGTGGCAGAGGGACCGCTGAGCCTGGGGGAACTGCCCAAGGGGCAGTGGCGGTATCTCACGGAAAATGAATTAAAGGCTCTGATGGAATTGTAAATGCATAAAATTTTTGAAATATTGCAAAAAACATCTTGCAAAAATGCTGTGTCGTGTAGTATGATATACTCTGCAAGGAAAGAGGCCCTGAGGACAAATGGGCCTTTGTGGAGGCGTGAAGATGACCAGTGATATTTTGACATTGATCCAGAACGGCATGAGCCATTTTTCCAAGGGACAGAAGCTTATCGCCAACTATATCATCAATTCTTACGACAAGGCGGCTTTTATGACGGCCAGCAAGCTGGGCAAGACCGTCAACGTCAGCGAGTCCACCGTGGTACGGTTTGCGGTGGAGTTGGGCTATGACGGCTATCCTGCCATGCAGAAGGCCTTGCAGGAGATGATTCGGAATAAGCTGACGTCAGTGCAGCGGATCGAGGTGGCCAACGACCGGTTCGGCAATCAGGAGATCCTGTCCATGGTGCTCCAGTCCGACATCGAAAAGATCCGAGCCACCCTGGAAGAGGTGGACAAGTCCGCCTTCCAGGCAGCGGTGGACGCCATCCTTGGAGCTAAGACCATCTATATTCTGGGGGTCCGCAGTTCCGCCTCCATCGCCAGCTTCCTGGGCTTTTATTTCAACCTGATGTTCGACAATGTCAAGCATATCCATACCTCCTCCAACGCGGAGATGTTTGAACAGATGGTTCGAATTGGCAAGGAGGACGTGGTGATCGGCATCAGCTTCCCACGGTATTCCAGCCGGACAGTAAAGGCTATGAAATTTGCATATGATTCCGGCGCTACTGTCATTGCTTTGACGGATTCCCTGTCTGCGCCAATCGCGCAAAATGCCACCCATACCCTGATCGCCATGAGCGATATGGTGTCCCTGGTGGATTCTCTGGTGGCCCCCCTCAGTGTGGTCAACGCGCTGATTGTGGCCTGCAGCTATAAGAAGGAAGCGGAGATCTCCAGCACCTTCTCCAATCTGGAGAAGATCTGGGATGAGTACGGCGTATATGAGAAGGTGGACGATGGCGTCTAAATGGGATGTGATCGTGGTGGGCGGCGGCGCTGCTGGGATGTTCTCGGCGGGTGTCGCCGCTGAACGTCGTCTGCGGGTCCTGCTGTTGGAGCGAAACCGGGACATGGGCAAAAAGCTGCGGATCACTGGCAAGGGCCGCTGCAATGTGCTCAACGACTGCGGGCCGGAGGATGTGCTCAAAAATGTACCCACCGGCAGTCGATTTTTATACAGCAGCGTTTACGGCTTTCCACCGGAAGAAACCAAAAAGTTTTTTGAGAAAATTGGCGTTCCGCTGAAACGGGAACGGGGAGACCGGGTGTTTCCCCAGTCGGACCGGGCTGCGGACGTGGTGGCAGCGTTGGAGCAGTGGATGCGTCACCAGGGGGTGGAAATCCGGCGGGGCCGTGTGCGCCGGCTTTTGGTGGAGAACGGAACCCTGATGGGGGCCCGGACGGAGTCGGAAACCTTTTACGCACCCCGGGTGATCCTGGCCACCGGCGGCATGAGCTATCCTGCCACCGGGTCCACCGGAGACGGGTATGCGCTTGCAGCCCAGGCGGGCCATACGGTTGTGGCCCCCAGCGGTTCCCTGGTGCCGTTGGAGGTAGAGGGAGGCTGTCGGGAACTGGCGGGCCTCAGCCTCCGGAATACAGGCCTGACCCTCTGGGGCAGCCGAAAAAAGCCGGTCTATCAGGATTTTGGAGAGCTGCTGTTTATGAACTACGGCATGTCCGGTCCCACGGTGCTCAGTGCCAGCGCCCATATGCAGGAAAAAGACGGTCCCTATCGGGTGGAATTGGATCTAAAGCCAGCGCTGGATGAGGCAAAGCTGGACGCCCGGCTGCTGCGGGACTTTGGAGAGCGGAAAAACGACAAGATTATGCAGGGCCTTCGTGGCTTGCTGCCAGCCCAGCTGGTGCCGGTGATCTTGGACCGGTGTGCCATTTCTGCCGATCAGCCGGTCCATGACGTGACCAAACAGCAAAGGCGGGAGATCCTGCATCAGCTCAAGCACCTGACCTTTGCCATTACGGGGAAGCGTCCTGTGGAGGAGGCCATCGTCACCCATGGGGGCGTTAAGGTCAACGAGGTGAATCCCAGGACCATGGAATCGAAAAAGCTGCCAGGGCTGTATTTTGCGGGAGAAATTCTGGACTGTGACGCCTACACCGGAGGCTTTAATCTGCAAATTGCCTGGTCTACCGGCTACGCCGCCGGAACTTCCTGTGGAAATCGGGAAGAAAGCGTGGTATAATGCCACAGAAGACATTCGACCATTTTAAGATAGGAAAGCAGGAGTAGATATGAAACAGTATCGTTCCGTCGCCATCGACGGCCCCTCCGGTGCGGGAAAGAGCACCATCGCCAAGGCAGCAGCCAAGGCGCTGGGATTCGTGTATCTGGATACCGGCGCCATCTACCGGACTGTGGCTTGGCACATCACCATGCTGGGCATTGGCCCCAAGGATACCGACCATGTGCCCATGCTATTGGACGATGCCAATATTGTCATTGAATTTCAGGACGGACAGCAGCATATGATCCTCAACGGCAAGGACATTACCGGGGAGATCCGGACGCCGGAGATCTCTGCTTGTGCCTCCCAGCTGGCCCAGCAGCCTGCGGTGCGGGATTTTCTGCTGGATCTTCAGCGGAATCTGGCCAAGGAGCATGACATTATCATGGACGGCCGGGACATCGGCACCGTGGTGCTGCCCAATGCCAGCCTGAAAATTTTTCTCACCGCCACACCGGAGAAACGGGCCCAGCGGCGGTATGAGGAGTATTTGGAGAAGGGCCAGCCGGCGGAATACGCCCAGGTGCTGGAGGACCAGAAAAAGCGGGATTATGAGGATTCCCACCGGAAAATTGCACCGCTGAAGCAGGCGAAGGATGCCGTGGTGGTGGATACCACAGAGCTCAGTCTGCAGGAATCTGTGGACACCGTGTTGGGACTAATCCGAGAGAGGCTGGGACTATGACCACAAAAACCTGGTACAAGATTTTTTACACCATTGTCCGGCCCTTTGTGGGACTGTATTATCCCATGAAGTTTATCGGCAAAGAAAACATTCCGGAAGGCGGCGCCCTGGTATGCGCCAATCATTCCTCCGCCATCGATCCCTTTTTCCTGGCCTTTGCTCTCGGGAAAAAACGTCCCATCTGCGCCATGGCTAAGGAATCCCTGATGGGGATTCCGGTGATCGGCAAGATCCTGAAGCTGGTGGGTACCTTTGGGGTCAAACGGGGCGCTTCTGACATTCATGCGGTGAAGCACGCCATGGAACAGCTGAAAAAGGGCGAATATGTGGTGTTGTTCCCGGAAGGAACCCGGGTCAAGTCGAGAGAAGAAGGGGAGCCCAAGACTGGGGCGGCTATGCTGGCCTGCCGGACCGGCGTGCCGGTGCTGCCGGTGTATATTCCCATCCGCAAGCGGGTGCTGCGGATCAACCGGGTGTATATCGGCCAGCCCCTGCATTTTTCCCCGGAGGGAAAACGGGCCTCCAGTCAGGAATATGAAGCCATGACCAAAACGCTGATGGATCAGATCTACGGCGTGGGAGACGGCGTATGAGAGTGGAACTTGCCAAAACCGCCGGCTTTTGCCCTGGGGTCAAGCGGGCGGTTCAGATGGTGGATACGGCGGCCCAATCTGGGAGCAAAACGGTGACCTACGGGCCCATCATCCACAACCACCATGTGGTGGAGCGCTTTGCCGCCATGGGGGTGGAGGAGATCGACCACTACGATCAGGCCGAGCCGGGCACCACGGTGATCATCCGGTCCCATGGGGTCTCCCGGGAGGTCTACGAGGGCCTGGAACGCCGGGGCGCCAAGATCCTGGACGCCACCTGTCCCTTTGTCAAGCGGATCCACCAGATCGTGTCCGACGGAGAAGCAAGAGGCAGGACGTGCCTCATTATTGGGGTGAAAAGCCACCCGGAGGTGGTGGCCATCGCCGGATGGTGCAGGGATCCCTATGTGTTCGAATCGGCGGAAGAACTGGAAAATTGGCTTTTGGAGGATGAAAAACGCCGGGATTTGCCCCTGCTCATGGTCAGTCAAACCACAAGTACGGAAAAGTTGTGGAAAAACTGCACGAAATCTATAAAAAAGCTATGTACAAATTGCGAAATCTTTGATACAATATGCAGTGCAACAGAGAAACGCCAAAGCGAAGCTGCCCAATTGGCCAAACGATGTGAGTCAATGATTGTCATTGGCGACAGGAAAAGCTCCAATACGAAGCGATTGAAAGAGATTTGTTTGGATTCATGCTCGGATACCTGCCTCATCGACAGTGCTGCGGATTTAGAGACCGTTCGCTATATCGGCAGATCATCTGTTGGCATCACGGCCGGCGCATCCACGCCGGAGTGGATAATTAAGGAGGTATACAACAACATGAGCGACGAAATCAAGACTGAAGCTATCGAGGAGTCCTTTGACCAGCTGCTGGAGCAGTATGACAAATCTTTAAATACAGGAGATAAGGTTTCCGGTGTTGTAACCGGCATCACCCCCACTGAGATTGCAGTGGATCTGGGGACCAAGCATGCTGGGTACATACCCTACAGCGAGGTCAGCGACGATCCCAATGTGAAGCCTGAGGAGCAGTTCCAGGTGGGCCAGGAGATCGAGGTCTATGTGATTCGCGTCAACGACGCCGAGGGCACCGTTATGCTCTCCAAGAAGAAGCTGGACGCCCAGAAGAACTGGGAGGAGATCGAGCAGGCCTGCGAGAATAAGACCGTCGTAGAGGGCCTCATCACTGAGCAGAACAAGGGCGGCGTGGTGGCCAATGTGAAGGGTGTCCGCGTCTTTATCCCCGCTTCTCAGACCGGTGTGCCCAAGAATGGCGATATGGGCGCTTTGGTGAAAACCACTGTACAGATGAAGATTACTGAGGTCAACCGGCAGCGCAAGAGAGTGGTTGGTTCCATTCGTGCCGTAGCGGCTGAGCTCCGCAAGGCTGCTGCTGAGAAGATCTGGAGCGAAATCGAGGTGGGCAAGAAGTACACTGGTACCGTCAAGAGCCTGACCTCCTATGGCGCTTTCGTGGATATTGGCGGCGTGGATGGCATGGTCCATGTATCCGAACTCAGCTGGAGCCGGATCAAGAGTCCCGCCGATGTGGTTTCTGTGGGCGATCAGATCGAGGTGTTCGTCATCTCCTTCGATCCCGAGAAGCGGAAGATCTCTCTGGGCTACAAGACCGACGAGACCAACCCCTGGACCATCTTCACCAACAACTATGCTGTGGGCGATGTGGTCACCGTCAAGATCGTCAAGCTGATGACCTTCGGCGCCTTTGCCGAGATTATCCCCGGCATCGACGGCCTCATCCACATCTCTCAGATCGCTGATCGTCGGATCGGCAAGCCCGAGGATGTGCTCTCCGAGGGTCAGACCGTGGATGTGAAGATCATCGACATCGACACCGAGAAGAAGCGGATTTCTCTGTCCATCCGTGCCCTGCTGGAAGAGGGCTACGAGGATGAAGAGGACGTAGAGGAATAATTCCGTCATACAGCCCTGCCGTGGAACGCAGTTCCGCGGCAGGGCTTTTCTATTGTTTCGATCAAACGGTGTGAAAACTGTGAAGCCTTCGTTTTTTCAACTCCCTTTCAGGTGATGGAAGTATATTGTTACCCAGCCATCCGGCGGGGCTCCGGCGATTGGCCGAGGCCCCGCCAAATTTTGTGCGACAGGAGGCTTTTTTGTGGTCTTAGTCAGCCATTTGACCAAGCGATACGGCGGCCACACCGCCGTTGACGATCTGTCCTTCACTGTGGAGGAGGGGCAGATCTACGGATTTCTCGGTCCCAACGGGGCGGGAAAATCCACCACCATGAATATCATGACCGGATGCCTGGCGGCTACCTCCGGCCAGGTCACCATCGGAGGCTATGATATTTTTGAGGAGGCTGCCCAGGCGAAACGACTCATGGGCTATTTGCCGGAGCAGCCGCCCCTGTATCTGGATCGGACGCCCCGGGAGTATTTGACCTTTGTGGCCCAGGCCAAGGGCGTCCCCGCAGGGGAGCTGACCATGCAGATCGACCGGGTCATGGCCGAAACGGGAATTTCCCATGTGGCGGGACGGCTCATCAAAAACCTGTCCAAGGGATACCGGCAGCGGGTGGGCATCGCCCAGGCGCTTCTGGGGGATCCCAAGGTCATCATTCTGGACGAGCCCACCGTGGGATTGGATCCCAAGCAGATGGTGGAGATCCGGAGCCTGATCCAGGCGTTGGGAAAAGAACATACGGTAATTCTCTCCAGCCATATTCTCTCTGAGGTCCAGGCGGTCTGTCAGAAAATCTTGATTATCTCCAACGGGAAGCTGGTGGCCTGCGATACGCCGGAGAATCTGGAGAGGCTGTTTGCAGGGTCCACCCATGTGGCCCTGACTGTGGAAGCCGGTCAGGAGGAGCTTCAGACCATGCTGCAGCCCATGGAG
>CASEPH010000457.1 GCA_949289625.1 uncultured Clostridia bacterium | reverse complement strand
TCGATCTCCCGGACCAGATGCCCTTTTCCCGTACCGCCAATGGCCGGGTTGCAGGGCATATTTCCCACGGCGTCAAGGTTGATGGTGAACACCACCGTGCGAAGGCCCAGCCGGGCTGCTGCCAGTCCAGCTTCAATGCCTGCGTGTCCCGCGCCAATCACAGCGATATCATAGCCTTCGGCCAAATACTCCATTGCTTTCACCTGAACTTCATAAGTCTTACTGTCCGTGTCATTGTACCATGTTTTCTTCCGCTTTGCCACTGTTTTTCGCCGTTTTTTCCCGAACTCTCCCCCCTCCACATCTTGCAAATATATTTACTTTATGATAAAATAAATGATTGTGATTGAAATTTAGCGGAATGCATTTTGAAGGGAGTTACCTTACTTTGGTAGACGAAAAAATCAGGAACGTAGCCATTATCGCCCACGTTGACCACGGCAAGACCACCCTGGTGGATGAGATGCTCAAACAGAGCGGCATCTATCGGGAAAACCAGGAGGTTGTGGAACGGGTCATGGACTCAGGAGACCTGGAACGGGAACGCGGCATCACGATTTTGGCCAAGAACACCGCCATCACCTACGGCGACACCAAGATCAACATCGTGGACACCCCGGGCCATGCGGACTTTGGCGGCGAGGTAGAGCGAATTTTAAAAATGGTCAACGGCGTCATTTTGCTGGTGGACGCCGCGGAGGGCCCCATGCCCCAGACCCGGTTTGTGCTGAGCAAGGCCCTGGAGTTGGGGCACCGGGTCATTGTGGTGGTCAACAAGATCGACCGGCCCGACCAACGGGTGCTGGAAGTGGTGGACGAGGTTCTGGAACTGCTCATCGACCTGGACGCCACCGACGATCAGCTGGACAGCCCCATGCTCTTCTGCTCCGGCAGGCAGGGCACCGCCTCCTATTCTCCGGATGTGGCCGGCACCGACCTCAAGCCTCTGTTTGACACCATTCTGGACTATATTCCCGCCCCGGAGGCCGATGTGGATCAGCCCTTCCAGATGCTGGTCTCCTCCATCGACTACAGCGAATTCGTGGGCCGGATTGCAATTGGCCGCATTGAGCGGGGCGTCATCCATCAAAACGATGAAATCGTGGTCTGCAACTACCACGACCCCGACGCCGTTTCCAAAAAGCTAAAAGCCGTCTCCATGTATGAATTTGACGGTCTCTCCCGGGTACCGGTCACCACTGCCACTGCAGGCAATATCATCGCCCTGTCCGGCATTGGCGACATCACCATCGGCGATACCATCTGTGCACCTACCGCCGTGGAACCTTTGGATTTTGTGAAGATCTCCGCCCCCACCATGGAGATGACCTTTACCATCAACGATTCTCCCTTTGCAGGCCGGGAAGGAAAATATGTCACCTCCCGACAGATCCGGGACCGGCTCCAGAAGGAGCTGCTCAAGGATGTATCCCTCCGGGTCACCGAAGACGAAAGCGCCACCGACGCCTTCCATGTGGCGGGCCGGGGCGAGATGCATCTGTCCATCCTCATCGAGACCATGCGCCGGGAAGGCTATGAATTCCAGGTCTCTCCCCCCAAGGTGCTGTTCCAGGAGATCGACGGCGTTCGCTGCGAACCCATGGAGCAGCTGGTCTGCGACGTACCTTCCGATTGCGTGGGCGCCGTCATTGAAAAGATGGGCAACCGCAAGGGCGATCTGCTGGAGATGACCCCTGTGGGCACCACCCGCATGAAGCTCACCTTCCTGGTCCCTGCCAGAGGTCTGTTCGGCTATCGGAACGAGTTCCTGACCGACACCAAGGGCGAAGGCATTATGGCCTCCATCTTCGATTCCTACCAGCCCTACAAGGGTGAGATTCAGCGCCGGCGTACCGGCTCCCTGATCTCCTTTGAGACGGGTGAATCCATCACCTACGGTCTGTTCAACGCCCAGGAGCGGGGCACCTTGTTCATCGGCCCAGGCGTTCCTGTCTACGAAGGCATGGTCGTTGGCTCCAATCCCCGGACAGAGGATATCACCGTCAACGTCTGCAAAGCCAAGCATCTGACTAATACTCGTGCCTCTGGCTCTGACGATGCCCTCCGGCTGATTCCTCCCAAGCAGATGAGCCTGGAGCAGTGTCTGGAGTATCTGGCCGACGACGAGCTGTTGGAGGTCACTCCCAAAACGCTGCGCATCCGCAAGCGTATTCTGAATCATGCCGACCGGATGAAGGCCCTGAAGGGCGGTAAAAAGTAACAACAAACAGCCGGGCGGCGTCCTCCATGGAACGCCGCCCGGAATTCTTTCGATCAGGAGGTTTTCCCCATGATCCCCTCAGAATTTTTATCACGAATGGAGACCCTGCTAGGGCCGGAATACCAAGAATTTCTCCGATCCTATGACCGGCCCTTGCAGAAGGGTCTGCGGCTGGGAAGAAAGGCAGCAGGCCATTTTCTTTCGCTGCCCTTTTCTCTGGAGCCGGTTCCCTGGGCTCCCGGCGGATTTTCCTACGACCCGGAGACTCGTCCCGGCAAGCATCCCTATCACGAAGCCGGACTCTACTACTTGCAGGAACCCTCTGCCATGGCTCCTGCTGCTTTGCTCCATCCTCAGCCGGGAGAACGGGTTCTGGATCTCTGCGCCGCTCCCGGTGGAAAATCTACACAGTTGGCTGATTTTCTGGCGGGAAAGGGCCTGCTGGTGGCCAACGAGATTCATCCAAAACGGGCAAAAATTCTATCCAGAAACATCGAGCGCATGGGTATTTCCAATGCTCTGGTACTGAACATGCACCCGAAAGATCTGGAAAAGCCCTTTGCCGGTTTCTTTGACAAGATTCTGGTGGATGCCCCCTGCTCTGGGGAAGGTATGTTCCGAAAAGAGGAAGCCGCCGGAACCGATTGGAGTCCCGAAACGGTATCCATGTGCGCGTCCCGGCAGAAGGAGATCCTTCGCTCCGCTGCAAAAATGCTGCGGCCCGGCGGCCGGCTCTGCTATTCCACCTGCACCTTTGCACCGGAAGAGGACGAAGGCGTCATGGCATGGTTTTTACAGGAGTTTCCGGAATTCACGCCGGTATCTGTCCAGATGCCCTGGTTTTCTCCGGCTCATCCAGAGTGGGCAGAGCCCCATAACCCAGAGATTTCCTGTGGTTTTCGGCTATGGCCCCACAAGCTCCAAGGCGAAGGGCACTTCATGATGCTCTTGGAAAAAGCGGGAGACGTAACCCGCTTTGATATGGATTGCCCCAGTTCCATCAAGAAACCGCCGGAACTGGACGCCTTTTTAAAAGCGTTAAGCATTCAGCTGCCGGAAGGAGGGCTGATCTCCTTCGGCACGTCTCTCTACCTGGCGCCTCCTGATATGCCTGACCTGCACGGCCTCAAGGTGCTTCGGCCCGGTTTGGAACTGGGGGTTTTGAAAAAGGGCCGCTTTGAGCCTGCCCACGCCCTGGCGCTATGGCTCCGGGACTGCGGTCAAAGAGCAGATTACCCGGCAGATGCACCGGAAATTTTGGCCTATCTTCAGGGTCAGGTACTGCCTGGTTCCCAGACCGGCTGGACCATAATCTCTGTGGATGGTTTAAGCCTCGGCTGGGCCAAAGGCTCCGGCGGCCAACTGAAAAACCACTTTCCCAAAGGCCTTCGATGGGTCTGACAACCTATGGCAAAAAGCAGGACAGGAAACAAATCCTGTCCTGCTTTATAGTTCGATCTACCGCAGCCTATACCGCCAGATCATAATAGTCGATCAGGCGGACCAGCAGCGTAGCCAGCTGCTCCCGAGGCGTGTTATCCTGAGGGCAAAGCGTTGTGGACGTCACACCATTGACCAGGCCGGAGCCTACCGCCCACTGCATGGCTTCCTGGGCGTAGGCACCCACGCGGGAAGCGTCGGTGAATTTGCTCAGAGACGCGGAAGCAGAGGTATCTTTCTTGAGATACTTGGCATAGCGGTACAGCACTGTCACCAGCTGCTCCCGGGTAGCTTTGCCGGCGGGCTCAAATTTGTTGTCGCCCATACCATTGACAATGCCGTTTTCGGCAGCCCAGTTCACAGCCTCCACATAGTACATATTTTTCGGCACATCGGTAAATCCGCTGTCCTTAGTGGCTTTTGGGCAACCCTCCAGCCGCCAAAGCACTGTCACCAGCATTCCCCGCTCAATCTCCAGGTTGGGGGAGAAGGTATAAGTGGTGGTGCCGTTGAAAAGTCCCATTTCAGTGGCTTTGAGGATATAGTTATAGGCTCCATTGCTTTTTGGCACATCGTTATAGGGCATATTGGGATCATAGTCCCAAGGGCTGATGGGATACTTGCTCTGGAACTCCGCTGTCAGATACTCATCTTCGTTGACATGGCTGGGATCTCCGGAAAAATTGTTCTGACCAAGCAGATACCAGTCCCGACCGGTATAGCTCTCAGAATCCCAAGTAGAATCCACATAATACCAGACGCCCTTGAGGTAAACAATATTCCAGGCATGATTGTAGCTGGTGATGATCCGCACCGGCAGCCCGGCTTCCCAGCAGAGGGCATAGTACAAGGTAGCATAGCCCTGGCAGACCGCCGTACCCTTGTACAACGCAGCATAGGCGGTATATACGCCTGGATCGCCGTTATCCAGACCCTCATAGTCGTATTCCACGTGGGAAGTTACATAGTCATAAAGGGTGGTATAGGCGTCATAGTCAGACATGGATCTCACGCCAAGGTTATCCACAACCCACGGAATCTCATTGGCCATCCACTGCTCCTGAGACGCCGTGCTATAATAATAAAGTTCGATATAAAACTGATACCGGTTTCCGCTCTGATTTTCAAGTGACCAGCTGTACTGATACCAGCTCCACTTGAGGTAGTCTCCATCAAAGGGGCACTGCGCCAGTTCCATGCTATAGACCACAGGGAAGAAGTCGCTGCTAAACCAGTTGGACTGTCCATCAAAATACCAGAAATCGCTGGTCTCTATGTACAGGGTCACACTGGATTTCCGAGCTACCATGGCCTGACGAAGCTGATCGGCAGCCTGGGTAGAGGACACATAGGTAGCTTCTTTGGCGTCCGCAACCGCATCCTCTGCGCTCTGTTCTTCAGCTTCCTCCTGCTGTTCCGGTGCCGGAAGTCCATCATACAGCGGGTTGATTACCTGTCCCGACATCTGTTCTGTCGGAACTGCAGTATCCGCTGCCCCCACAGAAACCGGCACCATCAGGCCTAGCACCATAGTCAGTACCAGAAGCAAGCTGAGCCAACGTTTTTTCATTATGCTTTCCTCCTATACTCTTTTTCGCTCTTCTATTGTAGCCTCTTTTTCGAATCTCGTCAATGCCTAGAATCCTTTTTCAAGGTTCTTTTTTCCACTTATGGATTCCACCGTCAAACGAATCACCGCGGTATGTGCCAAAGTCTGTTCCGGCATCGTATTCACCGCATCATCTCCACCGTAATGGCGCAAAATGCAGGCCAGAGCCAGCCGCTTTTCCACCGGTTCCTTCACCAAGGCGATCCGCCCTCGTCCCATAACGCTTTCGTAGCCGTAGGACCACTCGCATCCAGAGGCGCCTCGCAGGATTTGGTGCTCCGTATCCATACAAAAGGCCGCATGGTCGGAGCCTTGAATCAGTTCCAGCTTTTTCCCCGCCAGCGCCCCATGCATATAAAATACAAAGGTTCCATGATTCCGCAGCACGCCAAAATTCAGAGGTACCACATAGGGCCATTCCCCGTCCATCAGTCCCAGGTGAATGCAATCGCATCTTCCAATGATTTCTTCCAATTCTCCTTGATTCAACACTTCCCGATCTTTTCTTCTCATCCAATCCCTCATTTCGACAGAAAGCCCAGAACGGCCGTTTGCCGTTCTGGGCTTATGGTTTTTATATCAGGCAAACAGCTCCATGGCTTTCTTGGCAAAGCGAGTGCCGTAGGTCTGGAACAGTTCTGCAGCCGCATCCTCCTGGCCTTTGAGGCAGATGGGTCCCAGATGAATAAAGGGCAGGCCCTGGGCCGTTCCAGAGGAATAGATCAACGTACCCTTGACCAGCAGCTGGGTCAACACGGACTGAATGGCGATATCTCCGCCACCCTGCAGGAAGTTGGCGGTGGCATAGGCGCCGCAGAGCTTGTCGGCCAGCTTGCAGGGGCAGGTATCCAGCCAGGTCTTGAGCTGATTTGCCTCGGCAGCATAGTAATCCGGCGTGCCCACGATCACAGCATCGGACGCATTGACAAAATTGATGTTGTCCTCGTTATAGGAGGTCAGTTCCGTAATGGGAAACAGGCCCACCTCGATCTCCGCAGAGGCGGCGGCAATGCCCTTTTTGATCTCCTCGGCCATGGCGGCCGTCCGTCCGGTGGACGTGAAATAAACCACAGAAATCTTCATAAAATAAGTCCCTCCCAATTATTTGTTTCCGATCAGGTTGACGATGTACTCGGCGATCTCGTCGGCGGAGGCCAGTTCGCCCGTTCCCTTACCGCCGTATGCCAGGACGCCCTCATGGGGCTCAATGAATTTGTACTGTCCCAAATCCTTCAGTTTCTGCATATTGCCCTGGACGATGGGATTGGTGTACATGGCGTCGTTCATGGCAGGCGCAAAGACCACAGGCGCTCTAGTGGCCATGACGGTGGTGGTCAGCATATCGTCGGCAATGCCGTTGGCGATCTTGCCGATGACGTTGGCAGTGCAGGGCGCAATCAGGAAGCAGTCTGCCTTTCTTGCCAGAGAGATATGCTCCACGCTCCAGACCGCAGGCTCCTTGAACATATCCCGGGTAACGATATTCCGGGACAGTGTCCGGATGGTCTGCTCCGTGATAAAGGTCTCGGAGTTCTTGGTCATGATCACGTCTACATTGGCGTGGAGATCAATGACCAGCTTGTTGAGGATCAGGCATGCCTTCCAGGCGGCAATACCGCCGGTGATGCCCATAACAATATTTTTGCCGGTAAGCATTTTACGTTCATCCTTCCATGGGATTATTTCTTTCCCGAATATTATACCATAAAAACAGGAAAAGGGAATATTTTTTTGCCGTCCTTTACGGAAATTTCCGGTAAACAACCCCCGGTTCCAGCGACTGTCCATTGAGGGCCGCCAATTCACTGACCGTCACAAAGCAGTATCCTTTGGCCTCCAAAGTATCCACCAGCGCCAGCGCTGCCTCCACCGAGCTCTCATGCATATCATGCATCAGAATAATGTCGCCGTTTTCCGCCTTCTGCGCCATGGTCCTGAGCACTGCGGAAGCGTCATGACAGGCCCAGTCCTGGGGATCCACGGACCATAAAATCACACTGAGCCCCTCTTCTGCAGCTGCTTGCAGCACCGTATCATTATATTTCCCTTCCGGTGGCCGCATGACCGTTGGACGTACTCCGGTGACGTCAAAAATTTTTTGCGCCGTAACTTCCATGTCCTGGTATACCTCTTCCGCCGTCAGCTTGGTCAGATTCGTGTGCACCGTGGAGTGGACCCCAATCTCATGTCCCTCTGCCAAATACCGCTGCAAGGCGGAGGGATATTGCTCCATGCGGTATCCGCACAGGAAGAACGTAGCTCTGGCGTCCCGTTCCCGTAACCCGTCCAGAAGCTGTTCCGTCATTTTCCCGGAGGGCCCGTCGTCAAAGGTCAGAGCCACATATCCCACAGGTTGGCTTTCCTGTTCCTCCGGGCTTCCCGCACCTACTGCAAATCCAAGGCAAAGGACCATCAGCAGCGTCATCAGCATTTTTTTCATTTTCTCACCCTGTTTCCACACTATTTTCATTATTTCATGCTGAAATATCATGCGCAGCTGCCGGGCATTTATACAAAAGCATCTCCCGGCAAACGCCGGGAGATGCTGCTGAAGCTGTCGAAAAAGCTTCTTGGCTTTTTCGACAAATGGTTTGCGGCCTGTTGCGCGCAGACATTGGCCGCTTCCCAGCCAATGTCCACACTTTCAGGCCGAGAAGTATTTTCCGCCATGTACACGCCCCGGCGGAAAATGATTTCACCTTATTTCGCCGCTGCGGCGGCGAAACTCTACGAGGTTTGGGATAAGCTGAGCAGTATCTTCCGGCAAATGCCGGAAGATACTGCTGTTTTTAAAACAAAAATCCATATTTTGTTTTATAGTCCTCCTCTGGCTTGGGCAGGACCCCCAGTTCCTCCCGCAGCTTATCCAGGTCCACATTTTGAATGTCCTCCTGCATGCAGAGCTGGCTGGCCAGCAGGCCACCGCCCGCCATATCCTTCTCCATTCCGTAAGCGCTGGAAGCCATGGTGGCTGTATAGACCATCTCCGCCAGACAGTGGGCCACAATCTCCGCCGGGGAATAGTCCCGTTCCGTCTCCGGTGCAATCTCCAGTCCCACCAACACCTCCGGGGGCTTGAGGCCAATGGCATATCCCTCCTCATCTCCCGGAACAAAACCGTAAACCTGTAGCACGCTGCCGTCCTCATCCTCCGGCGCATCCGTTTCTCCGTCCTCTGCTTCAAAGCAGAAATTCCACATAGGGGCTTCTTCCATCACAAACTTGATGGTCATTTGGCTTTTGTTCTCCACAGGCTCCGCCTGCTGAAGTTCTCCGAAAATATCCTCGTAGGCCTGCCGGTACGCAGCAATATCCTCGCTCTCCCCGGACAGGATCTTCCACACCTCATCAAACGTCACCTGACGAATGAAATCTTTCAAAGTTGCCACGTCGGGTTCCTCCCAAAAAATTTTTCGCTTTATCATACCATGATTTGACCCCGGTGTCAAAATGATGTACTATATATAAGATGTAATTTTCGAGATTTGAGGGAGACTATGCTGATTCTCGCGCTATTTGCCGTTTTGGCAATATTTTTCCTGCTGTGTCTGCGGGCCTGGCGGTTCCGCCCACAGGAGCTCGCCGCCGTTTCCAGTTCTGAAATTCCCATTGACGCCACAGGCGCGGTGGCCCATCTCCAGGGGATGCTTCGCTGTCGAACCGTATCTGCTCCGGAGCTGCGGGATGAGACAGAGTTTGAAAAATTTCGGGCATTGCTGCCGGAATACTATCCCCGGGTATTTTCCCGCTGTACGGTGGAGCGGATTGACACCACCGGTCTGCTGATCCGCTGGACCGGACAGTCCCAGGAAGCCCCGGCAGTTTTCCTATCCCACTACGACGTGGTTCCTGCCGATGCTGCCCAGTGGGAAAAGCCCCCCTTTGACGGGATTTTAGAGGATGGCGTTCTCTGGGGCAGGGGCGCTTTGGACATGAAAAATCAGCTCTGTGGGATTTTGGAGGCCATGGAATATCTGCTCTCCACCGGATTCACGCCAAAGCAAGACATCTATCTTGCCTTGTCCGGGGAAGAAGAGATCATGGGTCCTACCGCCCAATCCATCCGGGATGTATTTGTCTCCCGGAATATTACCCCAGCCTTTGTTTTGGACGAGGGCGGCGACGTGGTGGACAGCTTTTTCCCCGGTGTCCCTCTGCCCTGCGCCATGGTAGGGATTGGGGAAAAGGGCGTGGCCAATCTCAGCTTTGTGGCTAAAAGCTCCGGTGGACATGCCTCCGTTCCCACCAAAGACAATCCTTTACCCCGACTTTGTCGGGCCATGACGCGGATCCAGCGGCACCCCTTCCCTCAACGCACCGGTCCCGCTCTGGATCATCTAGTGGATACCATGGGCCGCTATTGCCGGTTTCCTACCCGCCTGCTGCTGGCCAACCGGGATATTTTGCGGCCCCTGTATCTCCGCTGGCTCCGGCGTACCGGCGGAATGATTGGCGCATCCTCTCACACCACCTTTGCCCTGACCCAATCCAGCGGCAGCGCCATGGGCAATGTGATCCCTACGGAGGCCAGTATGTTCGCCAATCTGCGTCTGCTCTGGGGCGATACCACCCAATCCGCCATTGCCCGGCTCCACAGGATCATTCGGGATCCTCAGGTGGAAATTATCCCCCATACCTGCACCGATCCCCGGCCAGATTCGGAATTGTCCCAAAGCTGGGATCTGCTGCAAAAGGCCATCCACGCCACCTGGCCTCATGCTGTCGTAACCCCTTATCTCATGGTGGCTTGCACCGACTCCAGGCATTGGCGGGACATCTGTCCCAATGTCTACCGATTCTCCGCAAAGCAGGTAACCGGCGCGGAAAAAGCTACCGTTCACGGCAACAACGAACGGATTCGGATTGAAAACACGGTCAATGCCGCCAGGTTTTTCGTACGGCTCATGGAGCAGTGCTGATCTGGACGTATGGATTCTTCCTGCCAACCCGTTGCGTCACGTTCCGTTCTGTGCTATGATATTGATTCAAAACAGCCCCATCACAGGAGTGACACATTATGCTGGACAAACTGAAGGTGGTGGAAAATCGCTACTTAGAATTGGGCGATATGTCCACTCGACCAGATTTTTACGATGACCCCAAACAGGCAGCCCGTCTGTTAAAGGAACAGCGGGAGCTGGAACCCGTGGTCCAGGCCTATCGCAGCTATCTCAAGGAAAAGAAGAACATTGACGACCTGCTGGAGATGCTCTCCGAGCCCCAGGACCCAGAGCTTCGGGCCCTGTGTCAGGAAGAGCTGAACGAGGCCAAGGCAGCCCTGCCGCGATTGGAACAGGAACTTAAACTCCTTTTGCTGCCCAAGGACCCCAACGACGGCAAAAACGTGATTTTGGAGATTCGGGCCGGCGTGGGCGGAGAGGAAAGCGCGCTGTTTGCCCATTCCCTCTACCGGATGTACAGCATGTACGCCGAAAAACGGGGCTGGAATCTGGAGATCACCTCCCTCAACGAGACGGAGCTTGGAGGCATCAAGGAAGTCATCTGTATGGTTTCCGGCAGCGACGTCTATTCCAGACTGAAGTTTGAAAGCGGCGTCCACCGGGTCCAACGTGTTCCCGAAACGGAATCCGGCGGACGGGTCCACACCTCCACCGCCACGGTGGCGGTGATGCCGGAAGCAGATGAAGTGGAGGTCAACCTGAATCCTGCGGACATTAAAATGGAGGTCTTCCGCTCCTCCGGTGCCGGCGGCCAGCATATCAACAAGACCTCTTCCGCCGTTCGGCTCATCCATCTGCCCACGGGCACCGTGGTGGAATGCCAACAGGAGCGGAGCCAGATCCAAAACCGAGAAAAGGCCATGCGGATCCTGTACTCCCGGCTGTATCAGGCCCAGCAGGAGGCCCAGGCCGCGGAAGCCTCTGCGGAAAAGCGGAGCCAAGTTGGCATGGGAATGCGCAACGAGAAAATTCGTACCTACAACTTCCCCCAATCCAGAGTTACAGACCATCGCATTGGTCTGACTCTTTACAAGATCGGAGAGATCATGGACGGAGACCTGGATGAAATCATCGACGGACTGATCACCGCCGACCAGGCGGAGAAGCTGCAGCACAGTCAGGAGTCCCTATGAAAACAGAACTTTTGCGGGCCGATGCGCCCGATACCACAGCTCGTGCCGCAACGATCATCCGCAGTGGCGGACTCCTCGGCATCCCCACAGAGACAGTCTATGGTCTGGGGGCCAATGGACTGGACCCAGAGGCCGTAAACAAGATCTTTCTGGCCAAGGGCCGCCCCCAGGACAACCCCTTGATTTTGCATGTATACGGCCCGGAGCAGGTGTCCGATTTCTGCCACCACATTCCCGAAGATGCCCGGAATCTCATGGAACGGTTTTGGCCCGGTCCTTTGACGCTGGTGCTGCCCGCTCGGGATCTGGTTCCCCGGCAGACCACCGCCGGGCTGGACACCGTGGGCATCCGCTGTCCCGCCAATGAATTGACCCGGGCCATCATTCGTACCGCCGGCGTACCCATTGCGGCCCCATCTGCCAATACCTCCGGCAAACCCAGCCCCACCACTGCGGAACATGTGCTCCATGATATGAACGGGAAAATTGACGCCATTGTGGATGGCGGCCCTTGTTCCGTGGGGGTGGAATCCACCATAGTAGATCTCACCGGCTGCCGGCCCCGGCTGCTGCGGCCCGGCGGCATTGGCCCCGAACAGCTTCGGGAGGTTCTTGGCGTCCTGGACATTGACCAAGCTGTCTTAGGGGAAATCCCCCCAGGCGCTGTGGTACGAGCCCCCGGCATGAAATACACCCACTACACGCCGGCTGGAGAGGTTATCATCGTCACCGGTTCCGCCCGGGGGGCCGCCCAATACATCCTCCGGCACCTTGGCCCACAGGACAGAGTTCTGTGTTTTCAGGAGGAACTTTCCCTGTATCCTCAAGACGTTGCGCTTTCCTATGGCGAAGAGACCAGACCCGAGACTCTGGCCCATGGACTGTTCGCAGCCCTGCGGACGTTGGACCGCAGCGACATCAAAACCATCTACGCCCGCTGTCCCACCGGAGGCGGCGTCACCTACGCCGTGGCCAACCGACTGAAAAAGGCCGCAGGCTTCCATATCGTCGAAGGAGATGATATTCCATGATGATCCTCGGAATCACAGGGCCCACCGGCAGTGGAAAAACCACCGCACTGCAGCGGATTGAAGCCCGGGGCGGCTGCGTTCTCGATTTGGACGCAATCTATCACCAGCTGCTGAAAACCGACGACGATCTGCGGCAGGAGCTGAGCAGCAGATTCCCCGGGGTGATCCAAGACGGCGTATTGGACCGGAAGGCTTTGGGCAAGATAGTCTTTTCCGATCCCGACGCGCTTCAGGATCTCAACGCCATCACAGGAAAATATATCCTTCGGGAGACGGATCGGCGGCTGGCTCAAGCAGAAGCCCAGGGCGTGGCTGTGGCAGCCATTGACGCCATCAATTTGCTGGAGGGGGAGCTGCCGGCTCGGTGCCGCTATACCATTGCAGTCACAGCGCCAGTAGAAATCCGGGTCCGGCGGTTGATGGAGCGAGATCACATCTCCGAGGACTATGCCCGGCTTCGGATCTCTGCCCAGCAGCCCAATGAATACTTTTCCAGCCGCTGTGATTTTACCCTGTTCAACGACGCCGCTTCGCCGGAGGATTTTGCCCGCCAGTGCGACCGGCTTCTTGATATGATTTTAAAATAAGAAAGGAAGCTTTTTTATGCCTGAATCCAAATACAAAGCCCAGCGCAAAGCGCTGCTCTACAAGCCCCAGAACGGTTATGCTGTAATTTCTGAGGAGGACAAAAATGCCATGGGCGCCTATGCCCGCCGGTATATGGACTTTTTGGACGCCGCCAAAACAGAGCGGGAAGCCGTACAGGAAGCCGTCCGTCTGGCGGAGGCCCAGGGTTTCCGTCCCTACAGCCCCGATCTGGCCCTGACCCCCGGCACCAAGGTCTATCAGACTGTATGCGGGAAGGCCATCAACCTGGCAATCATCGGCAAGAAGCCGCTCTCTGAGGGTGCCCGCATTTCCGCTGCCCACATCGACAATCCCCGTCTGGACCTCAAGCCCAATCCCCTCTATGAGGAGGATCAAATGGCCTTCTTTAAGACTCACTACTACGGCGGCATCAAGAAGTACCAGTGGACCACCGTACCCATGGCGCTCCATGGCGTTGTGGTCAAGCAGGACGGGACCGTGGTGGATATTTCCATTGGAGAAAAGGACGATGATCCCGTATTCATCGTAACGGATCTGCTGATCCATCTGGCAGAAGCCCAGATGAAAAAGACGCTGGCCACCGGCGTCTCCGGCGAGAACCTCAATGTACTGGTGGGCTCCATTCCCCTGCCCGAGGATGAGGAGGGTGACAGCGTCAAACTGGCTATATTGATGTTCCTGCAGGAGACCTACGGGATTACCGAGGAGGATTTTCTGTCCGCAGAGCTGATTATGGTTCCTGCCGCTAAGGCTCGGGAGCTGGGCTTTGACCGCAGTATGATCGCCGCCTACGGCCATGATGACCGAAGCTGTGCTTTCGCCGCTTTGGATGCACTGCTCTCTCTGGAGGATGTCCCCGAATACACCGCTGTATGCTGCCTGGCCGACAAGGAGGAGATCGGCTCCATGGGTATCTCTGGTATGGAGTCCCAGGCCTTTGAATATTTCATGGACTGCCTCTGCGATGGACAGGACGTCAAGCTGCGGGACTGCTTCAAAAACTCTCAGTGCCTCTCCGCCGATGTCACCAACGCCTTTGATCCCACCTATGCCGACGTCAGTGACAAGGCCAACAATGCTCACCTGAATTGCGGCGTCTGCTTTATGAAGTATACCGGCGCCCGGGGAAAATCCGGCTCTTCCGACGCTCCGGCGGAGTTTGTGGCCAAGATTCGCCGGCTGTGCAACAGCAACGGCGTGGTCTGGCAGATGGGTGAACTGGGAAAGGTGGACGCCGGCGGCGGCGGTACAGTAGCTATGTACATGGCCAACCGGAACATCCTGACTTTGGACACTGGCGTACCCGTTCTTTCTATGCACGCCCCCATTGAGGTGGTCTCCAAGCTGGACTGCTATATGACCCAGAAGGCCATGAAAACATTTTATCAGGACAAGGAATAACACAAAGCAGGCTGTGCGCCAAGTCCGCACAGCCTGCTTTGGCAGCGTTTACACCACCAGCAATCAAATTTAGGGGGTTCCATCATGATAACGCTAGAATTAGCATTGGCAGAGGAACTGGAGATTTACACCAGAATCATTGACGCGGGCAGAGCGTTCCAGCAGGAACAGGGTTTTGTACAGTGGACCGAGGACTATCCAAACGCCGCCATCCTGCAGCAGGACATCCAGGTCGGCAAGGGGTATGTAGTACGGGTGGACGATAAGGTGGCAGGCTACATGTACATCGACTTTGACGGCGAACCTGCCTACGCCCACATTGAAGGGGCCTGGCAGACACCGGAGAGCTACGCCGTGGTGCATCGTATGGCACTGGACCCGGCCTTTCGGGGCATCGGCTTGACCGGGACCGTCTTTGCTCTGATCGAAGCCCTGTGCCGCGAAAAGGGGATTCCCAGCATCCGCGTGGACACGGATTTC
>CASEPH010000456.1 GCA_949289625.1 uncultured Clostridia bacterium | reverse complement strand
TGTTGCCGGTGATCATATTCATCCGGAGGGCATCAGCGCCATACCGTTCCACCATCTCCAGAGGATCAATGCCGTTGCCCAGAGATTTGCTCATCTTCCGGCCCTTGTCGTCCCGGACCAGGCCATGGATCAGCACCGTGTGGAAGGGCGTCTTACCGGTCTGTTCACAGCCGGAGAAAATCATACGGGCCACCCAGAAGAAGATGATGTCATAGCCCGTCACCAGCACGTCGGTGGGATAGAAGTACCGCAGGTCCTCGGTATTCTCTGGCCAGCCCAGGGTCTCGAAGGGCCACAGAGCCGAGGAGAACCAGGTATCCAACACGTCCTCTTCCCGGACGATATCCTTGCAGCCGCAGTGGGCACACTCCGTAGGATCCTCCCGGGACACGGTATATTCCCCACACTTGGGGCACTTCCAAGCCGGAATCTGATGGCCCCACCAGAGCTGCCGGGAAATACACCAGTCGTGGACATTCTCCATCCAGTTGAGATAAGTCTTGGAGAAGCGGTCCGGCACAAATTTGGTTTCGCCTTCCTCTACCACCCGAATGGCCTCCTGGGCCAGGGGTTTCATCTTGACAAACCACTGAGCGGAGATCAACGGTTCCACGTCGTTATGGCAGCGGTAGCAGGTGGACACGTTGTGGGTGTAGTCCTCCACCTTTTCCAAATACCCCTGTTCCTCCAGATCCTTCACCACAGCTTTCCGGCACTCGTACCGGTCCATGCCCTCGTAAGGTCCGCCCTGGGCGTTGATCTTACCGTCGTCATCGATGACGCGGACGATCTCAAGATTGTGCCGCTGGCCCACCTCAAAGTCGTTGGGGTCATGGGCTGGGGTCATCTTCACGCAGCCAGTGCCGAAGTCCATCTCCACATAGTCGTCGGCTACGATGGGCAGTTCCCGGTTGATGATGGGCAGAATACAGGTCTTGCCCACCAGATCCCGATACCGTTCGTCGTTGGGGTTCACAGCCACGCCAGTATCGCCCATCATGGTTTCCGGCCGGGTGGTAGCTACCACCAGATATTTTCCGGGCTCGTCCTTCAGGGGATACCGGAGATGCCAGAGCTTGCCGGGCTTTTCCGAATACTCCACCTCTGCGTCGGACAGGGCGGTCCGGCAGTGGGGACACCAGTTGATGATCCGGCTTCCCTTGTAGATCAGGCCCTTTTCATACAGCCGCACAAAGACCTCCCGCACCGCCTTGGAACAGCCTTCGTCCATGGTAAACCGGTGCCGCTTCCAGTCACAAGAGGAACCCAGGGTCCGCTGCTGCCGGACAATCCGATCCCCGTACTGCTCCTTCCAGGCCCAGACCCGTTCCAGGAACTTCTCACGGCCCAGATCATAGCGGGTCAGCCCCTCCTTACGAAGCTCTTCCTCCACCTTGATCTGGGTGGCGATGCCCGCATGGTCGCAACCGGGCAGCCAAAGGGCCGCGTAGCCCTGCATCCGCTTAAAGCGGATCAGAATATCCTGCAGGGTACAGTCCATAGCATGGCCCATGTGGAGCTGTCCTGTGACGTTGGGTGGGGGCATCACAATGGTAAAGGGCTTTTTCTCGGGATCCCGCTGGGTATGAAAATACCCACCCTTTTCCCACATTTCATAAATCCCAGGCTCCACCTGCTTGGGATCATAAATCTTGGGCAGTTCTTTCATTGACATTCATCTCCTTAAATAAAAAAGACGCCCTGAACAGATCACTGTTCAGGGCGAACGATTCCGCGGTACCACCTGAATTCGGCCACAGGCCGCACTCGAACCTCTGTAACGGGAGTTCCCGGCCTCTCCTACTCCATTCAAAGAGGCGGCTTGGAAGCGACCTTCAAACGCATTTCATACAGGCTTGCACCCACCGCCTGCTCTCTGAATGAGTCAGCGTTCTACTCCTCTTCCGCATTGCCGATGTTCGGTATTAAAATGGATCATATCATGTTCCCAGGCGGTTGTCAACCCCATCAGCAGGAAATTCCATAGTCTCGCAGCTGCTGCCGGAAATCTCCCACCAATCCGTCCAGAATCGCCTCCGCCTGCTGTTCCGTTTCGGCAGAGGCGAAGAAATAGAGCTTGAGCTTGGGCTCGGTGCCGGAAGGCCGCAAGATCACCTGTCCGCAGCCCCCTATCTGATAGGACAGCACATTAGACTTGGGGAAATGGAGCTCCGTCTTGACACCCTGATCACAGTCAACGGCGTATCCCAGCTGGTAATCCGCAATTTGGTTCACCGGCAATGCCGCCACCGTCCTAGGAGGCGTCTGACGAAGTTTGTCAATAAAAGCGCCGCACAGGGCCTTTCCGGTCTCTCCATCCAGTTCCACCGACAAAACCCGGGTCTGGAAATATCCATAGCGCCGGTAGAGCCGGTCCATCTTTTCCGCCAGATCCATGCCCTCCAGCTTGCAGGCCGCCGCCAGTTCGCAGATCAGCATACAGGCCACCTGGGCGTCCTTATCCCGGACATAGGAACCCTTCAGGAAGCCGCAGCTTTCCTCAAAAGCAAAGACAGCCTCTTCCGCTCTTCCCTGCTGTTCCAGCTCCAGAATGGTGCTGCCGATATACTTGAATCCGGTGAGCACATCCACAGTCTCGCAGCCGTACTGATCGCCAATGGCCCGAACCATGGGCGTGGTCACAATGCTCTTGATGCACTTCGGATGTTTTGGTAAATTGTTCTGCCGCAGGCGGTTGTTGAGAATGAACTCCAGCATCATGCAGCCCAGTTCATTGCCGGAAAAGCGACGAAGGGCAAGCAGTTTCCCATCCCCATCATACTTAGGAACCGCCGCAGCCATCCGGTCAGAGTCCGGATCCGTGGCCAGAATTAGGTCATACCGAGTTTTCTGCTTCTGAATGATCGCTGTGGCCTCAGAAAACGCAGCCTCTGTCTCCGGATTGGGATAGGGACAGGTAGGGAAATTGCCGTCGGGAGTCGTCTGACTTTCCACCAGATCGTAGTCCACGCCCAGTTGGTCCAGGATCGCCGTCACCGGCTTTAAACCCGTCCCATGGAGGGGCGTATACAGGACTTTAACGCCGGAGACAGGAATCAGCCCTTTGCAAAGGCTCTCCCGCAGCACCGTTTCGTAATACCGCGTAAAGATGCTCTGATCCAGCAGCTGGATATTCCCCAACTCAAGCTGGGTCCCGTAATCCGTGGCAGGCTCTGACAGCATAGGCAGCTCCTGCATCCGGGCATAGACCTCCGCAGCTGGCTCATCAGTCTGCTGGCAGCCATCACTGCCATAGCATTTCATTCCATTATAGGCCGCAGGATTATGGCTGGCAGTCATGACCACGCCGCCACCGGTTTTCAGATCCCGTACCGCAAAGGACAGCATGGGTGTGGGCACCGGTTCCGGGAACAGATATACCTGAATTCCCTCTTCCGCCAGCGCCACCGCGCAGGTCTTGGCGAACAGTTCTGAATTGTTGCGGGTATCGTAGGCGATGGCGCAGGTATCCGGCAGAGGCGCAGCCTTCAAATACTGGCCATAGGCTCGGGCGGCTCTGCGCACCGTATAAATGTTCATCCGATCCGTACCGACCCCCATGATTCCCCGAAGGCCTGCGGTTCCAAAGGTCAGATCCCCGTGAAAGCGGGAACTGATCTCTTCACAGTCATTTTCAATGCCTTGCAGTTCCTGGGCCAAATCGGAATCCCCGGGCACCTGCTCCAGCCAAACCTTGTATTTCTCTTCAGCAGTCAATGAAATCAACTCCTTTGGGGCTATTATACCGGTTTTTTCCTACACATGCAAGACAGCTGTGGAAAGTTTCCACAAAGAAAACAGGAGCGCGAAATGCGCTCCTGTTGCAAATCTTATTTGATGGTGAACAGCAGCTCGCCTGCCTTGACATTGCTGCCCTCTTTCACAAGGACCTGATCCACCACACCGTTCATTCTGGCCACCACAGAGGTTTCCATCTTCATGGCCTCGATGACCGCCAGCACCTGATTTTCCTCTACCTTGTCGCCGGGCTTCACGTTGACCTTTGTGACCATGCCCGGGATGGAAGCGCCGGAATGGCTCTTATCCTGCGGGTCGGCCATGACTACGGTCTTGCCGGTGACCTTGGCGTTCTTATCCGGCACCGCCACCTCACGGCGGTTGCCGTTAAGCTCGAAAATGACGTTTCTGGTGCCGTCGTCGTTGTAATCGCCCAGGCCCAGATATTTGATGACCAGAGTCTTGCCGTCCTCGATGTTGATCTTGTTGGTTTCGCCCATGGCAAGACCGTTGAAGAACACATGGGAGCCCATCCGCATGAGATAACCATACTCCTTGGAATGCTTCCAGTATTCCTCCACCACCTTGGGATAGATGCAGTAGGAAATGACGTCCCGCATGGTGGGATTGGGGCAGAAGGCCTCCATCTCCTTTTTGGCCTGCTCGAAGTCCACAGGCTCCAGCAGCTCGCCAGGCCGGCAGGTGATGGGCGTCTCGCCCTTGAGGACGATGCGCTGCAGATCCTCCGGGAAACCGCAGGGCGGCTGTCCCATCATGCCCTTGAAGTAGGAAACCACGGAATCCGGGAAGGTCAGATGTTCTGCCTTTTCCACAATATTCTCCGGGGTCAGATCGTTCTGGACCATGAAGATGGCCAGATCACCCACCATCTTGGACGAAGGTGTAACCTTGACCAGGTCACCCAGCATATCGTTGACCTTCTTGTACATCTCCTTGACCTCCAGGAACCGAGGCCCGAGGCCCAGGGAGATGACCTGGGGCTCCAGGTTGGTATACTGGCCGCCGGGGATCTCGTAGCGATAGATGTCGGTAACGGGGGTCTTGAGGCCGTGATCGAAGTTGGCGTAACGGAGCCGAACGTCGGCCCAGTAATCCGTCAGTTCCTGGATTCCCTCCATGCTGAGGCCGGTATCTCTGGGGTTGCCCTGCAGTGCAGCCACTACAGCGTTCATGGAAGGCTGGGAAGTCAGGCTGGACATGGACGCCACAGCGGTATCCACAATATCTACGCCGGCTTCTGCAGCCATAAGCAAGGTTGCTACCTGGTTGCCGGTGGTATCGTGGGTGTGGAGGTGGATCGGCACGCCAACCTCCTGCTTCAATGCCCGGACCAGTTCCTTGGCCGCGTAGGGCTTGAGCAGACCGGACATATCCTTGATGGCAATGGCATGAGCGCCGATATGCTCCAGCTCCTTGGCCATCTTCACATAGTAATCCAGGGTGTACCGGGTACGGGATTTATCCATAATATCGCCGGTATAGCAGATGGTGGCCTCACAGAATTTGTTCTGCTTGAGGACCTCGTCCATGGCGATGGACATGCCGGGAATCCAGTTCAGGGAGTCAAACACACGGAACACGTCAATGCCGCTCTGGGCGCTCTGCTTGACAAACTCCCGGACCACGTTGTCGGGGTAGTTCTGATAGCCCACGGTGTTGGAACCACGCAGCAGCATCTGGAAAAGAATATTGGGGATCTTTTCCCGGAGCAGATCCAGCCGCTCCCAGGGATCTTCATGCAGGAAACGGTAAGCCACATCAAAGGTAGCGCCGCCCCACATCTCCAGAGAGAAGCAATCCGCCAAAATATCCGCCGTACCATCGGCGCCCTTGACCATATCGCGGGTACGCATTCTGGTGGAAAGCAGAGACTGATGAGCATCCCGCATGGTGGTATCAGTAATGAGCAGTTTCTTCTGATCCAAAACCCACTTGCTGACGGCCTCCGGTCCTTTTTCGTCCAAAAGCTGCTTCAGACCAGGTCTGGGATTACCGGAGCCCTTGGGGAATCTGGGCGTATCATACTGCTTCCGCTCCGCATCGGGATTTGCCACCTGAATATTGGCGATGTACTTGAGCACCCGGGTAGCGCGATCCTTGGAGTCGGCAATATCAAACAGCTCCGGTGTCTCGTCGATGAATTTGGTATGGCACTTGCCCTCCTGGAAGGTGGGATGGCTCAAAATATTGGAGACAAAGGGAATATTGGTCTTGACGCCCCGGACCCGCACCTCAGCAATGGCACGCATGGCCTTCCGGCATGCACCCTTGAAGGTGTTGTCGATACAGGTCACCTTAACCAGCAGGGAATCGTAATAAGGGGAGATGATGGTACCCGTTGTGGCATTACCACCATCCAGACGAACACCAAAACCGCCGCCGGACCGGTAGGCTGTGATCTTGCCGTTATCCGGTGCAAAGTTGTTGGTGGGGTCCTCCGTCGTAACACGGCACTGAATGGCATAACCTCGAACCTGGACGTCCTCCTGACAGGTCAGACCGATCTCGGGGGTGGACAGAGGATAACCCTCGGCAATGAGGATCTGAGCGCGCACCAGGTCGATACCGGTGACCATTTCCGTCACGGTATGCTCCACCTGAATGCGAGGATTCATCTCAATGAAATAGTAGGCGCCGGACCGGTCCACCAGGAACTCCAGGGTACCTGCGTTTACATAGCCCACAGATTTTGCAATCTTCACTGCGTCGTTGCGGATGTTCTCCCGGATCTTTTCATCCACGGAGAAGGCCGGTGCGAACTCCACCACCTTCTGGTAGCGGCGCTGCAGGGAACAGTCACGCTCGCCCACATGGTAGCAGTTGCCGTACTCGTCCGCCAGGATCTGCACCTCAATGTGCTTGGGCTCCACCAGGAATTTCTCAATGAAAATATCGTCGTTGCCAAAGGCCTTCTTTGCCTCGCTGCGCACCAGTTCAAAAGCAGGCTTTACCTCTTCGGGGGTATCGCAGCGGCGCATACCACGGCCACCGCCGCCGGCTGCTGCCTTGAGAATGATGGGGAATCCGAAGGAAACGGCCTTCTCCAGGGCATCGTCTCCATCTTTCAACGGCTCGGTGCAACCGGGAATAATGGGAACCCCGGCCTGAATAGCGATCTGCTTGGCACTGAGCTTATCGCCCATCAGCGCCAAAATATTGCTGGGTGGTCCAATAAATTTGATCCCCGCCTCTTCACAGGCCTTGGCAAAATCCGCATTTTCCGAAAGGAAGCCATAGCCGGGATGGATGGCATCCACACCGCGGCGTTTCGCCAGGTCAATGATCGCAGGGATATCCAGGTAGGCGCCAACGGGGCTTTTGTTCTCGCCGATGAGATATGCCTCGTCCGCATGGGTGCGGAACTGGCCGTTGATGTCCTCGTTGGAATACATGGCCACCGTATGAAGGCCCAAATCGTAGCAGGCGCGGAAGATACGGATCGCGATTTCGCCACGGTTCGCGGCCAGCACCTTATTGAACGGTTTTTGTATCACAATATCACCTCAAATAACCTGTTGCGTGCGGAAGCACCTCTTCTTCCGCCGAAACAATTTGTCGTAGCACAATTATTATACCGCATTCCCGAAACGATGTAAAGCACAGAAATCACAAATTTCACCCATATGCTGCAAGTTTTCCTGCTTCATGTTGCATAAGCATTTTTATTTTCTATTAAATATTGCGAAAAAAACAACCTGCTGTTAAGTTTAACAGCAGGTTGTATGAAACATTTGAAATATTCTTTGTCAAATTGTTCAGATTATTCGCTGGCTTCAGCGTTCTTGAGGGCAGCTCTGGCCTCAGCGATCTTCTGCATAGACTGATCCATATCTGCCTTGGCTCGCTCCTGCAGCGCAGCAACACCGGCACTCAACGCCTCCATGGTTTCCGTCACAGTCTGCTGGGCTTCTTCCATGATCCGGTCTGCATATTTCACCGCCCCGGCGATCAGCATAGCACGCTGCTGCTGAGCCTGCTCCAAAATCTCCTGCTCCCGCTTTTTGGCAAACTCCACAATGGTAGTTTCCTCAATCAGTTTGGCTGCCCGCTCCTCTGCGTCACGCAGAACCTTATCCGCCTCTTTCCGAGTCTCAGCCGCGTCCTTCTTGGCATTGGTTCTGAGGACATTGCAGTTTTCGATGACGGTTCTGGCCTCGTTAATCTCCGCAGGGAGCTGTTTTTGCAGGGCGTCTACCAAGTAGAGCAGTTGTTCCCGGTCCACCATGCACTTGTCCTGACCGAACAGGGAGCCACGGGCATCGCCCACCAAGGCGACTATGCTGCTGAGCAGCTGATCTATGGTTTTGTTCTCCATACGACTATCTCCTTGCATGTAATCTGGCTTTAAATTCATCAATGACCTCCACTGGCAGGAAATCACTCAGCTCGACGTCGTAATACCCCAGTTCTTTCACCGCGCTGGAACTGAGATACATGAATTTCTCCTCCGCCGTGAGGAACATGGTATCCAGGTCCGGATTAAGCTTTTTGTTAATCAGGCTCATGGTAAACTCCGACTCAAAATCGGAAACAGCCCGAAGCCCTTTGACAATCACACAGGCACCCTTTCTCTGGGCGTACTGCGCCAACAGCTCATCGGAGGCTTCCACCTCCACATTATCCATCTTCCGCGTCACCTGTCGGATCAGCTGGACCCGCTCTTCCGCAGTAAACATGGGATTCTTTTTACTATTATACCCAACACAGACGATCAACCGATCAAAAATATTTGCGGCGCGCTCAATAATATTGAGATGGCCCAGGGTAATCGGATCAAAACTGCCCGGATAGACGGCAATTCTCATAGCACTTCACCTTGTATAGAGATTCACAGCGGTTTTGCCATAACAGTAGTCCTTGGAGCAGATCAGATCACCAACTGTGGCCGGCAAGCTTCTCTCCCGCGACCGCTCACAAACTATTATACCACCTTCCGTCAAAATGTCAATTTCCGATATTTTTCGCAAGGCATTTTCTATAAAATTTTCCGCATATGGTGGATCCAGAAAAATGATGTCAAACCGCTCTCTGGTTGTAGAAAGGAACCGAAGATAGTCAGACTGAAACACGGAAGCCTTCTGATCCAGCTTTGTCTTTTTCAGATTCTCCTTGATGACCGACACCGCCTGGGGATTTTGGTCTACCAGTACAGCATAGGCGGCCCCACGGCTCAGCGCCTCAATGGCCAGCTGTCCGCTGCCTCCAAACAGATCCAGCACCCGCCTTCCTTCAATGTCAAACTGAATGATATTGAAGATCGCCTCCTTCACCCGATCCGACGTAGGACGGGTGGAAAGGCCCTCCAAAGTCCGAAGTTTTGCGCCCCGGGCACTGCCTGTAATTACTCGCATGAAGGTACCTCCTTCTCCGGAACCGTTTCCGAAGTTCTGTGATAGTATTCGTAAACCGCGGCCGCAGTATTCCTGGGAACCACCTGCTGCAATTCCTCCAGGGACGCCGACGACACTGCCTGAATGGTTTTAAATGCTTTTAAAAGCTGCTGTTTCCGTTTATCTCCTACACCGGGGATCTTGTCCAGGGAGGATTTCCGCAGGGATTTGGAACGCAGCTTCCGCTGATAGGTGATGGCAAACCGGTGGGTCTCCTCCTGAATCCGACCGATCAGCGAAAACACTGCCGGATTTCCCTGAATCCCAATCTCATCCCCCTCCGGCGTCACCAGAGCACGAGTCCTGTGCCGGTTATCCTTGACCATACCGAACACGGGAATGGAGATCCCCATGGCGGCAATCTGCCGCCGGACCGTGTCTGCGTGGGTGATGCCACCGTCAATGAGCAGCAGGTCCGGCCGCTGAGAAAAGCCAGGATCTCCCGCCAGGAACCGGGTAAACCTGCGCTCAATCACCTGTCGCATGGAGCCGTAGTCGTCGGGCCCGGTCATGCCCTCCAGCTTGAAATGCTTATAGTCTTTTTTATGAGGTTGTCCCCCGCAAAATACCGTCATGGAAGCCACAATATCACTACTGCCCAGATTGGAAATATCATAGGCCTCGATACGCTCCGGAAGACCAGGAAGCTTGAGCATACTTCCCAGAAGCTCCAAGGTCTTGGAGGTTCGCTCCGCCTCGGTGGAGACCCGTTCTGCCTCCTCCCGGGCGTTGCTGCAGGCCAGCTGCACCAGCTTCACATGGTCTCCCCGCTGGGGGACGGAAATCCGAACCTTTTTTCCGTATTCCTGCAAAAGCATCTGGGCAAACAGATCTGCGTCCTCCATGGCGCAGGGCAAATAGATATCCTTGGGCGCCAGGCCCCGGCGCATATAATACTGCTTTACCAGGGTGGAGACCAGCTCCTCCGGCTGCTCCCCCACCGAGGTCTCCAGCACCTCCACATCCTTGTCAAGGAGACTGCCGTGAATAAAATGCAGCACCGCGAATCCGGTTTTTGCCGTTCCGACAAAATACCCCACCACATCCGTGTCCGCCATAGCCCCAGAGCACACCAGCTGTTTCTGGGACAGGGCTTCGATGGCCCGATACCGGTCCCGGTAGCTGGCAGCCAGTTCAAAATCCAAAGCCTCCGCCGCCTGCTCCATCAGCGCCTTGAGTTCCTCCGCCAGTTCCTTGTCCCGGCCCTCCAGCATCAGGACGCCCTGCTCGATCCGCCGGCGGTATTCCTCCTGAGTCATCTTCTTCTGGCACCAGCCGTCGCAGTTCCCAAGCTGATAGTTGAGACAGGGTCGGTCCTTTCCGATGTCCCGTGGGAATTTCTTACTGCATCCCGGCAGCTTCAGCGTAAGCCGGATGGTATCCAGCGCCTGCTGGGTCACAAAGCGTCCGCCGTAGGGACCGAAATACTTGGCTCCATCGCCGCTGCGTTTACTCACCATGGTAAAGACCGGGTAATCCTCCTTCAGGTCCACCCGGATATAGGGATAGCCCTTGTCGTCCTTCAGTAGGATGTTGTACTTTGGCTGGTGCCGCTTGATGAGACTGCACTCCAGCACCAGGGCTTCAAACTCAGAACCAGCCACGATATAATCAAAATCTGCGATCCGGCTCACCATCATACGAGTTTTGGACGAGTGCGCCACAGAGTCCTGAAAGTATTGGCTGACCCGGTTTTTCAGTTTTTTTGCTTTCCCCACATAGATAATGGTGCCGGTTTTATCCTTCATCAGATAAACCCCCGGCGACAGCGGCAGCGAAAGCACTTTATCCTTGAGCTCCTGCGGCGTCAGGATTTCCATAGGCAATTCCTCCAAAAGCAGGAAATGCCCCATGACCCCTCTGGGTCATGGGGCTGATATACAAGAATTACTCGCCAAAATCCGAGGAGATCAGCGCGGAAAGCGCTTCCACAGCTTCTTCCTCATCAGAACCGTTGGCAATGAGGGTAATCTCCGTGCCCTTCACGATTCCAAGAGAAAGCACACCCAGAAGGCTCTTGGCATTGACCCGGCGTTCCTCAAACTCCACCCAGATAGAACATTTAAACTCGTTGGCTTTCTGAATAAAAAATGTTGCAGGACGAGCATGGAGGCCCACCTGATTGTTTACAACCACATTCTTGGTACACATTTCGCACTCACTCCCTAAAATTCGGGCATCTCTGCCTAGCTGTCTTTATCATAGCAGAGAATCCGGAAATCGTCAATCTCTAGCCCCCGTATTTTTGCAGTTTCGTCATAGTTAACAACATTTTTCCCTGCAATTACGGGTCTAATTCAGCAATGGTCACCCCATCTTCGCCTTCTCCATAGACCCCCAGCCGCACGGATTTGACCCGTTTGTTATGCTTGAGGTGCTGCTGGACCGCCTTCCGCAGAACGCCGGTCCCCTTTCCGTGGATGATGCGGACCGAGGTCAGCTTCGCCATCAATGCATTATCCAGGAACAGATCCAGAGCACCCAGGGCTTCGTCGGCGGTCATACCACGGAGATCCACCTCCGGAGACGTGGCAATATTTCTAAGTTCCCGGTTGGTTTTTTCCACAAACTTCTTGACCTGATCCTGTCCGCTCTGATTGGGAAGCACATAGACTTCATCCGGTTTCACCGTGATCTTCATGATCCCGGCCTGGATCTGCAAGGACCCATCCTTGTTGACCTGCAAAACCGTGGCCTTTGTGCCCAGCTTCAGAAGCTCCACCGTATCTCCCTGCTTGGCAGGACGCGCCGAGACCTTTTTCACCTGGGGCTCCTGATGCTCTGTCAGCCGTTCCTCCGCCGCATTGAGTCCACGGCGCAGCTCGCTCTGACGCTGGTTCATATCCTCCACAGCACCGGCGTCCTTCAGCTGTTTTTTCATCTTTTTCAACTCGTCCATGGCCGCGTTGGCTGAACGCCGGGCATCATCAATGATGGCCTGGGCCTCTTTTCTGGCCTTGGAAACCGCCTTGTCCCGCTCTTTTTTGATCTCCTGATAGTATTCGTCGGATTTCTTCTGGGCTTTCTCCATCTCTGCTTTCAGCCGTTCCGCCTCCACCCGGGCCTGTTCCATGGCTTGGCGTTGGGCCTCCAGCTGGGAAAGCACGTCCTCAAAATTCACATCGTTTTCGCTGACCAGGCTTTTGGCGTCGTCGATAATCAAACTGCTCAGCCCCAGCCGCTGGGAAATGGCAAAGGCGTTGGATTTTCCCGGAATGCCGATTAGCAGCCGGTAGGTGGGCCGCAGGGTTTCCACGTCAAATTCGCAGGAGGCATTGATAACCCCTTCCGTCCGCATGGCGTAGAGTTTCAGTTCCCCGTAATGAGTAGTGGCAGCGATTTTCGCCCCCAATTTCCGGCAGAACTCGATGACTGCCACGGCCAATGCCGCACCTTCCGCCGGATCCGTGCCGGCTCCCAGTTCATCAAAGAGCACCAAGGTGCCCTCGCCGCACGCCTCCGTGATCTCCACAATATTTTTCATATGGGAAGAGAAGGTGGAGAGGGACTGTTCGATGCTCTGCTCGTCTCCAATATCCGCGAAAACCATCTCGTATGTGGAAATGCAGCTTCCATCCGAGGCGGGAATATGGAGGCCACACTCCGCCATCAGCGTCAGCAGTCCCAGGGTTTTCAGCGTCACCGTTTTACCGCCGGTGTTGGGGCCGGTGATCACCAGGGTATCAAAGTCATCCCCCAACCGCACAGTGATGGGCACCACGGCCTTGGGGTCGATCAGCGGATGTCTGGCCCGGTTCAAGATGATCTTGCCTTCGCTGCCCACACCGGGGCACATGGCCTTCATGCTGTAGCTGAGCCGGGCCTTTGCAAAGATCACATCCAATGCCACCAGGGTGTCATAGTCGGTGCTGATGGTCTCTCGATGGGCAGCTACCTCCGCAGACAGCTCCGCTAAGATCCGCTCGATCTCCTTTTTCTCCTGGATCAGCAGCTCTCGCAGCTCATTATTGGCCTGCACCGCCTGCATGGGCTCAATGAAAAACGTACCTCCGCTGGAGGATACATCGTGGACCATGCCGGGGATGGCATTTTTGAACTCACTGCGCACCGGCACCACATACCGGTCCCCACGCATGGTGATGATGGGTTCCCGAAGATATTTGGAATAGCTGGGCGAAGAGATGATCTTTTGCAAGCTCTCCCGGACCCGGGCCCCTGTCACCCGCATATGCCGGCGAATGTCGCTGAGAGCAGGACTGGCGCTGTCAGAAATCTCCTCCTCGCTGATAATGGCGCCAAAAATCCGGTCTTCCAGATACCGGTTAGGCGTCAGGGACCAGAATAGATGCTCCAGGCATCCCGTTTCCACCCCCTCGCCCTCTCCGTAGGCTTTGACGGTTCTAGCAGAACGCAACACACCGGCAATTCGCAGCAGCTCCACGGTATTGAGACTGCCGCCGCGATCTGCCCGTTCCAG
>CASEPH010000455.1 GCA_949289625.1 uncultured Clostridia bacterium | reverse complement strand
GACGTGCTCAAAGATATCGCCAGGGCGAAGAATATCCAGGACTTGGCTGGTAGGCACAGGAATGTTGGTGCAGTGGACCTCCACCGGGCAGCCGATTTTCTCCGCGATTGCCACCGTCGCCTTCAGCGGCTCAATTCCAAGACCCTCCGCCAGTTCCTCGCTTTGACGGATTTTCAAACCCAGGATATTGTCCTTGTTCTCGTGGTAAATCCGGGCAATTTTCTCCGGGTTGAAGTATTTGGGGTTGATGTTCTCATGGTAACTGGTCGTCGCCAAGCCGGCGGAGCACATCTGCAGAAAGCTCTTGATGGTCACCTTACTGCGCTCAATAATTGCAGAGCGGAACATCCGGTAATTGGACACGCCCGCTGTCGCGTCTACGGCGCTGGTGACGCCGGTGGGCAAATAAGCCAAGTCTGGATAGCACCCGATATCTGTTCCCTCAGTGAACATATGGGCATGGGAGTCGATCAGGCCGGGGAACACATATTTCCCTGCGGCATCAATGGTATGTCTGGCGGATTCCCCCTCTTCATAGGGGACAATCTCTCCATTGTAGATTGCAACCGGCTGGATGCCGTCCGTTTGATTGGCAGGATCAATCACATGACCGTTAATAATCAACAAATCCAGCATAATAACACATCCTTTTTTGCTGCCGATATCAAGATTTCATCTGTCCACGGATATAGCCTAAGATCATGGCGATGATTGTTGCTACCGCAGCTACCATGCTGGCCGGTTCTGCAATCAGATCAGAAAAGTACACAGACATTGCGCCGTTCATCATTCCCAGAGAGACCGCTTGGCACAGCACCATCACGGCCACAGCGCCAAAAAATACGACTGTCAAAATAACACAGAGCATTTCTAAAATCTTTTCCACAGATTTCATGTTAACTCTCCTTCCCTTTGTTTAATGAATGACAGGGAATATTCCATAGGCCACCAGCACAGCTACGACAAGCAGAGGGAGAATGTAGTCTGTGATCAGCGGGCGGAAAATTACCTTGGGGTCCTCCACCTCTGCCAAACCGCAGGAGATAAAGATGGGGGAGGAACTGGGGGGAGAGGCGCCCTCGGTGGAGATGCAGATCATGAAGGCACACACCGCGCAGATGGGAGCGATTCCTCCCGTACCCACAAAGATGGAATACGCCACCTGGCCCACAGCGGCAGTAGTAGCCACGGCACTCAGCGGACCGGCTACCAAGGCAATCATCACGCAGGTCAGAATTACCATAACGATGCCGGGGAGATCAAGGGACTGCAGGATTGCCGCCAGGTCCTGATCAAAGCCGACCATGTTCAAAACATTGCTGGCAGCCAGAGCAAACAGCAGCACTCCGCCAACGGTGCAGAAGGTGTGCTGGCAGCCCTTTAAAATGTCTACCCAGCCTCCAACAGAGCGGGGCAAATTTTTCCGGCCGACGATCAGGCAGATTACACACACCACAATGGGAACCCACAAAACGATATTGACAGAACCTATGCCGTCAGAACCAATGGAAGGAATGGCAGCTAAAGCATCAGAAATGGGGCCAACTGTCAGCAACAGAGGAATCGCAATTCCCAACAGCATCAGAAGAGAAGTCCAGTTGTCATGGAAAGATTGTCCAAGGGGTTTGATTTGATCCGCGGGCACCGGACGCACGTCGTATTTTCTCGCATACAGCCAGACCCGGAGCAAACGATAGCCGAAGGTCCAGGCACCGGCGCACAGGCAGGCAATATAAGCCTCGCCAACAGAAACCACGGCGGAAACCTCCGCCAGGCCGACCAGCAGATAGAGGGCAGAGCAGGACGGCATAGCCTGACCGACACCGGCGTTTCCGGCGTTCATAGTCGCGGCCACAGGTTTCGGCCAGCCGCTGTCCTTCATCCAGGGGACGGTAATCGCGCCTACGGTGGAGCAGTTTGCAATGGCGTTGCCGGAAACAAGGCCAAACAGGAAGCTGGCACATACGGACACATAAGCGGCACCGCCGCGAACGCGTCCAATCATGGAATTCAACAGCTCTACTAGCTTTGCGATGATTCCTGTTTTTGTCATGACTACAGCCATGAGCAGGAACAGCATCGTTGCCAGGAAGGAACTCTCTTTGGATGCGGCAAAGGTTGCATCCCACAGTGTTGTCAAAATATTAGCTGGGCCATTGAACAGAGCAATAACAATCAAACCGACCAGCATAGCCTCAGCTATGTTGCGCTTGATCACCAGCATCCAGACCAAGATGGCTAAAATATAAACGACAAATGCGATAACACCAATTGGCATATCTCAGCCCTCACTTTCCTTTACAATAATTTTTCAGCTGTGGGTGCTTCCCGCGGAAGGCGCCGGCAGCTAATCTCTCTTTTTTCGTAATTTTCAGGGGTGATACACGCCGTCGATGATCTCGTAGCCCTTCTCCTCCAGGGACTTCTCCACCCAGCCGCGCTTGGCGGTGCCGTCCTTGGCGGCGGCCAGCTTGCCCTCGTCGGCGGCCTGGAACTTCTTGGCGTCCTCCAGGATCACCGCCGCGTCCTTGCGGGGGATGACGATGACGCCGTCGGGGTCGGCCAGGATGATGTCGCCCGG
>CASEPH010000454.1 GCA_949289625.1 uncultured Clostridia bacterium | reverse complement strand
TAGGAGGCGTGATTGATGACCTTGTCGGGAATGGCTTTTTGCAGACCCTCTTCGTAGGTCATCTCGTCCACATAAAAGGTTCTGGTAAGGTAGTCATACTGGTTGGTAGCGCCCTCGATGTAGCCATAGCCGTTGTGGGTGTACACTACGTTTTCGATGGCCCACTTGTAAATGGCTTGGATTTTGGTGTAGGCATCCGCATCCTTATAGGGTTCCAGCAGTTCGGCCAGGCGGTTATCCATCTCGACATAACCGGTGCGCTGGGGATGCAGCGTCTGACTGTTGATCAGCGTTTTCATCTGATCCTGAGGTAGGGCATCGTTGGTCCAGCCGATGTATGCGTCTGTGGAATCGTTTTCCACAGTACCGCCCAAATCCGCCAAGGGCAGAGGCGTTTCAGCGGTGCCGGCGTCAGAAGCCTGCACTGGGATCGCCAAGAAAAGGCTGACGACCAGCGCAAGGATCATCAGCAGACTGACGAGCCGTTTCGAGCTGCTTGTTTTCATTGATCTCGCTCCTTTAACTTTCCTTTGTGTTAGGATATAATATACTATACAACATATAGAAAAATTAGGAAGAAGTCAACAACAAAAGGTTACAATTTATCCCGTGGGAGAAATACCGGTGGCAGTCAACAATAGCTGGCCCAGTTGGGACACCGTTTCCGGATTTAGCTCCAACTGCCGGAAAAAGGCATAGGCGTAGATAGCCTGATAGACCAGCATGCCAATGCCGTTGGCTACGGGATGTCCCAGCACTTTGGCGGCGGACATAAAGGGGGTCATTGCTGGGGCGTAAATACAGTCCACCGCAGGTGCGTCGGACTGCAGTGCAGGGAGAAAAGGAAAGGAACCGTGGGCGTCCGTGCCCTCCATTCCCACCGGGGTGGTGTTGATCAGAATATCCGTATCGGGAAGGACTTCCTCTGCGTGGGAGAGCGGGAATGCCGCCATATTCGGGGTTCCGGCACAGATTTGTTCTGCTTTTTTCAGGGTGCGATTCAAAATGCGAACCTGTTTGGCCCCACTGTTTGCGGCGGTCATGGCGATGGATTTGGCTGCGCCGCCAGCGCCCAAAATAGTTACGACTTGATCTTGAAAGTCGTAACCCAGGTCGGAAAGAGCCCGACGAAAGCCAATGCCGTCTGTGGAGTGGCCTTCCAGTTTTCCATCTAGCAGCCGGACAGAATTGACGCTGCCGGCACGCCTAGCCTCAGGGGTCAGGGCGGAAAGATAGGGCAGAATGTCCTCTTTGTGGGGCATGGTCAAATTAAAGCCCTGAATACCGATGGTTTTGGCGGCCTGGAGGAAGGCAGGCAGATTGCCCTTTTCTACCCGGATGGCCAGATACAGGTCCTCCCTGCCCAAAGCACCGATCATGGTGTTTTGAAGCAGGGGGGAAAGACTGTGGGCAATGGGGTCTCCGATTACCGCCAGCAGACCGGTGCCGTTATGATACTCAATCTTCATGGCTAGCCAGCTTTTCGATCAGATAGCCCATGGCGGCTACATATCCGAAATACCCCAGTCCACAGATCTGACCGTCACAGCCGGCTGCGGTGACGGAGGTGCGGCGAAATTCTTCCCGGTTATGAACGTTGGATAGATGAACCTCTACGGCGGGCAGATCCACTGCCTTCAGGGCATCCAAAATTGCATAGCTGTAGTGTGTGTAAGCGCCGGGATTGATGATAATGCCGTCAAAAACCCCTCGAGCCAGATGAATCTGGTCAATTATGGCGCCCTCGTGGTTGGACTGGAAGATCTCCACTTCCACATTCATATTCGTTGCAGAGGTTCGGATACGGTGTACCAGCGTATCATAGCTGTCGTTACCGTAGACGTCAGGTTCCCGTTGGCCCAAAAGATTTAAGTTCGGTCCGTTGATGATGAGAAATCTCATTGCTGTTCCTCCAGTTGTTGTAGAATTTCATTCACGGTTTGTTCCGGGGAAGGATAATCACCGATGATGAGATGGGCGGCTGCCCGGTAAATGGGCTCCCGCTGAAAATAACGTGATAAAAAATCGGCTTTGCCCTGCTGTGCCAGAGGTCGTTGGGACATATCGCCTTCCTCGTAGCACCGTTGAGGGTCCCGGTTCAGAAAAACCACCTTACCGCTTTGCCGGAGCAGATCCCGGTTTTCCTGCCGCAGGGGCAGACCGCCGCCGCAGGCTACGATCAGGTTTTCCTGACGGGAGAGCTCTCGGCACAATGCGGTTTCCAGGTCCCGAAAATACGGCTCCCCGTATTGGCGGAAGATCTGCTGAATGGACATGCCGGCACGGGCTTCGATCTCTTGATCGGTGTCCAGCATGGGGCGCCCCAGGGAACAATGGAGCAGCCGGGCACAGGTGGATTTTCCGCAGTTCATCATCCCAATTAAATAGATGTTTTTCACGATTGATGCTCCAAATTAGACTTGAAGTTGCCCAGCACTCGGAAATCCGCCGCAGTCTGGGAAAGTTCCCGCAATACGCCGTCCATGCCGGGGGCAGAGAGATTGCCGGTAAATTCGATAAAGAACATATACTCCCAGCTCTTGCCCGGAATAGGCCGGGACTCCAGCTTGACCATGTTGAGGCCGTTCACGGCAAAGATCCCCAGGATCTCATGGAGACAGCCGGATTCGTGGGGGGTGGTGAGAACGGTGCTGATTTTGTTTGCACTCTCCCGCAGTTCCATGTAGGGAGAGACCACCACAAACCGGGTGGTGTTGGTGGCGCTGTAGTTGGTGCCCCGAACCAGAATGTTCAGCCCATACAGCTCCGCAGCCCGAGCAGAACAGATGGCAGCCTTGGTAATATCCCCGGTTTCCGCCACATATTTGCCGCTGCCGGCGGTGTCCAGATAGGGGACGGCGATCCAATTGGGATGCTGCTTTAAAAACTGTTCCGACTGAAAGATCCCCTGCTCATGGGAATAAACGTGGGTGATGGTGTCTAAGGTAGCGCCTGGAGGTGCCACCAAACAGTGCTCCACTTTGACCGTGGTTTCTCCCACCAGGGAAAACTCGTACTTGGAAAGCAGGTCGTAGATCTGGCGGATGGCCCCGGTGGAGTTGTTTTCAATGGGGACCACGCCGTAATCTGCCGTACCGTCTTTCAGGGAGAGAAATACGTCCTCAAACTGGCCCAGCCCCTGAGCCTGGACCTCCGATCCAAAGAAACTGATGCAAGCCTGCTCGGAATAGGCGCCGGGTTCCCCCTGATAGGTCACCACAGGGTGCGCTACCGGCGTTCTGCGCTGCATAAAGGCCTGCTGAAACCGGGCGTAATTGGGTTCTTCGCTTCCCTCCCGGACAATGCGTCGCTGCTGCCGGCGGGAGATCCCCATAATGGTCTCGTAGAGCATGGTCACATCGGCTTTCAGTCTGGGGTCCTGCAGCAAAGCAGCTTTGCTCTCCAGAACCTCCTTCTGCCGGTTATTATCCAGCACGGGGAGCTGGTGCTTTTGCTTCAGCTCGCCCACCTGCTGGGTGACGGCCATGCGCTGCTCAAACAGACGGACGATCTGACTGTCGATCTCGTCAATTGTGCTACGCATGCGGTCCAATTCGTGCATGGGAATCGCCTTCCTTTATAGTTTCATAAGTTCCGTGACTGCCAGGGCCGCTGCGGCCTCCACCACTGGTACGGCTCGATGGACGATACAGGGGTCATGACGGCCGGTGATGGAGAGTGTTGTCTCCTCGCCGGTGTGCATATTGATGGTTTGCTGGGGCTGGGAAATGGAGGGGGTGGGCTTGACCGCCACCCGGAACACCACCGGCATCCCTGTGGTGATGCCGCCCAAAATCCCACCGTTGTGATTGGTTCTGGTGGCAGGTCCGTCCTGGCCACGATACCAGGCGTCGTTGGCAAGACTGCCCCGCATTTCCGCCAGACGGAATCCGCTGCCGAATTCCAGACCCTTGATGGCAGGGATGGCAAACAGGTGCCGGGCAAAAATAGTCTCCGCGTTCTGGTCGAAATCCGGCGCGCCCAAACCAATGGAGAGGCCGGAAATGATGCATTCAATGGCGCCGCCCACGGAATCCCCCTCTTTTCTGCACTGCAGAATCATCGCCTGCATCTGGGCACCGGCAGAGTCGGACAGGGTGGGGAAAGGCTTTTCCGCACAGGAGAGCAGGGCCTCCATGTCCGGATCGGCATAATCCAGTTGCTGATCGGATATTCCGCCGATGGCGGCAATGTGGGCGCCGACGCGAACGCCGTGCCGCTGCAGGGCCAGCTTTGCCAGGGCTCCTGCAGCTACCAACGGAGCAGTGAGCCGACCGGAAAAATGCCCGCCCCCACGGTAATCGTTGCAGCCGTCGTAGCGAACAAAGCCGGTGAGATCCGCATGGCCGGGCCGCGCAAGTTCTCGTATGGCCTCGTAATCCCCGGAATGCTGGTCGCCATTGCGGATGACCATGCACAGTGGTGTGCCGGTGGTCTGTCCCTGGAATACCCCGGAGAGAAATTCCACCTGATCGGTTTCCTTGCGGGCTGTAGACAGGGCGTTTTTACCGGTTGCTCGCCGGTCCAGCTCCCAAGCGATGAAATCGGTATCCACCGGAATACCCGAGGGTACTTCTGTCAACACCACGCCGACAGCCGGACCATGGGATTCTCCAAAAATCGTGTATTTCATGGCGTTACCTCCAGTTTGCCCCCCAGACGTGCGTATTCTTCCCAGAAGGTGGGATAGGATTTTCTGACGCATTCCGCCCCGGTGATGGTGACAGGCTCATCACAGCAGGAGGCGGCAATGGCTGCCATCATGGCGATCCGGTGGTCATTCCAGCTGTCCACCGTAACGCCGCCGGAAAGACGGTCCCGGCCCAGGATCAAAAGTCCCTCGGGCTCTTCAGTGATCTGCGCACCCAAAGCGTACAGCACCGCCGTCACAGAGGCCAGCCGGTCGCTTTCCTTGATCCGGAGCCGTCCCGCGTTGACAATATGCGTGCAGTCTCCGGGACGAAGGGCGGCTCTTGCAGCCAGCGCCGGAACCAGATCCGGGCACTCCCGGACATCCAATGTCACCGGACCGGCGTGGTTCAGCCGGTTCTCGTAGTCCAGGATGATCCGATCCCCCTGATGGGAATGGGGATGCATACCGGAGACGGTGACGGGGTTTCCCATGCCCTGGGCTGCATAGAAAAACGCCGCCTGGCTATAGTCCGCTTCCACGGAGACGTTTTGGGCGTGATAACGCTGCCGACCGGGGATCAGCCAGCCCCCTTCCTCCGGCACCACTGTGACGCCGAACTGCTGGAGTGCGTCTATGGTCATCTGGATATAGCCGGAGGACTCCAGTTCCGTGGTCAAATGAATATGACTGTCGCCTGAAAGCAAGGGCAGGGCGTACATAAGGCCTGTGACAAATTGGCTCGATACGTTGCCGGGAAGCCTGTAAAGGCCGGGGGTAAGGCGTCCTCTTATATTTAGTGTATCATGTTCCGTGGAAAAGGCAATTCCTTTTTCGCGGAAAATTGCAAAATATGGCTCCTGAGGCCGCTGCATCAGCCGTCCCCGACCAGTGAAACGTCCCCCTTCCGCCAGAACCAAGGCAATGGGGATGAGAAACCGCAGGGTGGAACCGGATTCCCCGCAGCAGAGCTCCGGCGTCTTGGCAGGACGGGCGATACCAATTCCATGGATGGTGAGGGTGTCTTCCTGCCAAGCAATCTCCGCACCCAGGGCGGTCATGCAGGACAGGGTGGCAGTGATGTCCTGAGAGGGCTGAACCCCGGAAATCACGCTACATCCTTCTGCCAGTGCAGCAGCGATAATGACCCGATGGGCCTGGGATTTTGAGGGGGGCGGTGTGACCGTACCACACAGAGAATGGGGGGTAATGGTTACCTGCATAGTCCCGCCTCCTCCACCAGGGCCAAAAGCTGGGACTGTTCCATGGAAACCGCTTCCGCTTTGCCCAGTTCCCGCAGGAGAATCAGGGAGATCCGGCTGCCGTCGCTTTTCTTGTCTTTGGTGAGGGTTTCAGCGTAGTCCTGCTTCCGGGCGGGAATTGACGTGGGTAAATCGAATTGCCGCAGGATCTGGGCAATGGTTTCCTCCGTTCCGGCCGGGGTGACGCCCAGCAGTACGCCCAATCTGGCCGCTGCGCACATGCCTGCCGCTACGGCTTCCCCGTGGGTGTAGGTCTCATAGTGGTAGGCTTTTTCATAGACGTGGCCCAGGGTGTGGCCAAAATTCAGCAGCATCCGAAGACCGTGATCCAGCTCGTCCTGTTCCACCACCTGACGCTTGATATCGCAGCAGCGGAGGGCAATCTCTTCCATGTGGGCGGCAATGTTTGCGCGGCTGCCCAGACTGGCAAGTTGGTCAAAGAAGGCCCTGTCCCAGATGCAGCCGTATTTGATGACCTCTGCCATACCGTCGGAAAAAGCCCGGTCGGTAAGGGTAGAAAGGCAATCCGGATCCATAATCACCATTTTCGGCTGATAAAAGGCCCCGGCCAAATTTTTACCCGCCTGCAGATCCACGGCCACCTTGCCGCCCACAGAGGAATCCACCTGGGCCAGCAGAGTGGTGGGGACCTGGACAAAGTCCACCCCCCGGAGAATGGTAGCCGCCGCAAAGCCGGCCAGATCCCCTACGACACCCCCACCCAGGGCGATGACTGCGTCAGAGCGAGTGAGGCCCAGATCCATCATCTGTTCCCAAAGCTCTACCAGAACCGCTGGGCATTTGCTGGGTTCCCCGGCGGGAATCTCCAAAATGGCGGTGCGGAACCCCTCCAGATGGAGACTGCGGGCCAGCCGGGCGGCATAGTGGGGTTCTACGTTGGAATCCGTAACAATGACGGCCAATTGGCCCTTCAAAACGGGACGCAGTAGTCCTCCAACCTGATCCAGGATGCCCTTCTGGCAGACGATGGAGTAGGTCTTGCCGGGAATGTTGACCTGCAGGGTACTCATACGGTTTTCCCCATGAACTGGGCCAGGGTAGTGGCCTTTTTCATCAGGTCGTCGAACTGCTTGGGCGTCAGGCTCTGCTTGCCGTCGCATTTGGCGTGGGGCGGATCGTTGTGGACTTCCACAATGATGCCGTCAGCACCTGCCGCAATGGCGGCCATGGTCAGCGGCTCTACCAGCCAGGCGGCACCGCCGGAGTGGCTGGGATCCACAATGATGGGCAGATGGGTCATACGCCGCAGGCAGGGAATGGCGGACACATCCAGGGTGTTGCGGGTGTAGGTCTCAAAGGTACGGATACCGCGTTCGCAGAGGATGACATTCTCATTGCCCTCAGACATGATGTATTCGGCGGACATGATCCATTCCTCATAGGTGTTGGCAAGGCCACGTTTGAGCAGCACAGGCTTGGACATCTTGCCCACTTCCTTCAGCAGATCAAAGTTCTGCATATTTCGGGCGCCGATCTGTACCAGATCCACGGTGTTTTCAAAAATTTCGCAGTAGCGAGGGCTCATGATTTCGGTGACGATGGGGAGGCCGGAGGCCTTTCTGGCTTTGAGCAGCAGCTCCAGTCCCTGAACACCCATGCCTTGGAAGGAGTAGGGGGAGGTCCTGGGTTTGAAGGCGCCGCCCCGCAGCAGCTTGGCACCGCTCTTTTTTACGTCCTCCGCCACACCAATGATCTGGGCTTCATCTTCCACGGAGCAAGGCCCGGCAATGACGGTGAAATTTCCTCCGCCAATTTTGGCATCCCCCACTTCCACCACTGTATCGTCAGGATGGAATTTCCGATTGGCCTTTTTGTAGGGCTCCTGGACCCGCATGACCCGCTCCACACCGTCGTGAAGCATCAAATCGTCGGCATCCAGCATGGTGGTATCGCCCACCAGTCCCAGAATGGAGCATCCCACTCCATTGGTGATGCCTACCTTTAGACCTTTGACCTCTAACTCGTGGGCCAGCGCGTCAATCCGCTCCTTGCTGGTACCCGGCTTCATAATAATAACCATAGATGATGTTCTCCTTTCGTTTCCATGGAATTAGGCCACAAAAAACGCCCCTGACTGAATCAAACATTCAGCAGGAGCGACAGACGGTATGCTTCCTTAGAAG
>CASEPH010000453.1 GCA_949289625.1 uncultured Clostridia bacterium | reverse complement strand
AAACCTGTGCAAGACCTACGGTGCCGGTGAGGCAAAGGTGGAGGCGCTGAAACAGGTGTCCTTCTCCCTGTGTCGGGGGGAGTTTGCGGCGGTGGTGGGGGAGTCCGGCTCCGGTAAGAGTACCCTGCTCAACTGCATCGGTGCGCTGGACACGCCTACTTCCGGCCATATCCTCATGGATGGGCAGGATCTCTTTGCCATGAAGGACGAGCAGAGGACCATCTTTCGGCGGCGGAATATCGGCTTTATCTTCCAGTCATTTCAACTGATCCCGGAGCTGAATGTGGAGCAGAATATCGCCTTTCCTCTGTTGCTGGATTACCGAAAATCAAAGAAGTCCGAGGTGGATGAATTGCTGGAACTGCTGGGTCTGACAGAACGGAGGCGTCACCTGCCCAGCCAGCTCTCCGGCGGTCAGCAGCAGCGGGTGGCCATCGGTCGCGCTCTAATCACCAAGCCGAAACTGATTTTGGCCGATGAACCTACGGGCAACTTGGACACCAAAAACAGCCAGGATGTGATCGCTCTGCTGACCCAGGCGTCCCGGCACTACCAGCAGACCATCCTGATGATTACTCACAACAACAATTTGACCGCCTCTGTGGACCGGGTGTTCCGGGTATCGGACGGCGTCCTGACGGACTTGGGAGGCGCATTCGATGAAAAGCTATCTTAGTCTCGTCCCGCAATATGAAAAGGTACACCGCAAGAACAATCGAATTTCGGTTCTCTGCATTGTCCTTTCGGTGCTGCTGGTAACTGCTATTTTCAGCATGGCAGACATGGCGCTGCGCGCACAGAAAAATTATTTTATCAAGACGAATGGTGAATACCATATCAGTCTGACCGATATTGATGAGCAGACGGCGGAGCTTGTAAAAGCGCGGGTAGATGTTTCCCTCTGTGGATGGGCCTATCAGGGAAGTACCGGCTCAATCGGCTCCAAAGCAGTCAGTTTCGCAGGTGCGAATGAGGACACCTTTTCCACTTTGACAGAAATGGATATGGAAAACGGTTCATACCCCACCCAGCCTGATGAAGCATTATTGAACAGATCAGCTTTGGAACAGTTGGGCCTTGCGGTTGGCGACACTGTGACCGTTACAGTGCCGGACGGTTCCAGCCGGGAATATCGCATTACCGGCGTGCTTGCCGATATGGGAAGTCTGCTTAAAGCGGATGTATATGGTATGGTATTGACTGAGGACGGTTTTCGCCAAATTGCGGATGAAAATGCCCAAACCGGAACCACTTTCCGCGTCCGGTTCAAAGATGGTGTAAACATTCAAAAGGCCATGAATGAAATAAAAATACAATACGGACTTTCAGACAGTCAGGTAAGCGAAAATACGGCGCTTCTCGGATTGATGGGGCAAAGTGAGAACAGTACGATGCAGTCCTTATACATTGTTGCAGGCTTTCTTGTCCTTCTGGTGCTGATTGCCGGTGCAGTAATGATTGCCGCCGGCTTTAACACAAATGTTCTGGAACGAGTTCAGTTCTATGGCCTTTTGCGGTGCCTGGGGGCATCCAAAGCACAGGTAAAGCACTTTGTCATTCTTCAAGGGCTGCGCCAAAGTATGAAGGGTGTACCGATTGGGCTGGTTGCCGGACAGATCATTACATGGTGTGCCTGCCTCTTGCTGAAATCCATCAGCGGAGAACGCTTTTCAGAAATACCGCTTTTTCAGTTTAGTGTAAGCGGTCTGATTGCTGGTGCGGTGATTGGTTTTCTGATTGTACTGCTGGCGTCCCTGTCCCCAGCGAAAAAGGCTTCTCAAGTATCGCCGGTAACCGCAATCAGCGGCAGTACACAGCTTACGCAGAACAAAAGGGCTGCAAATACAAAGCTGTTCCGCCTTGAAACCAGCATGGGGATTTTCCATGCACTGTCCGGCAAAAAGAATCTATTCCTTATGACCTGCTCGATTGCTATCAGCATTATGATGTTCCTGTCGTTTCAGGTAATGGTAGTTTTTCTTAATCAGGGAATGCCCGCGCTCTCTCCCTCGGCAGCGGATGTATCTGTTACAATGGGAAATACACCTCTGGACAGGTCGCTGGTGGAACAGATCAGCGAAACGGAAGGCGTTGACAAAGTTTTTGGCCGTATGGAAATTGCCGGTCTTTCTTTTTCCTCTGATGTGGGAGAAGGAACCATCACGCTCA